>JAWKWG010000022.1:0-51136 GCA_041397675.1 Hyphomicrobiales bacterium | reverse complement strand
CATGGTCAATCGCATGATGATCGGCGCTTATCTCGACGAATTCGGCCTGACCTACGAGATGGTCGAGAACGGCTCCGCCGCCGTCATGTGCCTGGCGGTCAGGACATACGATCTCGTGCTGATGGATACGGTGCTGCCGGATTATGATGGGCTCGCCATTGCGACTCGTGTCCGCAAGCTCCAGGCGCCGTCGGCGCAAGTGCCGATCGTTGCGCTTGCCGCACTCGGCGCCGAGGACGACGATCAGGATTACCTCGCAGCCGGGATCAACGCCCGAGTGGCGAAGCCGGTCCGCGGTCGCGCGCTGTACGCGGCGCTCGCGCCATTCCTCGCCGCGCAAGACTGCGGCCAGGCTTACGTAAGCGCGTGCTGACCTACACGTTGTCCATCAAGACGCCGGCCAGCAGGATCAGATAAGCGATCAGCAACAGGCCGAGGCCGTAACCGGTGAAGATCGGCAGCGGCACGATCATGCCGATCACGACCAGGGCGGCGATGATCACCGAGACGAGGAACGTCTCGCGGCGCGGCGTGCTCAGATGAAAGTTCATGTTGGACCCCCCTTGGACGCCGGGACAGAATCGGCGTTGGGCGGGAGTCTAGCGGCAAAGCGCGCCTGCTGTCAGCTACTGCCCGGAGGCAGTTTTCACAGGGGTACCCTCTCCTTGGCGCGGAGCGGCGGCACAGGCACGCCCGCCTCGGCCAGGACTTCCACCTTGTTGTCCACGAGATTGACGATGCCGGTCATGATCTCGTTGAGTTGGAAGTCTTTCGGCGTGTAGATCGCCGAGGCGCCGCACTGCTTGAGGATATTCACATCCTCGGGCGGGATGATGCCGCCGACGACGACCGGCACGTCGCCCATACCGGCCTCGCGGAGCTTTTGAACGACGTCGCGCACGAGCGAGACGTGGGAGCCTGAGAGGATCGACAGCCCGACCACGTGAGCCTTGGCTTCTTTGGCCTGCTCGACGATCTCGGCAGGGGTCAGGCGGATGCCGTCATAGACGACATTCATGCCGACATCGTCGGCGCGCACGGCGATCTGCTCGGCGCCATTGGAGTGTCCGTCGAGGCCAGGCTTGCCGACCACGAAGGTCAGCGTGCGGCCGAGCTTGCCGGAGACCTTCGCGACCAGCTCGCGCACTTCCTTCAGCCGCTCCTCGTCGATGCTGTGCTTGGCGCCGATGCCGGTCGGTGCGCGGTATTGACCGAACACCTCGCGCAGCACGCCGCCCCACTCGCCGGTGGTGACGCCGACCTTAGCGGCGGCGATCGACGGCGGCATGATGTTGCGGCCCTCCGAGGCCGCCTCCTTCAACTCCTTCAGCGCCTGGCGTACCGCCTTGTCGTCGCGCTGCTGGCGCCATTTCTGAAGCTCGGCGATCTGTCCGATCTCGACCGTTTCCGGTACGGTGATGATGCCTTCGGCGCCTGAATCGAGCGGCGACGGCTCGGTCTCGGTGTAGGCGTTGACGCCGACCAGGATTTGGTCGCCACGCTCGATGGCCGCGACGCGCTCCGCGTTGGAGGCGATCAGGGCCTCTTTCATGTAGTCGATGGCGGCGACGGCGCCGCCCATGGCGTCGATCTTGGACAGCTCGGCGCGCGCTTGCTCCTTCAACTCCTCGACCTTGCGGTCGATTGCCTCCGAGCCGTCGAAGATGTCGGCGTATTCGAGCAGGTCCGTCTCGTAGGCCACGATCTGCTGGAGCCTGAGCGACCACTGCTGGTCCCACGGACGCGGCAGACCGAGCGCCTCGTTCCAAGCGGGCAGTTGCACGGCGCGGGCGCGCGCCTTCTTGGACAGGACGACCGCCAGCATCGACAACAGGATGCGGTAGACGTTGTTCTCGGGCTGCTGCTCGGTGAGGCCGAGCGAGTTGACCTGGACGCCGTAGCGGAAGCGGCGGAGCTTCGGATCGTCAACGCCGTAGCGGTTCTTGGTGATCTCGTCCCACAGGTCGACGAAGGCGCGCATCTTGGAGACTTCGGTGATGAAGCGCACGCCGGCGTTGACGAAGAAGCTGATGGCGCCGACGACGCGCGGGAAGTCCTGGTCGGAAACCTCGCCCGAGGTCTTCACCTCGTCGAGCACGGCCTGCGCCGTTGCGAGCGCGAAAGCGAGTTCTTGCGCCGGCGTGGCTCCTGCCTCCTGCAGATGGTACGAGCAGACATTGGTCGGGTTCCACTTCGGCATCTCGCGCGAGGTGAACACGATCACGTCCTTGATGAGCCGGAGCGACGGGGCAGGGGGGAACACATAGGTGCCGCGCGACAGGTACTCTTTGAGAATGTCGTTCTGCACCGTGCCGGTGAGCTTGGTCCGGTCGGCACCCTGCTCGTCGGCGAGCGAGACGTAGAGCGCGAGTAGCCACGCGGCGGTCGCGTTGATGGTCATCGAGGTGTTCATCTCGGAGAGCGGGATGCCCTCGAGCAGATGGCGCATGTCGCCGAGATGGGAGATGGGCACGCCGACCTTGCCGACCTCGCCGCGGGCCAGCGCCTCGTCGGAGTCGTAGCCGGTCTGGGTCGGCAGATCGAAGGCGATCGACAGCCCGGTCTGCCCCTTGGCCAGGTTCTTCCGGTAGAGCTCGTTCGACGCCTTGGCCGTCGAATGCCCCGCATAGGTGCGGAACATCCAGGGCTTGTCGCGTTTGGTCTTGCCGTCTGCCATTCGCTGTCTCCGGGCGCCTTTTCCGCCCTATCGAAGCACGGGCGCCCGCCTGGTGGCAACTTGAGGGCGCTTGTCACGCCCCGTATTCCATGGACCCAAAACTATATCAAATCCCTTCCATGGGGATGCCGAACACGACGACGGCGAGCGCAATGGCCGCCAGCACCAGAAATCCGGCGGCGCGAAGCCAGGGGTAGCGCAAACTAGGGGTCTCAAGAGCGACGCCGGCCGCGACCACGCACTGCATCAGGTAGAACAGCGCGAACGCGCGCGAGGCGAGGGTGATGACGCCGAAGATGTCGAGGCTCCAGGTCAGGGCAACGCCGATCAGGGCGATGACCGGGTAGGCCTGGCGGTGGTCGACACGCTGGCCGCTTACCTGCTCGATCAGACCGCCGGCACCGATGGCGTCGGCCACCGCAGCGGAGAGTTGGGCGCCTACGGCGCCGATGATGATCAGATAGACGAGGCTCGAGGCCGCCGGTTGGAGGACGGCAACGATGCCGGTGGCGTCGCTGTTCAGAGCGGAGGGGTCCTCGACCGCGGCCATCGCCAGCAGAAAGAAGGCGATATAGATGAAGCCGGATAGCCATTGCGCGTAGCGCATGGTGCGGACCCTGAGCTCGGGCGTGTAGGTGCCGGCAAGGAAGCGCGATGTCTCGAACCCCTGAACCACGACCAGCAGGCCGAGCACGACGCGCAACGTCTGCCAGTCGACGGGCTTGGTGTGCTCGACGACATGCCAAGTTCCGTGCATCACCAAGTCGAGGTTGAACCAAGCGAGCGCCGCGAGTGCCGCGGCGATCACGGCGAGCTTCAAGCCGACCGCGTACTCCTCGACGCTTTCGAGGCCGTGCAGGCCGCGCAGCCAACCTTGTGCACCGATCCCGAGTAATAGAACCGTGGTGATGCCCTTGCCGGCGAGCGGGTGTGTGACGCCAACGCCTTTCAACAGGAAAGCCGAGAGCAAGGTCAGGTAGTACGTGACCGAGATGAAATAGGCTAGTGCGAGAGCAAGATGCGAGAGGCTTTCGACCCAGCCGAACCAGCTTCTACCGCCGCCGGCGAACAAGGATTCGCCATGCAGGAAGATCGGTTCGCCATGGAGAATGTTGAAGCGGATGGCGGCGCCGAGCAGATAGGAGAACGCGACAAGCCCAGCCATGGCGATCACGGCATAGGAGCCAAGGTCGTGGGTCAGCAGCGGGAATGAAACGAGGAAGCCCGAGCCGATAATTGACGCAAGCGGCGTGACAGTTGCGCGCCACACCGGAGAGGCGGTGAGCCTCGGCGAGAACAGAAGGGCTGCAGTCCCGGCCAGGACTACAATGACGATGAGATTGCCGATCAGCGTCGCACCCGCATCGTGAGACTAGATTGAGGAGCTGGCTGCTGTTTAAGCCAATTCGCACGCAGCGCAATGTGCGCATGTGCCGCGCGCCGCCAGCCCAAAGATAAAGAGAAGGGCGGCGCCAGATGACGCCGCCCTTCCAAAGTCTAAGCGAGCAAGCTACTCGGACTTGCTCGTGGCGCCATCGCCATCGGCGCTGTCCTCAACGCCGGTGCCGCCAGGGGCGTTGCCCGAGGAGTCACCCTCGTTCATGCCCTGGTCGTCCTCAGCGTTGGCGGCCGTCTTGTTGGTCGCGCCTTCGCTGTCGGAGCTGGCCTTTACGCCAGTGCCGCCTTGGTCGGCGGACAGGTCGCCGCCGCCCTGCATCGAGCCGGCACCTTCGTCAGGCATCTCGTTCTCGCCCTTCTGGGTGGTGGCCTTGCTCGCGGCACTCTCGTTCACGCCAGTGCCGCCAGGGGCATCGCTGGTCTCGGCGGCGAGCATGATGTCGCTCTTGGCGCCAGGGGCCTCATCGGCGGCGTAAGCTGCACCGGCCAGGCCAATCGCCAGGGCCGCAGCGGCGGTCATCAAGGTGGAAGTCGTCTTCATCGGGGTCTCCTTCAAGTTTGGGGGAAGGCCCGCGCGTCTCGGCTCTCGTCGCGGCCGATTAATCACGCCGGCAGTCTAGGAACGTTTGCCCGGGAAGCCGGTTTCCTGACCTGTGGTACTAGACCGATCGTTTAGCCCTCGGGGCCGGAGCTGGGCTCTTTGCCGCCCCCGCGAATCGACCCCTGGGCAGAGCCGTTGGTTTTTGCTAACCCTCCCCCCGGCTGTGGCGGGACTTTCCCGAAAATTGGGCATGACCAAGGGAGCCCTGGCTTTTTTGGGGCTCTTTGGTGTTAAGTCTGCGGCCTGTAAACATGTTGCAGTCGCGAGATGGATCGAAGACAATTACCGCAGTGCAAAAAGAGACTGAGAAAGAGGACTGGGGGGACAACCGGATGAATGAGATGTCTTTGACTGCAGTTTCTCCAGAAACGTCCGCTCCCGCGGGCGAGATCAAGGATCTTTACGAGATCGGCGAGATTCCTCCGCTCGGTCACGTGCCGAAGAACATGTACGCCTGGGCGATCCGCCGCGACCGCGAGGGTCCGCCAGAGAGCGCCATGCAGATCGAGGTGGTGCCGACATGGGAGCTCGATTCCCATGACGTGCTCGTGCTCGTGATGGCTGCCGGCGTGAACTACAACGGCGTGTGGGCATCGCTCGGCAAGCCCGTGTCGATGTTCGACGTGCACAAGAACGATTATCACATCGCCGGTTCCGACGCGTCGGGCATCGTGTGGGCGGTCGGCGCCAAGGTGAAGCGCTGGAAGGTCGGCGACGAGGTCGTGATTCACTGCAATCAGGACGACGGCGACGACGAAGAGTGCAACGGCGGTGATCCGATGTTCTCGCCGTCGCAGCGCATCTGGGGTTACGAAACACCCGATGGCTCATTTGCTCAGTTTGCGCGCGTGCAGGATCGGCAGCTCTTGCCACGGCCGCAGCATCTGACGTGGGAAGAAGCCGCGTGCTACACGCTGACGCTCGCCACCTCCTACCGCATGCTGTTCGGCCATCGTCCGCACACGCTGAAGCCCGGTCACAACGTTCTGGTTTGGGGCGCCTCCGGCGGTCTCGGCTCTATGGCGGTGCAGCTCTGCGCCACGGCCGGCGCCAACGCCATCGGCGTCGTGTCGGAGGAAGACAAGCGCGACTTCGTGATGTCGCTTGGCGCCAAGGGCGTGATCAACCGCAAGGACTTCAATTGCTGGGGTCAGCTGCCGAAAGTCGGCACCCCCGAATTCGATACTTGGCTGAAAGAGGCTCGCAAGTTCGGCAAAGCCATCTGGGACATCACCGGCAAAGGCGTGAACGTCGACTGCGTGTTCGAACATCCGGGCGAGGCCACCTTCCCGGTGTCGTGCCTGATCGTGAAGCGTGGCGGCATGGTCGTGATCTGCGCCGGTACCACCGGCTACAACCTCACCATGGATGCGCGCTATGTATGGATGCATCAGAAGCGCATCCAGGGTTCGCACTTCGCCCATCTCGCGCAAGCCAGCCAAGCCAACAAGCTCGTCATCGAGCGGCATATTGATCCGTGCATGTCCGAGGTGTTCCCGTGGGAGCAGATCCCCAAGGCGCATATGCGGATGTGGCGGAATGAGCATCGGCCCGGCAACATGGCGGTGCTCGTGAGCGCGCCGGTTACCGGCTTGCGGAGCTTCGAGGACGTCCTCGAGGCGAGCAAGGAGATGCACGGCAAGTCGTAGCTGGCTTTCATCCAGCGTCTCCTGCAATTGCGTATGGAGGAGACGGGCTCGATACAGACTCGGTTGGATCCTGTTGGGAGCCCCCTGGTCGGGAGCAGCATCGGTGCGACGCCCGGTTCGTCCCAGCGGCAAGAGATGCTAGCGACGGCTCGTTCTCAAGGGTTGAACGGTAGCCCTCAACGATTGCGGTTGGCAGGCGCAATCGGCAACGCGCTCGACTGGTATGACTTCGCCGTCTACGGCTACTTCGCGCCAATATTCGCCAGTCAGTTCTTCCCGAGCAGCAACTATCTGACGAGCTTGGTCGCTGCCTTCGGCGTTTTCGCGGTCGGATTTCTGATGCGGCCGCTCGGCGGCGTCCTCATCGGACACGTGGGGGACATCTACGGTCGCCGTCCAGCGCTTATCCTCTCGATTGTGCTGATGGCGGTGCCGACCACCATGATCGCTTTCCTGCCGACCTTCGCCTCGGTCGGCATTTTGGCGCCAATCCTTCTCACGCTGATGCGCGCGCTTCAGGGATTGGCGGCGTCTGGAGAATACGGCGTCTCGACGGTCTTCCTGTTCGAACGCGCGCGCCCGGGACGGCGCGCCTTCGATACCGCCTGGACGATGATCGGATCGTGGGTCGGAATTCTTTTGGGCTCGGCCACGGGTGCCGCTATGAGCCTCCTGCTGAGCGATTCGGAATTGTTCGCGTGGGGATGGCGCGTCCCGTTTCTCGGCGGCGTCGTGTTGGGCTTGGCCGGCTGGTATGTACGCCGTCAGGTCCAAGACGACCCTCAACAAGCAAGACTGGAGGCCGGACGTCTTCCGGTCGTTGAGGCTTGCCGCGCGTACTGGCCAGACATGCTCCGCGTCACGGCCATGACGGCGTGGTGGGCCACGTCGTATTGGCTGCTCCTCGTCTACATGACCACCTATCTCGTCGAGTTCGAGCACATCGAACGAACGCTCGCCTTTGAGATCAACACGGCCAACATGGCTATCCTGATTGTGGTCGCCCCGTTCGGCGCGCTTCTGTCGGACAAGGTCGGACGCAAGCGCGTGCTGTTGGCTGCGTCCGGCGCTGGACTTGTGCTTGGCCTGCCGTTGTTTTGGCTCATGCATCACCCCGATCCGTTTCTGATCTGGCTCGGGCAATTCCTCTTTGCGCTGCTGCTCGGAACCTATATGGGCGGTCAGCCAGCAGCCATGGCCGAGCTTTTCCCCCGACACGTGCGCGTCAGCGCGGTCTCGTTCTCCTACAATCTGGGGATCGGCCTGTTTGGCGGCCTCGCCCCGGTTCTGGTCACGTTCCTAATCAAGGAGACATCAAACGACTTCGTGCCGGGCTATGTCGTGGTTGCCGGCGCCGCCATCACGTTCTTCGGTCTGCTTGGTCTGCGCCAAGCCGACCGTGAGCCGTCGCCATCTCGGGTCCGCGATGGTGTATAGTGCGAAGCTGTTCCACCCGAATTCAGGGCAATAGTCAGCACATGCTCTACGACGCAGCCCTCTTGCGCACCTTCGTCGCCATTTGCGACTGCGGCAGCTTCACCAAGGCGGCACGCGAGGTGAATCTCACCCCGTCGGCGGTGAGCCATCACGTCAAGCGGCTTGAGGATCAAGTCGGTACGCGATTGGTGGTGCGCAACGCGCGCGGCGTTCGCCTGACGGAGCAAGGAGAGATCCTCCAGTCCTACGCGCGGCGCATCCTCGCTCTCTACAAGGAGGCGGAACAACGCCTTGGCCGCGACAGCGCGGGCACCGTCCGCGTCGGTGTGCCTGAATATTTCGATCTGCACACGTTGGTCGTCACTGCTCAGGCAGTTCTCAGCCCGCTACCCCGAGATACGCATCCATGTCGAGCTCGGCATCGGTCCCGACATATCGGCGCTTGTCGATGAGGGCGAGCTTGATTTGGCGATCGTCAGCCACGAAATTGGCGAGGGCGATGGCATTGCGTTATGCCGTGAGAAGCGCGTTTGGGCGGGGGCACAAGGCCTGAAGCTTAAGCCGGACGAGCCGGCGCCGCTGGCGCTCTATCCGCCGTTCTGCAGGTGGCGGCAGTTGACGCTCGAAGAGCTCGACCGCGCCGGCCGGTCCTGGAAGCTTGCGATTCAGAGTGCAGGAACAGCCGGCATTCTCGCCGCGCTCGAAGCGGGACTCGCGATCACCATTCTGCCTGAGTTCAATCTGCCGCCAACGCTTCGGCCTCTCGGGGCAGCCCCCCGCTGCCCGATTTCGATTTTGTCCTGAGGCGGAGCCGCATCCGGTCGCCAGCCGCCGAGCATCTGGCCGAGATGATCATCAACTTCTTCCAGCTGTCGACCGCGCTCAAACCGGGAGAGAGGAACTTCAAGGAACGGGTGCGTCTGCTATTGCGCGGCGTCTAGGATCCAACCGTTTGCCGCCTTCAGCCATAGGGCTCTTTCTTGCGTCTTGAGCTCGGCCTTGAAGTCGTCGATGCGCAGCGTCCGGCTCGGTTGCAAGTTCTCGTCGAAGAATACGTACATCACATCATCGACGTTGCGATGACTGAGGAACACGATGGCATCCTCGTCGCCAGCGCCTTTTCGGTGCGGTTCGCCGTCCGCAACATCGGAAATGTAGCTTCCAACTGGACGAATCTCCGTCAGTTCGCGTCTCGGTCCGAAAATGCGTAGCTCGCCTTGGACCACAAACGTGGCAAAGGGCGTCTTGTGTTGATGGAGCGCGATCTTGCGGTTGGCGGCGAATTTGAAGACGACATCGACGATCCGGTGTTCTCTGTCGATCCTGCAAACGTGGAACGCGACGTGCTGGAGCCAATCACGCTTGCGCCACGTGATCTTGCGATTGCCGAAGACGTTCTTCACGCCGGCGGTCTCCAGTCTCTGTCTCGGAAACATGGCGCAGCCCACTAGTCACAGGCCGAATAGCGCTCGTACACCGTGAACGGATCGTCGTCGTGGGGCCGGGACTTGCACGGCTTGTCCAAAGCTTCTGGGGGCGGGGGCTCGACTGGAGCGCCGCGTGGGTTGACGCAGACCGCATACCCAGTAACCGGATTCACGGCGGCTTCGAGGCACTTCGGAGCGGCGGCTTGCTCTTGGTCGCCCGCGGTTTCGTCCGGGCTGTCTGCGGCGTGGGCCGCTATCGTCAGGCATGCGGAGCCGGCGAGGGCGATCAGAACCGTCTTCCAAGTTGCCACGATTGTTTTCCTCCCGTCTTTCTGGCCGAACCCTAGGCCGCGCCGCGAAAGGACGGAATTGAAGATGTCTCATCGGCAAGATGAACGGCGTTCATGCATGATCTTGGTTTTTCAAGGCCCGATTCCGGGTCGATTTGACGTTTGACTCTCGTCCCCGGTCGGGGTTCGTAGAGCCCTGAATTTTGACCTGAATCGTGCCCGAGGAGCCTATCTTGACTGCCGCCGAGACCCTCACTGACCGCGAGGCCGTGAGCCCCGCCAAGCTCATTCCCCTGCTCGAGGCCGCCGCCGAGGCGGCCGGGGCGCTGAACGCCCAGGCGACGGAGGCCATGAAGGCCAAGGTGGCCTCAGGCGGCAAGATTGACAGTGCGGCACTGGAGCAGGAGCAACACGCCGCCCACGGGCTCGCCTGGATCTCCACCTACGCCGAAGGGATGCGCCAGCTTGCCGACTACGCCAAGCGCATGGACGGCGAGGGGCGGTTCGGCGAGATGGAGGCGCTGCTCGCGCGGATTGGCGCGGGGGAGTATCTGGCGCAGCTCGCCGGCGGCGTCGTCATGAGCCAGGGCGAGGTGGTGCGGCTGCACGAGCTCGGCGTGCCAGATTCCGCGCGTCAGAAATTCCGGGGAGGCGCGGTCGGCGAGCTCATCAACGGCGTGACGCCGGAGATGCGGGCGCGAGTCGTCAAGCTGATCGAAGAGGCGCAAGGCGCCGGCGCGGCCAACTACGGCGACCCCGGTCTCGAGGAGACCTACGAGGACATCCGCAACGAGATGCGCCGCTTCTCGGAAGCCGAGGTGGTGCCGCATGCGCAGGAGTGGCATCTCAAGGACGATTACATTCCGCTCGAGCTGATCAGCCAGATGTCGGAGCTCGGCGTGTTCTCACTGACGCTGCCTGAGGACTATGGCGGGCTTGGCCTCGGCAAAGAGGCGATGTGCGTCGTCTCGGAGGAATTGTCGCGCGGCTATATCGGCGTGGGCTCCCTCGGCACGCGATCGGAGATCGCCGAGGAGCTGATCCTCAACGGCGGCACCGATGCGCAGAAGCAAGAGTGGCTGCCCAAGATCGCGAGCGGCGAAGTTCTGCCGACGGCGGTATTCACCGAGCCCAATACCGGCTCCGACCTCGCCTCACTGACCACGCGTGCCGTCAAGGACGGCGACGTCTACCGCATCACCGGGCAGAAGACTTGGATTACCGGCGCGCGCTGACCTCATGACGTGCTCGCGCACCGACAACGACAGGGTATCGTGGTCTTTCCATGTTCCTCGCGCCTAGCCGCGCGGCGGCGACGCCAATCCGTTCCCGGCCGACGGCATGTCAGGCGGCGAGATCGAGGTGCTCGGCTATCGCGGCATGAAGGAGTTCGAGATCTCCTTCGATGGATTCGAGGTGCCGGCAGCAAATCTGCTCGGCGGTGTCGAGGGTCAAGGCTTCAAGCAACTGATGCAGACCTTCGAGGCGGCGCGCATCCAGACCGCGGCGCGGGCGATCGGTGTGGCGCAGGCTGCGCTCGATCTTGGGCTCCGTTACGGCATGGAACGCGTTCAGTTCGGCAAGCCGATCATCGGTTTCCCGCGGGTCTCCGATAAGCTCGCCATGATGGCGGCGGAAATTCTCATCGCCCGCCAGCTCACCTACTACGCCGCGCGCAGAAGGACGCGGGCCGCCGCTGCGATCTCGAAGCAGGCATGGCCAAGCTGCTCGCCGCACGAGTGGCGTGGGCAGCGGCCGACAACGCGCTGCAGATTCACGGCGGCAATGGCTTCGCGCTCGAATACACGATCAGCCGCGTGCTTTGCGATGCGCGTATCCTGTCGATCTTCGAAGGTGCGGCCGAGATTCAGGCCCATGTCATCGCGCGCCGTTTGCTGGAGCAAGGAGTAGCGCGCGCAGGCCGGCCACCTCCCAGCGCTCGCTGGTCGCGCTCGGTATTGCGCTCATCGCCTGCTTCGCGGCGTCGTTCATCGGCGGGGCGCTAACCCGTCCCAATCTCGATTGGTATGCGACGCTTACAAAGCCGGGCTTCGCGCCGCCGAACGCCGCATTCCCGATCGTCTGGACCATTCTCTATGTGACGATGGCGGTGGCCGCATGGCTTGTCTGGCGTGCGCCCGGCAAGGATGAGGACAAGCGGTCAGCCCTGATGTGGTTTGGCATCCAGCTCGCGATCGGGGTGCTGTGGTCCGCCGCCTTTTTCGCCCTGCACAGCCCGCTTTACGGGCTGATCGTGATCATGACGCTGCTCATTGCCATCGTCATCACCATCGTCCTGTTCGACCGGGTGAGCCGGCCCGCTGCGCTGCTGCTGATACCGTATGCGCTGTGGGTGTGCTTCGCGATGGGTCTCAACTTCGCGATCTATGTGCTTGAAACGCCTAGACCCATGAGTGAACGAAGCGTCCTCATCACCGGATGCTCGTCGGGCATCGGGTTCGCTTCAGCGCGGGAGATGACGTCCCGTGGCTGGCGCGTGTTCGCCACGGCGCGCAAGCGAAGATATCGCCCGGCTCGAGCACGAGCTCGGCAGTGAAGCCTCTATCTCGACTACGCGGAAGCCGGACTCGATCGCCGAGGCCTATGCCCATGTGTTTGAGGCCACTGGCGGCGCTCTGACAGCGCTGTTCAACAACGGCGCGTACGGTCAACCCGGCGCGGTGGAAGACTTGCGACCTGAGGTGTTGCGCGCCCAGTTCGAGGCCAATGTAGTTGGCTGGCTTGATCTCACGCGTCGCGTCATTCCGGCCATGCGGGCAAGGGGCGAGGGGCGCATTGTGTTCTGCTCCTCGGTGCTCGGCATGATCGCGGCGCCCTATCGCGGCGCCTATTGCGCCTCCAAGTTCGCCGTCGAGGCGCTGGCCGACACGCTCCGCATGGAACTTGCGGATGCCGGAATCCATGTCTCGCTGATCGAGCCGGGGCCGATCGCCACACGGTTCATCGAGCATGCGCTTGAGCACTATCGCTGCAATATCGATATGGAGAACTCGCCACATCGCGACATCTACCGCGCGCGTCTCGCCCAAATGGAAGCCGGCGGCCAGCAGACCTTCAAACTGCCGCCCGAGACGGTCGCCGCCAAGCTGGTCCATGCGCTGGAGGCCAAGCGGCCTAAGGCCCGCTACTATGTGACGTTCCCGACCTATGCGGTGGCTCTGTTGCGGCGTATCCTGCCGACCCGGGCGCTCGACGCGGTCTCGGCAAGAAACTAAAGTCCTGCCGCGGCGTTGGATTTCGGCGCCCAACGGACCCTGGAGGGGTCAGTGGAAGATATCCTACGGTCGATCATCCCGTTTGCCCTCGCCGCAGTCGCTATCGTGCTGCTGTTCGGCCTGTGGAACATGCTGCGCGGCGGCAACCCCAATCTCAGCCAAAAACTGATGCGGGCGCGAGTGATCTTGCAGTTCATCGCCATCATCATCGTGATGACGGTGATCTATCTGGCGGGCCATAGGCCTTGATAACGCAGGCAATAACGAAGGCTTGACCCGTCTCGGGCCCAAGTTACGCTAAACTCATAAGCGGTGGGATTCCGCGGGGCCCTCGGAAGTAGGGCGGGTGGTCATGGTCGTCCTCAACAAGATCTATACGCGCACCGGCGATGACGGCACGACTGCGCTCGGGTCGGGCAAGCGCGTGGCGAAATACGATCTCAGAGTTGAGGCCTATGGCACGCTCGATGAGACCAACGCAGTCATCGGACTTGCGCGCCTTCATACACGCGAGTCCGACCCCGGCCTCGACGCTATGCTCGCGCGCATCCAGAACGATCTGTTCGACCTCGGCGCTGACCTGTGTTTCCCCGAGGAGACCAAGGACGCGCGCGGCCGTCTGCAAATGAGCGATACACAAGTCACCCGGCTCGAGCAGGAGATCGATACGCTCAACCGCAGCCTCGAGCCGTTGCGCTCGTTCGTGCTGCCGGGGGGAACGCCCGCCGCAAGCTTCCTGCATCTAGCGCGCACCGTTTCGCGCCGGGCCGAGCGGCTGATGGTGGCGCTCGCATCGCGGCCGGACGAGCCGGTGGGCGAGGCTGCTCTGCGCTACATCAACCGGCTGTCGGATTTTCTGTTTGTCGCTTCGCGTTACGCGAACGGCAAAGGCAAGTCCGATGTGATGTGGGTGCCGGGCAAGAACCGCTGACGGATCGGCGGTGCTCCAGTGTTTGTTCCTCTCCACGACACCAACCCCCTCAAGAAGATCCGCTTCCAATATGTGACGGTGGGGCTGATCGCCCTCAACGTCGCCATATATGTGATCTTCCAGACCGGCTGGCTTGTGCCCCTCAGCGACGAGAACCTCACGGCGCTCGCAGTGATCCCGGCGAAGCTGATGGCCAGCACTGCGGGTGGTACCGCGTTCTTCGCCAATGCGGTGTTCGTGCCCGAGCGTCTGACGCTCGTCACCTACATGTTCCTGCATGGCGGGTGGATTCACCTGATCGGCAACATGCTGTTCCTGTGGGTGTTCGGCGACAACATCGAGGACGCGATGGGGCATCTCCGCTTCATCATGTTCTATCTAATGTGCGGGATCTTCGCCGCGCTGCTGCACGCCTACATGCTCCCCCAGTCGGACCTGCCACTGATCGGGGCGTCAGGGGCGGTCGCAGGCGTCATCGCCGCCTATCTGATCCTGCACCCTAAGGTTAAGGTCTGGGTGCTGGCGCTGTGGCGGATTCCCATCAAGATCACCGCCGCCTGGGCGCTCGGTATCTGGATCCTGGCCCAGTTCGGCAACCTCTTGTTCGAGGGCGAGGAAGCGGTGGCTTGGTGGGCCCATGTTGGGGGCCTCCTAGCTGGGGCGCTCCTGATCTTGTTCATGCGGCGGCGCGGTGTACCGCTGTTCGACAAGACCAGAGGGGGGGCCTAGCCGGGCCCTGTAAAACCCCCGAAACCATTGACTTCGGCCAGTTCGGGAAGTACGGTCGCCGCCATTTCGCAGTTGCGAGATGCTGGCTTTTGGGGGGCTAGTCGAACCCGTGCGGGGAACATAAGCCGCATGAAAATTTTGGTACCCGTCAAACGGGTCATCGATTCAAACGTCAAGGTCCGCGTCAAATCAGACGGTTCTGGTGTCGACCTTGCCAACGTGAAGATGTCGATGAATCCATTCGACGAAATCGCCGTCGAAGAGGCCGTTCGCATCAAGGAGCGCGGCGAGGCGAGCGAGGTCGTCGCCGTGTCCATTGGCAGCGCCAAGGCACAAGACACGCTCCGCACAGCGCTCGCCATGGGCGCCGATCGCGCCATCCTGGTCGCCAGCGACGCCACCGTGGAACCGCTCGCGGTCGCCAAGCTGCTCAAGGCGGTGGTCGAGAAGGAGAAGCCCGACGTCGTCATCATGGGCAAGCAGGCAATCGACGACGATTGCAATCAGACCGGACAGATGCTGGCCGGGCTGCTCAATGCGCCGCAAGGCACGTTCGCGTCGAAAATCGAATTCAACGGCGAGAAGGTGAAAGTGACGCGCGAGGTCGACGGCGGCCTGGAGACGGTCGAACTCAACAGGCCGGCCGTGATCACCACCGACCTTCGTCTCAACGAGCCACGTTATGCGTCGTTGCCGAACATCATGAAGGCGAAGAAGAAGCCGATCGAAGAGATGGCGCCCGATGCGCTCGGTGTCGATGTTGCGCCGCGTCTCAAGGTCCTGTCCGTGGCCGAGCCGAAGCAGCGCGAGGCCGGCATCAAGGTCGATGACGTGGCGACCCTCGTCGACAAGCTCAAGAACGAAGCGGGGGTGCTGTAATGGCGGTGCTGCTGCTGGCAGAGCATGACAACAAGTCCTTCGCGCCGGCGACGGCGAAGGCGCTGACCGCCGCGCGCGCCTTCGGCGGCGACGTCGATATTCTTGTCGCGGGCGAAGGCTGCAAGTCTGTCGCCGAAGAGGCGGCCAAGCTCGAAGGCGTGCGCAAAGTTCTGCTCGCCGATGCGCCGCAGCTTGCGCACCGTCTTGCCGAGGAAACTGCCGCGACCATCGTGCCCCTGATGAAGGACTACGCTGTGCTGCTCGCGCCAGCGACCACGATGGGCAAGAACGTGCTGCCGCGCGTTGCGGCGCTGCTCGACGTCGGACAGATCTCGGACATTATCGAGGTCAAGTCACCCGACACGTTCGTGCGTCCGATCTATGCGGGCAACGCGCTCGAGACGGTGCAGACCAGCGACAAGACGGTGGTCGGAACCGTGCGCACCACGGCGTTCGCCGCCACGGGCGAGGGCGGTTCCGCCCAGATCGAGACTGTGACGCCGGCCGCCGCGGTTGGTTTGTCGAGCTTTGCGGGTGCCGACATTACCGAAAGCGAACGGCCCGAATTGACCGCCGCGCGTATTGTCATTTCTGGCGGCCGCGGCATGGCGTCGGGTGACAACTTCAAGAAACTGATCGAGCCGATTGCCGACCGGCTCGGTGCCGCGGTGGGCGCGTCCCGCGCCGCGGTCGATTCCGGCTACATGCCCAACGACTACCAGGTCGGCCAGACGGGAAAGGTCGTGGCGCCGGAGCTTTACATCGCTGTCGGCATTTCGGGCGCCATTCAACACCTCGCCGGCATGAAGGATTCAAAGGTCATCGTCGCGATCAACAAAGACGCCGAGGCGCCAATTTTCCAAGTGGCGGATTACGGGCTCGTCGGTGACCTGTTCAACGTGTTGCCCGAACTCGACGCCGAACTGAAAAAGGCGGGGTACGGAGAGTAGATGAGGAAAGACGATGGACGACATAGTGCAAGGCTCGGATCTCCGCGCCGCCCCGGCTTCGAAAAAGGAGTCTGAGGTGGAGCCCATTCGCAAAGTCGGAGTCGTAGGCGGCGGCCAGATGGGCAGCGGTATTGCCCATGTGGTGGCGCTCGGCGGCTACGAGGTCGGCATCAACGATCTCGCCAAGGAACGGTTCGACTCGGCGCTGGAGGCCATCAACAAGAACCTGGCGCGCCAGGTCGCCTCAGGCAAGATCACCGAGGAGGACCGCGACGGTGCGCTGTCCCGCATCAAGTTCGCAGAGAGCTTCCAGGATTTCTCGGATGCTGACCTTGTGGTGGAAGCGGCCACCGAGGACGAGACGGTCAAGCGCAAGATTTTCGTGGCGCTCTGTCCGTTCCTGAAGCCAGACGCCATCTTGGCAACCAACACCTCGTCCATTTCCATCACCAGGCTTGCGGCCACCACCGACCGGCCAGAGCGGTTCATCGGCATGCATTTCATGAATCCGGTGCCGGTGATGGAGCTCGTGGAGATGATCCGCGGCATCGCGACCGACGATGCGACGTTCGCACGCGCCAAGGACTTCGTCGAGACGCTGCACAAGACGACCGCCGTGTCGGAGGATTTTCCGGCCTTCATGGTCAACCGCATCCTGCTGCCGATGATCAACGAGGCGGTGTATACGCTCTACGAAGGTGTCGGCTCGGTCGATGCCATCGACACAGCCATGCGGCTTGGCGCCCACCATCCCATGGGCCCGCTCCAACTCGCCGATTTCATTGGCCTCGATACCTGCCTCTCCATCATGCAGGTGCTTTATGAGGGGCTGGCCGATTCCAAGTATCGGCCGTGTCCGTTGCTCGTGAAGTATGTCGAGGCAGGCTGGCTCGGGCGGAAGACAAAGCGCGGTTTCTACGACTATCGCGGCGAAACCCCGATGCCGACGCGCTAACGCGCGATCTTCCCCGCTAAGGTTGTACGCCGCCCGGCGCGCTGGCTTGAAGCCGTCACAGATCGCCGGTAAGCTCGGTTGTGGAGCGTGGTTTTCCTCTGGGCAGAGGGTGGACTGCTCTTACCGGTAGGGAGGTAAGCGATGAAGTTTCATATGCGTGCCGTGGCCGTCTCGGCCGCGGCCTTTGCGTTTGGTCTGTTCCTGGCCGCCAGCCCCGCAGCCGCCGAATGCGATCCCGACACGGCCCTGTTCGAAGACGACTTCGCGTTCGAGGATCTGTCATGGGAGTACGGCGACAATTTCTACGTCGAAGACGGCAAGGCGGTCATCAAAGAGTACGCTGGCGTCGTCAACTTCCAGACCCAGAACGAAGGCGCGAATGTCTGCGTCGACATGACGATTGAAGACGTGTCGGATGTTCCCGGCAGTGCCATCGGTCTCGTGTTCTGGTGGCAAGACTGGGATAATTTTTATGAGATGTTCTATTGGGCCGATGGCTGGCTCGAGGTGAGGCGGTTCATAAAAGGCAAGAAGGTCACGATCCTCAGCGAGGAATCGCTTGCCCTCAAGAAGGGTGCCGGCGCGACCAATCACGTCGAGATCGATCTCGGGCAGAAGGACGCGACCCTCTACATCAATGGCACTGAGATCGGGCGCTTCAAAGGTAAGCAGCCCAAGGATGGCGGTGTCGTGGGCCTTTATGGCGCCTCTAGCGCTGATCAGCCCGCGACATTCTCGTTCGACAACCTTATTGTCAGCGATACTGAGTAAGCATTTTAAAGGCCGCTGCCGGTGAGCCGGCGGCGGCCTTACTCTGCGTGTGTGATGGCCTCGACTAGCGGCCGAAGAACCAATCCCACCAGTTTGAGTTTGTCTTCATCGTCTGGATGGCTTTGCGGTCCGTAGGCGCCTTGGCCGACTGCACGGTAGGCAAGGTTTGCAATGATGCCCGCGTTGCCACGGCTTGGCCCGCGTTCTTGCCCGACTTGGGTGCCTGCGCCGAAGGCATGGCGGCTCGGGTCACGTTCTGCGTAGCGACCCCGGATTTGGACGCCTGAGCCACGACGGCAAGCCGAATTGCGCTCTGCTTTCCAGCCTCAGGCGTGGCTGCCTTCGCGGCCGACTTGGTTCCGGCCTGCTGGGGAGCGCCGGATTGGGAGGCCTGAGCCGACCTGGCCGCGCTCTGCGTGGCCGCGTCGGACATGGACGCCTGTGTGGACTGCGCGGTGGCGGCGGACCTTGTCGCGCTCTGCTTGGCGGTGTCGGCCTGAGCGGCCTGAGTGGCAGGCTTGGCCATGGACCGTGTCGCGTTCTGCTTGGCGGCATCGGCCTGGGCCGCCTGAGCGGCCGGCTTGGCCATGGACCGCGTTCCGCTTTGCTTGGCGGCATTGGCTTGAGCGGCCTGAGCGGACGGCTTGGGTGCCGATCGCATGGCGCTTTGCTTGGCGGCATCCGCCGACAGAGACTGGGCCTGAGAGGCAGCAAGCGCCATGGGCGAGGCGGAAATCGCCAGCACAATGGCGCCGGCCATGATCACGATGGGGCGTTCGATTTTTGCGAGCTTTCTCGACATGTTTCGTTTCTCCGGAATCTTCACAAACGACGCTCCTGGCGCGATTAAATCCCCAAATCGGCGACAATTGTAAGGCGACAACGAAGTCCGATCCAACCCTCCAGATCATTAAAACTCCTACAGGTTTGCCGCGAGCCGGAGGCGTTCGGGCCCTGAACCGGACATGAATGGCGGCCTCAGGTTCGGTTCAGCGGGATTCTGCGACAACGGCCTTCTGACACGAGCGGGGGATCACTTCCGCTCTTTAAAAGGAGCCAGCGCCTGAGGAGGGCGCTCTTAAGCTGGAGGTTGATCCGATGTTGAAGACCGTTATCTCCACGGCAGTCGTTGCCGCGCTTTCCTTGTCTGCCCCGCTCATGGCCACTGCCGCCGAAACCTCGCTGTCCGGCGAGGCACTGCGCCAGGCGGTCAGCGGCAAGACCGTCTATCTCAAGATTTCCGGGTTCGAGCTTCCCATCCACTATTCGGCTGGCGGCACCATGAAGGGCAGCATGAGCACGGTCGCCGCCGCCTTCTCGCGTGGCGACGGCGCGTCCGACAGTGGCAAGTGGTGGGTCGCCGGCGACCAACTCTGCCAGAAGTGGACGAGTTGGATGGACGGCGACACCTATTGCTACAAGCTCAGCCAGAATGGCAGCGCCGTGCGCTGGGTGCGTCACGACGGCCGCTCCGGAACGGCGCGCATCGGCGGCTAACGCACTTTTTCCTCTCTTATTCGCCGAACTTTGCAGGGCCGCTCCTTCGGGAGCGGCCCTTGCCGTTTGCGCGCCTGCATGCGGTAATCTTCGCCGCATGGTCATTGGTCGTGGAGCGCATGTCGTGGGAAGAGGTTTCGTCGTCGGGTTGCTCGCGATCCTCGTGGCGGTTGTTGCGGTTCCCCAAGCGGTCGGCGCGGAGGGGGGTGCGGCGACGGCCTCGCTTCCGGAGCCAAAGGAGCCCGCGATCCGTGATCGTGAGCGGCAGGCGCTGATTACCTTCTATGAGGCCCTCGGTGGACCGGACTGGATCCAGCGCGACTTCTGGGGCAGCGACCGGCCGGTCGGCGAATGGCATGGCGTCGAGACCGATGCCGACGGATACGTCGTTAGGCTCACGATCTACGACAATAATCTGGAAGGCGCGCTGTCGCCGGCGATCTGTGAGCTCGAACGCCTGCACACGCTGCATCTCTCTTTCAACAAGATTTCCGGTGCATTGCCGGAGGCGCTCGGCGAATGCGGTGCACTCAAAAATCTGTGGCTCAAGGGAAACAAGATCACCGGGCGCCTGCCCAATTCCGTCGCGCAACTGCCCGAACTCGAGTACCTCGACGTGCATGCCAACGAGATGTCGGGGCCGTTGCCCGAAGCGTGGGACACGCCGAAACTCATGATCTTCCGCGGCGAGGACAATGAGATCTCCGGCGCGCTGCCCGCGTCGTTGTTTGCCCAGCCTGCGCTCGAGCAAGTGTTTCTGCATAACAACGCGCTCTCTGGCGCCATTCCGCCGTCGTTGTCGGAAGCCGCTAACCTTCATGCCTTGCTGCTCGGCAACAATGCGCTCTCCGGCCCGATCCCCGAGAACTTGAGCGGGCTGCAAAAGCTCACCGATCTTCGGCTCAACCGCAATGCACTGTCCGGGCCCATACCGGCAAGCCTCGCCGAGATCGGCTCTCTGCAAGTGTTGCGGCTGGACAATAATCAGTTGAGCGGACCGGTTCCTGCAGGTCTTGCCGAGCGCCTCACGGTGTTCGATGTTTCAGGCAATCCGGGCATCGAAGGCGCACACTGAGCTCGCGCCGGAACAAGGCGTGGGCGGGAGGTCACGACGATGCGTGTTGGATGTTTTCTCTTTCTTGCCGTCGCTAGTTTCATGGGCTCAGCAGCGGCCGAGCCGGTCATCATTGGCGAACCTGACGGCACGGACATCGTCACCGTGCGCGGCGTCGGCGAGGCTCAATCGAAGCAGGCGCTTCCCATCTTCCCGGGTATTTCCGGCAAGACGGCCGGTGCGACGGGTCTATCGCTGCTCAAGGTCGTCATTCCGCCTGGTGGCGCGGCTGAGCCCCATGTGCACAAGGGCTACGAGTCGGCCATCTATCTCCTGCAAGGCCGCGTCGAGACGCGTTACGGCGAAGGCTTGAAGAAGAGCGTCGTGAACGAAGCGGGCGACTTTATCTTCGTGCCTGCGGACGTGCCGCATCAGCCCGTCAATCTCAGCGATACCGAACCGGCCATTGCCATCGTCGCCCGCAACGATGCGGACGAGCAAGAGCACGTCATTCTCTATCCGTCTGGTGAGGGACCAAAGGACTGATCCCGGCCTGCTGGCGCCCGGGACCTTGCGCTCGGTAATTGCGGTGGTTTGCGTTCTTGCTCTCCAGCTTCGCCCGTATCGGGCGGTGCTGGTGACCCCGGCAGGATTCGAACCTGCGACCCTCAGATTAGGAATCTGATGCTCTATCCTACTGAGCTACGGGGTCTTGGATGGGCTTAGGCTGGATTTAGAGGAGGGCACCCCCTCTAGCAACCCCGCCGTCCGCCCGCGCCCCGGCCAATTCTGGCGCCTTCGCCTTGCGGCCAGGTTTACGGTCTTTCAATCAGGCCAGTTTGCACAACGGCAAGAAGGCGTTAGCTCCTCAGCCGGGGAGGAGAGCCGGACTGGGCCCGTCTCCTGAAGGGGTGTGGTGATGTCGGCCGCGAAACGCCAAGCGGAAACGGTCGCCGCTACTATATTGAGTTTGCAAGGAATTTCGGCCCATCAGGCCGACGCCGATGCGCTCTCGTCTTATCGACGCACTCCGCGTGGGGTGGGCTAGGCCCATGTTGAGGGACATCAGCACCCGCAGGAAGCTGTTCCTGCTCTGCAGCGCCTTCGTCATCGCCATCGCCGTGGCGATCTACAGCCTCGTCGCCGAAAAACTCATCGCCATCGATTTTGCCAGCAAGGAGCTGGTCGGCGTCCGCTACATGGAGAGCATTCACGACGTTTACGTCGCGATTGTCACAGGACCACCCCAGAACGCTGACGCCATCATCGAGTCACTCGACAACGCCGAAGCGGCATTCGGCGGTTCCTTGCAGACGAAGGGCCTTGAGCAGTCGTTGGCAGCGACGCTGCGCCGACTTTGGTCGGGTCAAACACAGGGCGCGTCGCGCCTCAACCTTGTCGCCGAAGCCTTGGACAAGTCCCGCGACCTGATCCGGCGTATCGGCGACGACTCCAACCTCGCGCTCGATCCCGACCTCGATACCTACTATCTGCAAGATACCTTGGTTCGACAGATCCCTGGGTTGCTCGCCCGGCTCGGCGAGCTACGGAGCGCCGCGACGGCGCGCAGCGACAACGCTGGCCTCGTTGCCCTTACGGCGATGGCCAGAGCGACCACCGAGGAGATCGCTAAAAATTCCGCGTCTGCCTATCGAGGAAACCCCAGTGGCGGGTTGCGCCGCAGCACTGAACCGCTAGTTGCGGTGATGCTCTCGAGCGTCACGGCCTATCTGGCTGATGTGGACGAGAGCTTGGCGCAATCGGGCGAACTCGACTCGCCGACCTCGGTTCTGCTTGGAACGATGCCGCGGAGGACACGCTCGTTGCGTGGAGCGCCGGGCTTGCCGAGCTCAAGGAGCTTCTGAATCGCCGCATTGGCGATCTGACGGACCGGCTCTACCGCAGCCTCCTCATCATGCTGGCTCTCACGGCGCTCAGCATCCTACTGGCATACCTGACGTACCGGCACATCGTGCGTCCGCTCGGCCAACTCGAAGGCGTCGCACGCCGCGTTCAAGAGACCAAGAACTACGCACACCGGGTCAACTACGAGAGCAACGACGAGATCGGGCGGCTGGCGGCAGCATTCGACGAGATGCTGGGCGAGCTCGATAGTGCCCGCAAGCGTGAGCTTTTCCGAGCAGGCCGAGCGCGCAGCACGCAAACGACTAGGCGTATTGCTCAATGCTTCACCCGCGGTGATCTATTGCCGCTCGGCCAGCGGCGATTATCAACCGACCTTCGTCAGTGACAGCATCAAGCGGCTATTCGGCTGTACCCCAGCCGAATATCTCGCCGACCCCTATCTTTGGCGCAAGCACGTCCATCCCGACGATGTCCCGCGCATCAATGCGTGGGTCGACGTCATGTTCGAGAACGACACGCGCTCGATAGAATATCGCATCCGCCGTCCGGACGGCTCCTACTTTTGGGTGCACGACAGGCAGCAGACGGTGCGCGACGAAAACGGCGAACCTGTCGAGATCGCCGGATCGTGGACCGACGTTACTGAACGCAAGGAGGCCGAAGTTGCCCGGGAGGCGGCGCGCGAACGCATCGACATGTTGCTCTGTGCCGCGCCGGTCGTCATCTACAGCTTTAAGGTGGAGGGTGACTATGCGCCGACCTTCGTTAGCGCGAGCATCAAACCGATTCTCGGCTATGAGCCTGAGGAATACCTGGAACACGCCGATTTCTGGCGCGACCACGTTCATCCGGACGATCTTCCGGACGTCGAGGCTAAGCAGGAACAGCTGTTTGAGACTGGCGATCACGCCGTGGAGTATCGTTTCCGGCGCAAGGACGGCTCCTATTGCTGGCTGAGTGACGAGCAGCACCTTATTCGTGATGAGGAGGGGCGCCCGGCTAAGGTGGTCGGCTCGTGGAGCGATATCGACGCGCGGAAGAAGGCAGAGCTCGCCTTCGAGGCGGCGCAAGTGGAGTTGGAAAAGGCCACTCAAGCGGCGCTCGAAGCCAATGAAGCGAAGAGCGTCTTTCTCGCCAATATGAGCCACGAGATCAGGACGCCGATGAACGCGATCATCGGCCTGTCCCATCTTGCGCTGAAAACGGACCTCACGCCGCGCCAGCGCGACTACGTGCTCAAGATCAAGAGCTCCGGCCAGCATCTGCTCGGGATCATCAACGACATTCTCGACTTCTCGAAGATCGAGGCGGGCAAGCTCTCCATTGAGACCATCGACTTTGATCTCGACAAAGTGCTCGAAAACGTCGGCAACCTGATTTCGGAGAAGGCCTCGGCCAAGGGCTTAGAGTTGATCTTCGACGTCGAGCCGTCGGTGTCCGACAATCTCAGAGGCGACCCACTGCGCCTCGGGCAGATCCTGATCAACTTCTGCAACAATGCGGTCAAGTTCACTGACGCCGGTGAGATTACGGTGCAGGTTCAGGTGTTGGAGGACACCGACGAATGCCAGTTGCTGGAGTTCTCGGTGTCCGACACCGGCATCGGCATGACCAAGGAGCAAATCGATCGTTTGTTCCGTGCTTTCGAGCAAGCGGACGCCTCCACGACGCGCAAATATGGCGGTACCGGTCTAGGACTCGCCATCTCCAAGCAGCTGACCGAGCTGATGGGCGGCAGCGTTAAGGTGGACAGCGTGCCGGGTAAAGGCAGCGTGTTCTGTTTCACCGCGCGTCTCGGCAAGGGCACGTCGACGCCGCGCCCGCGGCTGTTGCAGTCGGATCTTCGTGGCCGACGCGTTCTTGTCATCGACGACAATTCGCATGCGCGCGCCGTGTTGGCTGGCATGCTCACCAACATGACCTTCACCGCCGACGAAGCGGCATCTGGGGAAGAGGCATTGGAGATGCTCGGCCAAGCGAGTGATCGCGACAGCCAGTACGAGATCGCCTTTATCGATTGGCAGATGCCGGGTCTCGATGGGATTGAGACCGGCAAGCGTATCCAAGCGCTTCCAGGAGTTAAGCGGCCGCCGCATCTCGTCATGGTCACGGCCTATGGTCGCGAGGAGGTGCTGAGGCAGGCCGAGGAGAGCGGTTTCGAGAACGTTCTGATCAAGCCGGTCACCTCGTCGATCCTGTTCGATACCGCCGTGGAAGTGCTCGGCGGCGACAGCGAGCGGGCTGAAAGCGACCAGACAGAACCTACTTACGAGGTGGATCGCCTGCGCGGTACGCGCATCCTCCTCGTCGAGGACAATGAGATCAATCAAGAGGTGGCGCTTGGCCAACTCGAGGACGCCGGCGCATTTGTCGATCTCGCTTCAAACGGTGAGGAAGCCATCCGCATGATCGAGAAGAACGAGTATGATGTCGTGTTGATGGACATGCAAATGCCGGTCATGGACGGCGTTGCCGCGACGCGCATCTTGCGGTCCGACCGCCGCTTCGTCGATCTGCCGATCGTGGCGATGACCGCCAATGCGCTGGCGTCGGACCGGGAGCTCTGCCTCGAAGTCGGCATGAACGATCACGTGGCCAAGCCGATCGATCCCCATCAGTTGTTCGGCGTTCTGCTGCGCTGGATCCGCAAGGACGGTCCCGATGGTAAGGCAGCCCCCGCGAAAAGGAAGGCAGCCAAATCCATTGGCGTCGACATTCCGGGCGTTGATGCTGGGCTCGGCCTGAAGCGGACGGGCGGCAACGCCGACCGCTATATTGCGCTCCTGCGCAAGCTTGCAGCGACCCAGGCTGGTACCGCCGATAGCATCCGCCGTGCCCTCGCCACAGGCGATGACGCCACAGCCGAACGCCTAGCGCACTCGCTGAAAGGTGCTGCAGGTACTCTTGGGGCCACGGGCTTGGCCGAGGCCGCCGCCCGGGCAGAGCAGGCCATCAGGACCGGTGACGGCATCGACGATGCCGTTCGCGGACTGGGGAACGTTCTTGACCCCGTGATCGACGGCATCACCGAGGCGCTGCCGGACGAGCCGGGGGCGAACGGCAAGGGCGCGACCGCGGGTGACGTGACCACCGTCGCTGAGCCGCTTGCCCAGCTCAAACGGCTGCTCGAAACGGATGACGGCGAGGCGGCGGACTTCGTCGTCGACCTCAAGCCTCGGCTCGCGGGCGTCCTCACGCCGGCTGAGGTCAGGACGCTGTCCGATCGGGTCGGCAATTTCGAATTCGACGCGGCGTTGAAGTGTCTGTCGGGAATCGCTGAACGCCTCTCACTTGATCTCGAGGCTAAATAATGTCCGAACAACAGCGCAAGCTTGTGCTGATCGTCGACGATACGCCAACCAACGTTGCGGTGGTCTCCGGCGTCCTCAAAGATTCGTTTAGAACCAAGGTGGCGACCAATGGCGAGAAGGCTTTGGCAATTGCCACGGGGCCGGAGAGGCCCGATCTGATCCTACTCGACGTGATGATGCCGGGCATGGACGGCTATGAGGTTTGCCGGCGGCTCAAGGACAATCCTGTGACGCGGGACGTCCCGATCATCTTTCTTACGGCTAAGACCGAGGAGGTCGACGAGGAGAAGGGGTTCGATGTCGGCGCCGTCGACTACATCCACAAGCCCTTTTCGGCGCCGATCGTCATGGCGCGGGTGAGGACACAGCTCGCGCTGCAAGAGGCATTGACGGAAGCACGCGATGCGCGTCAGCAGGCGGACCAGCTGCTGCACGCCCTGCTACCCAAGAAAGCCGCCGACGAGATCCGCAGCTTCGGCACGGTAATCCCGCGCCGCTACGAAAACGTCGCCGTGCTGTTCTGCGACGTTACCAACTTCACGGCCTATTGCGACAAGCACGAACCGGAGGAGGTGGTCTCGAGGCTCGACGCGCTGTTCGTCATCTTCGAGAGGGTCACGGCGAAGCACGGGCTCGAAAAGATCAAGACGATCGGCGACGGCTTCATGGCCGTTGCAGGTCTCCTGCACGAGGTGGAGGATCCGATCGGATCGGCGGTGCGTTGCGGGCTGGAAATGGCCTCGACCTTGATCGATGCCCATCTCGGTTGGGAGGTTAGGGTGGGCGTCCATGCCGGTCCCGTCGTCGCGGGCGTTGTTGGCCAGGAGCGCTATCAGTTCGACATCTGGGGCGATACCGTCAATATCGCCGCTCGCATGGTGGGCATGAGCGCGCCCGGCAGCGTCGCCGCCACCCAAGAAATTTGGGAGCAGCTCCAATCGGCTTTCCAAGGCGAGGCGCTGGGCGAGATCGACGTCAAAGGCAAGGGGATGGTCAGCATTTTCGGCATCAGGGCCAATCCGACTTCGTGACGCGGGATCGTTCCGTTCGAACAAAAATAGCACTCACGCTTTCCGTGATCGGGTTGTTCGTCGGCGTTTGCCGGGGTGCTCTCGCCTGCGACTTGCCGGTGGGCGAGGGGGGGATGGTTGCGTCGGTCGAGGACGGCGAAACCTTGGTACTCACGGACGGACGGAAGGTCCGGCTTGCCGGCATCAAGGCGCCGTCGCCGCCGCTCGGTTGGAAGGGCGAGGAGCCCTGGCCCTTCGTGGCCGAAGCCAAGAAGGCACTCGCGGCTCTCGCGACCGACCAAGAGGTGGAGCTCAAATTCGACGAGCGTCAGACCGACCGCTACGGACATGTCTTGGCTCAAGTCTATGTGGTGCGCGAGGACTTGGCGCCGATGTGGTTGGAAGAGAGGCTGCTCCGGGAAGGTTTCGCGCGTGTCTACTCCTTCGCGGACGCGCGGGCCTGCGTCGGCGAGTTGCTCGCGGTTGAGGGGGAGGCGCGGGTCGAGCGGCGCGGGCTATGGAGTTCGTGGGCCTATCGCGTGCAGGACGCGAGCGATGCGAAGGGCCTGGGTCGGCTCACCAATAGCTATCAGCTGGTCGAGGGCACGGTTCACGCGGTGGGCGATGGCCGGAAGTTCATCTACCTCAACTTCTCCGACGATTGGCGCCATGACTTCACCGTTGCCATTCACCGCAAAGACCTCGCGGCGTTCGAGGCTGCCGGTCTCGACCTCGAACAGCTCGCCGGAAGAACGATCCGCGTGCGCGGCTGGATCGAATGGCAGAACGGGCCGATCATCGTGGCGACCCATCCGGAGCAGCTTGAAGTGCTGACGCTTGCCTTCGCGCCCTGAGCCCAAATGAAATGGCCGGGCGCAAGGCCCGGCCATAATCAAAGCCAAATCTTTCACGCGCGGCTTAGGCGGCCTTGCCGCGGGTCTCGGCCTCGGCAGCCAACTTGGCGTGACGCGCCGACTTCGCGAGCACGTCGTCGATCTTGGCGATGGCGCTCGCCTCGTCCATCTTCTCGACGGCCGCGAGTTCGCGGGCCATCCGGTCAAGCGCCGCCTCGTAGAGCTGACGCTCGGAGTAGGACTGCTCGGGCTGGGCCTCGGAGCGATAGAGGTCGCGGACCACCTCGGCGATGGAGATGAGGTCGCCGGAGTTGATCTTGGCCTCGTATTCCTGGGCGCGGCGTGACCACATGGTGCGCTTCACGCGGGCCTTGCCCTTCAGCGTGGTGAGGGCCTTCTTGACGACCTTCTCCTCGGCCAGCTTGCGCATGCCGACGCTCTCAAGCTTAGAGGTCGGAACGCGAAGGGTCATCTTGTCCTTCTCGAAATTGATCACAAACAACTCAAGCTTCGCGCCGGCAATTTCTTGCTCTTCGATGCTCACAATCCGGCCAACGCCGTGGGCCGGATAAACGATATACTCGTTCGTCCGAAAACCATGTCTCTGCTGGGGTCTTTTCTTCTCGGGCATACTCTAGCCTCACCGTTCAAAATTGTTTTGTGGGCACCAAAACAAGCGACTTGAGCTCGCCCACATCTTTGCTGCCAGTGGCCGCTCCGCTGGCACCCGCCAGAAAACGGGCTATGGGCACAAGAGAAGTGCTCGATCAGGGGCTCTGATCGCGCCAACTCCCTCAAGTCGGAAAAAAAAGCGCGCCAAACGGCGTCGCCTCTCTCTTGCCTTCACGCGCCGACAGTTTGCGCCATTTCTAAGGTAGAATAACACAATCTTAGTGAATCTGGAAGTCGTCCCGTGCTGCAACACAGGGGTTTTCGCGCCGCAATATGCGGCATTTTGACCATAAGGTTAACGCTTAACCCCTTGAAATTGGGCTAATCGCCTTCCCCGGGGTCCTTCGAGAAGTACTTCTGGAACTTGTCCGGTTCGGACACGAAATCGTCCGCATCCGGGGGAGCCGGCTTTTTGGTCGTGATGTTGGGCCAAGTCTCCGAATACTCACGATTGACTTCCAGCCACTGTTCGAGCCCCGGCTCCGTATCAGGTTTGATGGCGTCCACCGGGCACTCCGGCTCGCACACCCCGCAGTCGATGCATTCGTCCGGATGGATGACGAGCATGTTCGCGCCCTCGTAGAAGCAGTCCACGGGACAGACTTCGACACAGTCGGTGTACTTGCACTTGATGCAGACTTCGGTGACGACGTAAGTCATCGTTCCCACACGCTTTAGGGCTGTGCCCAGCCGAACATTTTAGGCCCTTGCGGGCTGTCCGATAAGCCCGGGGAGCGCCCTGCCTATAACAATCGCGCCAGCAGCACAAGGCGGCGCAACGCCCGGTAGTTGGCGATTTTCAGCCTCCGACGCGAGCGCGTAGACGGCAGCTTTAGGTTGAATTTCGCCGTTCAAACTAATCCGGCGTCAATCAATTTATGGCACCTGCGGAGGGTTGTTCTTCTGCCGTGTACCGGCCTCGGCTGGGCTCCCCCGTGCCAGCGAGCCAACCGGAAAGCGTCCGCCCCCAACCGTCGAGAGGGACGATCTAGTCGCATGCACGAGCTACCCGAGGTGAGCAGCACGCGCCAGCCGATCAGGCGTGCCTGGCCCTGTTTGCGGTCGGCGCTCTCGGTATGGCCGTTGCCGCTCGCGGCGTGGAGTTCCATCTCCGATTGGGACGCCAGACCGAGAAGACCAAGTTCAACAACGTGGCGGGCGACTACGCCACGGTTGTCCAAAACGGCATCAACGCGTACCTCGAGAAGATTCTCGATCTGCAGGCCTTCTTTGAAGCCTCCGAACAGGTCACTACGACCGAGTTCTCCATGTTCACGGAGAAGATCCTGGCAGGGTACGACTCGACCATGCGGCTCGTTTGGAGTCCGAGGATTACGAAGACAGAGCGGACAGCCTTCGTTCAGAAGCAGCATGACAACGGCGAGACCAACTATCGGATCAGATCGTGGAGAGCGGACGGCCTTCTCCCGGTCTCCCCAGTGCGCGAGGAATACTATCCGATCCTCTACACGACGATCGAAGGAGCCAAGGCCGGGACGTACGGCACGGACCTTACATCTGAGCCGCAGCGCAGCAATGCGATTGCCCGGGCCCGCGACAATGACACTCTGGCGATTGCCCAGGACGTGGTCTTGCTTAACCCCTTCGTCCAGAATCGCTCAGGCTTCTTGGCATTCCTGCCGGTCTATCGCTGGGGCATGCGCCACGACAGCGTTGTCGAACGGCGGCGCAATATCCTTGGTGTCGTCGTCGGCGTGTTTCGCACGTCCAAGGTGATCGATCGCGTCCTCGACAAGGCGACGCTCCCTCGAAACGTCGACGTTTATCTTTTCCCCGCTAATGCCAGCGCCGATTCCGCGCCCGTCTATATGCGGCAGGTCCCCGGGAGTGAGGTTCCGAAAGATCCAGTCAGCAAAGCCTCGCTGATGACGCTGCCCTACTGGGCATCCCTACCCATTAGCGCGGGTGATGCCAGTTGGAATCTCTTCGTAACGCCCGCCAATGGCGAATTCGGCAGCAACATGCGCGCTTGGCTCGTCTCTGCACTGATCCTGTTGGTGTTCGGCGCGGTCCTTGCCTATTTGTGGGCGTCGCTGCGCCATGCGCTGAGGCTCGAAGGCGCCAACACCAGGATCCTCGAGTTGGCGCAGACCGACATTCTGACCTCACTGGCGAATCGGCGTGCCTTCATGAAGCGGCTCAATATGGCGTTCGCGGCAAGCTTGCGCGGCGCGCCGGCCTTTGCCGTGCTCTATCTCGATGTCGACGACTTCAAGGACGTGAACGATACGCTCGGCCATGCCATGGGCGACAAGCTTCTCAAGGACGTTGTCGCGAGACTAAAAGCCATCGTGCGCGAGGAAGATTTTGTGGCGCGTTTCGGTGGCGACGAGTTCGCCATTCTCGCCTCCAATATCGTCGATCCGACCCAAGCCGCCACGCTTGCCATGAGGATCGGCGAAGCGCTCGCCAAGCCCTTCTTGATCGACGGCCACAAGATTGCCGTCACGTCGAGCATCGGCATCGCGGTGTTCTCGCGAGAGATTTCCGGCCCCGAGGCGATGATGGTTCAAGCCGACCTCGCCCTCTATGGCGCCAAGGACGAGGGCCGCAACTGCTATCGCTTCCACAGTCGCGATCTTGATCGCCAAGTGCATGAGAGAGTGCGGGTGGCAGACGAGCTGCGTGCCGCGATCGAGACCAACGAACTCGAGCTTTACTATCAGCCGCAGGTCGAACTTGCGACGGGACGGGTGACAGGTATCGAAGCGTTGGTGCGCTGGAATCACAAGACACGCGGCCTGCTCACGCCCGCATCGTTTATTCCGATCGCGGAAAGAACCGGCATGATCTTGGCGCTCGGCAATTGGATCTTCGATGAAGCGTGCCGACAGCTGCGCGCATGGCAGGCGGAGGGGATTGCCCCGCCAGTACTCGCCATCAACGTGTCTGGTGTGCAACTCAAGAGCGCTTCAGATCTCGAGAGCGAGATCGAGGAATGCCTGGACCGGTGGAGCATCAATCCCGGCAATATCGAACTCGAGCTAACCGAGTCCGTGCTGATGGAGGCGACGCAAAAGCACAGCGTCACGCTCGAAAATTTGCGTCGACTCGGCACCAAGATCGCCATCGACGATTTCGGCACGGGCTACTCGTCCCTCAAATACCTGACCACATATCCGGTGAACCGCTTGAAGCTCGCTCAAGAGTTCGTGTTTCGTGTCACGGTCGATTACCGGAACGCCGCTGTGGTGCGCGCCGCGATCCGGCTGGCGCACGAGCTTGGCCTTGATGTGATCGCCGAGGGTGTGGAGACGGAGGCGCAGGTACGCTTCCTGCTCGGCGCCGGCTGCGAGCAGGCGCAAGGCTATTATTTCAGCCGTCCCGTTCGTGTAGACGAAATCACCACCATCCTGCGCGAAGGCCGGGTCGAGCCCAAAACCGGTACGACGCGACGCTTCACTTCAGCGGCGTAACCTCCCCCGCAAACTTGAACTGCGTTAAGCATCGCCGCGGCGAAACGCATCGAGCCGCCGGCGGTCGCGTTTGGTCGGCCGTTTGCCGGGCCGCGCTTGACCATCGTCCGCCATCGGCGTCTGCGCAGGTGTGAGATCCTCATACAGAGTCTGAGCGATGCTTGCCGGACCGCGACGCTCGGCAAAGCCGATGACGCGAGCGACCGTGAGTCGGCCCTGACTGGCCGCGGTGACTACGTCGCCGTCGTGCACGAGTCGGCTCGGCTTCTGAATGCGCTCGCCGTTGATGCGGACCTTACCGTCAGTAATGAGGCGGGCGGCGCCTGATCGCGTCTTGACCAGTCTCGCGCACCAAAGCCACTTGTCGAGCCGCTGCTCGGGCATGAGTGAGGCGTCAGCTCGGCTCGGTGCGACGCCGCGCGGCGAGCGTGTCGCGCAGTTCCTTTAGCGCGGCGAACGGAGAATGTTCCGGAATACGCTCGGGCTTGGCTTCCGCGTGGCGCGGGGCCTGACCTTTCGCGTGGCGCGGCGGTCGCTTGCCAGGCTTCTCCCTGCCCTTGCGGACCGGCTTTTCCTTTTGAGGGTGCGGCCGATGCGTGTCCTTGCGTCGACCTGGCCGCCAGATTTCATCGAATGTAGGTTCGGCCGGAGGTGGGGCGCTTGCCTGATCCTCTTGCGACTTTGCTTCTTCAACGGTTGCACTGTTGGCTGAAGCTTCCGTTGCGGCAGGCTCGCTTGCGCCGTTGCCACCTTGGAGCTTGCGGCGCTCGAGACGAAAGCCAAGGGCGCGCAGGATGGAAGTGAACTCGTCGCCCGAGCAGCCGACCATGGACATGAGTTCCGGCACGACGCGGAAGCCGCCGTCGCCGGTCGCGCCTGACGGTGCCGCCACGCCGCCTTCCACCTCGCGCCAAGAAACGCGGGCGCGGATGAGATCCGAGAGCCGCTCGAGCATGTCAATACGGACGGCGCGCGTGCCGGCCACGTGGAAACCGGCGGCGCGCCAATATGGCTCGGGAACGGCCTTGTCCGCTGCCACGGAGGTCAGTCCTTGCTGAGGACGCGCGGGGAGCGCGTCGGCATGGAGACCGTGCTCTTCGCCCGCGTGGAGCGCCCATAGCAGAAGCAGCAGCTCCGCCGCCGCGGGCTTCAGCAGCGCGGGGAAGTAGAGGTTGAAGGCGCCGAAACGCACGCCGTATTTGCGCAGTTGCGCGCGGTCGCTCTGGTCGAGGGCCTTGATCTCGGCCGAAGCCGTGTCGCGGCGAAGCACGCCAAGATTTTCTGTGAGACGGAAAGCGAGGCCGCGAGAAAGCCCGGTGAGATCGTCAGCCGCGCTGAGTTCGATCAGGGGCTTCAACTTCGCGGCAAGATACGCAGCAAGCCATGCGTCAAGGCGCGTCGTAACCCGCTCGCGGTCCGGCGGGCTCAAATGCTCGTCAGCAAGAAGGTGCAGGCGCGGCTTCAGCGCCGTCTCGCCGCGTTCAAGGCGCGCGATCTCGGACCCGCGCCACAGAACGCGGCCATTGGGGCTCAGCGTGATGTCCTCGTCAGGCGCGGCGGCAAGCGCTTCGGCGCGGGCGGTGAGCTCGGTCGCCAGCACTTGCACGGCCGCGTGGCGCGCCGCTTTGCCGTGAATGCCGTCGCTCGACGCATCGGGCGTGAAGCGGAAGCCGTCGAGGCGTCCCACATAGTGGTTCTCGACCAAAATCTGACCGTCGGGGCCGATCTCGGCCATCATCTCCTCCTTGTCGCGCAAGCGGCGCATCAGCACGCTGGTGCGGCGATCGACGAAGCGCTGGGTCAGGCGCTCGTGCAGCGCGTCCGACAGCGTATCCTCGATGGCACGAGTACGCTCCTGCCAATGCTCGGGATCGTCAAGCCATTGTGGCCGGTGCGACACGAAGGTCCAAGTGCGGATTTGTGCAAGCCGTGCTGAAAGTGTGTCGAGGTCGCCGTCGGTCCGATCGGCCAGCGCGACTTGGTGCGCGAACCAGTCCTCCGGAATCTTGCCCTCGTCGCTCATGACGTAGCGATAAAGCGTGGCGACGAGTTCGGCATGGCTGTTCGCCGAAATTTTGCGGTAGTCCGGGATCTGGCACATCTCCCACAGCAGCCCCACGGCTGCTGGCGCGCGCGCCTTATCGCGCACGAACTCGTCCTGGCTGACATTCTCCAGCGCGATCATATCGTCGACCATGCGCGCGCGCGTCAGCCGCCGATGGCCCGGCGTCTCGCGCAAGCTCTCTTTCAATGCGTCGAGCGATGATAGGTCGAGGTTGCGGTTGCGCCATTGCAGCACGCCGACGGGATCGAAGGTGTGGCCTTCAAGTGAGTTGACCAGCTCGGGTTCGAATGGCCCGACCTGGCCGGTCACGCCGAACGTGCCATCGTTCATGTGGCGCCCGGCGCGCCCGGCGATCTGGCCAATCTCGGCCGCGGTCAAGTTGCGATGCAGTTGACCGTCGAACTTGCGTACGCCGGCGAACGCGACGTGGTCGAGATCGAGATTGAGCCCCATGCCGATGGCGTCGGTCGCCACCAAAAAATCGACGTCGCCGTTCTGGTAGAGCTCCACTTGCGCATTGCGGGTGCGGGGGCTCAAGGCGCCGAGCACCACGGCAGCACCGCCGCGTTGCCGCCGCACCAGTTCGGCGATGGCGTAGACGTCGTTGACCGAGAACGCGACGATGGCTGAACGGCGGGGCAGGCGGGTGATCTTCTTGTCGCCGGCATAGGTGAGCTTCGACAGACGAGGCCGCGACACGAGGTTGGCGCCGGGGAGGAGCTCGCGGATCGCATCACGCATGGTGGCGGCGCCGAGCAACAGCGTCTCCTCGAGGCCGCGAGCGTGAAACAGCCGGTCGGTGAATATGTGGCCGCGCTCGGCGTCAGCGGCGAGCTGGATCTCGTCAACGGCGACGAAGTCCGCCTCGAGGCCGAGCGGCATGGCTTCCACGGTGCAGACATAGAAGCGCGCCGACGGCGGCTTGATCTTCTCCTCGCCGGTGATGAGGGCGGCCTGGCTGGCGCCAACGCGCGCGACGATCTTGTCGTAGACCTCGCGCGCCAAGAGCCGCAGCGGCAGGCCAATGACGCCGACGTCGTGAGCGAGCATGCGCTCGATGGCAAGGTGGGTCTTGCCAGTGTTGGTGGGACCGAGGACGGCGGTGACGCCGCGGCCCTTGGCGAGACCTGTGGATTGCGTGGAAAAGGACCGGCTCATGCTACGCAGTTCTCGACGTCACTCCTGGGGGATCGGAACGGGGGCAGAACGAACCCTGTCCGAATCGCTGACTCAGCCCATTCGGATTTCGTTCCAGCCCCAAAATGGCACACTCTTCGCGCGCTCGACGTGTTCCGCCGCCTGCACGCGCCGTTCGGGTTCGAACGCTATATCTCGCTTTCGCTTCTCGCCGCGCCTCTAGTTTGGCGTGATCGCAACAGGAACAGACCACGGACGAATCAGGGGAGCGTAAATTTTCGGCATCCGTTCCCTACGACATGTTGGGTTTTGGGGCTCTCGCGTTAACACTTCGTGCGAGCGGCTCGCTGCTCAGTGTTTACTCGTTGCTGGCGCGCCTCGAACCCGCGACCTGCACCGACGTCACGACAGCGGTGCCATAGCCCACCGGCGTCGGCAGCACAATCCGGTAAGGCACGTACATCGATGTGCCTCTGACCGGCATCAGCCATACCTCGATCTCGTCGGTTTTCGACATGAGTTGGATGCCGGGATTGTCAGGCTGGTATCCGGATATCGGGATGAATTTCACCCGGCAGATCACCGCGGGACCCGAATAGGCGGTCGGTCCGGTGTTGCGCACCATGACCGCCTTCTTCGGCTTGAGCACGAGGTCGTAGCGCTGTCGGCCGTCGAACACCGGCAGCATCTGGTTGCAGACGTTGAGATCGCCGTTCGGGTTCTCGGAGCGGGCGGTGAGGAACGCGCCGCTCATGGGATCGAGCACACCTTCGAGCTGCTCACGTTTGACTGGAATGGTACGGCCAGGCGGGCGCGTGTTGGGAACGATCGAAACTTGCTGCACGGCGCCATCGGCGAACAGCATCCGGACCCGCTCGCCTTGTTTAGCTCCCAGCGAGTAGCTGAAGGCATACGTTGCTGGCTCAGGCCCTGTGTCCGTCACCTTGCCGCGGCTCGATGTGGCGCCCGTCCATTGGTAGATGATGCCCTCGAGGATCGAGAACCGGCCCTCGCCACGCATGTCGTAGCCGTCGCCGTTCAAGGTAGTGGTGATACGGAAATTGCCGAGATTGAAGTTGCCGATGGCGACCTGGTAGTTGGCCACGATCCGGGCGACGCCCTGGGCGGCGCTTTCGGCATAGGCGCGGTCGTGCTCGAAGGTGCCGCCGAGGCCCAGAGTGAGGACGGCGACAGCCCCAAGGCTCAAGCAGTGACGCGTGGCGCGCATGGCTCCCCAACTTCCCCTAACCAGGGAAAGGCCCGTTGGTTCCTCCCCGCCCGCTGGAATGTCGGGTTATTCGGGGCTTTCGTCAATTCCGAGGGTAGGGCCTAATCTGGGCGGTGCCTTGACCGCAAAGGGCGAGCCTCGTATATGTCGCCCCGCTTGGCTGCCGCGCTTGTGGATAGTCACGAGCCGCAACCGGCTTTCATCGATTTTGTTCAGAAGGATAGAGGACCATGGCCCGTCGCTGCGAGCTGTCCGGCAAAGCCGTGCTCACCGGCAACAATGTGAGCCATGCCAAACGCCGGACGAAGCGCCGTTTTCTGCCGAATCTGTGCAATGTGACGCTACAGAGCGACGCCTTGAAGAAGCGCGTCCGGCTCACCGTCTCCGCCAATGCGCTCCGCTCGGTCGAGCACCGGGGCGGGCTCGACGCCTATCTCTTGAAGGCCGGCGATAACGAGCTGTCCCTGAAGGCGCGTCGGCTGAAGCGCGAGATCGCCAAGGCCACCGAGGCCCGGGCTTCCTAGGCCGCCCTTAGCGCGTTCCGGCCGCCAACGGCCGGCCCTCGGGCATCGCGAACTGCATGATCAAGGTCCGCTGAAGCGGGCTGAAATTGTCGTCCGACATCAGGGTGAGGACGGTCTCGCCGCCGCGCGACCGATGGACCGTGATCGCCTCCATGTTGTCGATGTTGAGATTGTCCTCAGCCTCGAGCAGGACCTCGCCCTCGATCAGCGTGCCAGGTTTGAGCTCGCCGGGGCTTATGCGGCGGATGCGCATTTTGACGCCTTCGCTGAAGCGGAAGCGCCGCTCGAGCACGATGAGCCCGCCGTCTGGAAGACCTGCCGCATCGGTGATGTCGTAGCCGCCGAGGCGCCGCAGGGTGATCGGCCCGGGACTGGGACCGCCGATCATCCACCCGCGCAAGTTGCCGCTGCGGTCGATCAACCGCTCGGCGAAAGCAACGAGCGTCCCTTTCAGTCGTCCGGCGCGGATCAAGGCGACGGCCTCGATCCCGCTATTGGCCGTCATGGCGCGTGCCTCCTTCGGCAGGCTCACGGCGCGGTCCGGTGGACCGAAGCGATCCTTGGTGAAGGGGTAGCGTAAGATTCGATGGTCACGCTCGAAGGAGACGAAGGCGATGCCCGCTCGAGTGTCGCCCGACGTCAGCGCCAAGCCTTCGGAATCGCGCTCGGCGTCGTCGCGAAGTGGCGTGCCGTCCTTGCCGAGGATCGGTCCGAGCGTGACGCCGCGCATCGCCTTCAGGTATCGGCCGTCATAATCCAAGGTGGCGCGCATCCATGTGCCCGCGTCCGAGATGGCGAGCAGGGCGGTCCCCGAGGGATCGAGGGCAATCCCGGAATAGCCGCCGAAGAAACGCGACTTTGCGAATAGGTTGAGGCCGCCGAGGAAGGTGAGCTTGCCGAAGGTTTTGCGTTGGGGCCGGTCGCGGTCGAAATTGATAGGAATGGCCGAGACCGTGGTGGCGATCGGCGCGGTCAGCGTCTCAGCCGGCTTGTCGGCAAGCGCCGGGACGACGGCGAGCGCGCCGATGGTCAAGAGAAGTGCGGTGGCAAGAAGCGGTCCCGGTCGTCGGGAAATGGCGAAGTCCATTAGTGCAGCTTGCGGCGGTTTATGCGCGCGGCTGACGACACCGCGCGATGCAACTGCCGCCAAGCGAGATCCTCGTCGAACAGCTCGGCCAGTTTCTCGGTCATGACGCCGGCAAGCTCCTCGGCGTCGGTCACCGTGACGGCGCGGCGGTAGTAGCGCGTCACGTCATGGCCGATGCCGATGGCCAGCAGCTCGACAGGCGAGCGGGTTTCGATCTCGTTGATCACCTGGCGCAGGTGACGCTCCAAATAAGACCCGGAGTTGACGGACAGCGTCGAGTCATCGACTGGCGCGCCGTCGGAGATCATCATCAGGATGCGCCGCTGCTCGGGCCGCGCGAGCAAACGACTGTGGGCCCAGGCCAGCGCCTCGCCGTCGATGTTCTCCTTCAATAGGCCCTCGCGCATCATCAATCCGAGATTGCGGCGGGCGCGCCGCCAGGGCGCGTCGGCCGATTTGTAGATGATGTGGCGCAGGTCGTTGAGGCGACCGGGAAGCGGTGGCTTCATCGCATTGAGCCAGGCCTCGCGGGAATGTCCGCCCTTCCAGGCGCGCGTCGTGAAGCCGAGGATCTCGACCTTGACGCCGCAGCGCTCGAGCGTGCGCGCCAGGATGTCGGCGCAACAGGCCGCGACCATGATGGGGCGGCCGCGCATCGAGCCGGAATTGTCGAGCAGCAAGGTCACCACAGTGTCGCGGAATTGCGTGTCGCGCTCCTGCTTGAAGGTGAGCGGATGCATGGGGTCGACGATGACGCGGGCGAGCCGCGCGGCGTCGAGCATGCCCTCATCGAGATCGAAGTCCCAGCCGCGATTCTGCTGGGCGAGCAGGCGTCGCTGGAGGCGGTTGGCGAGGCGTGCCACCGCGCCGTGCAGCGCCTGAAGCTGCTTGTCGAGAAACGCGCGCAAGCGATCCAGTTCATCCGCGTCGCACAGCTCCTCGGCGGCGATGGTCTCGTCATAAACGCGCGTGAAAACCTTGTAGCCGAAGGCCTCGGGGTCATCGAGCACCGACACGTTGGGGCGCCATGGCTCGGACCGCCGCGGCAGGTCGGCCGACTCCGCGTCGCGGTCGAGCAGGTCGGTGGCGCCGTCCTCCTGATCGTCGAGGCTCTCCTCGCTCGTATCGTCAGGCTCGGCGCGGGATTCTGAGGCAAGCTCGGCACGATTTTGACTGTCGGCCCTCTCGTCCTGGTCGTCGACGGCATTGGGATCGGATTCACCCTCCGACTGGGAGTCGTCGTCGCTCTCATTCTGCTCGAGCTGGTCGGCGAGATTGAGCGCGGCGAGCACGTCGCGTGTGAGACGGCCGAATGCGTCCTGATCCAGCAACGTGTCGGGCATGCGGTCGAGCAGACCGCGGGCGCGGTCCTCGATCCACGGACGCCACAGATTGACCAGCGCACGTGCCTTGGCAGGGGGCGCGGAGCCGGTCAGTCGCTCGCGCACGAGGAGGGCGAGCGCGTCGGGAAGCGGCGCTTCGCTGCGCTCGTTCGTTTCATTGATACGCGTTCGCGCGTAGCGCTGCTCAATGCGTGCGTTGAGATTTTCCGCGACGCCCATCATGCGGGTGGCGCCAATCGCCTCGACGCGCGCTTGCTCGATAGCCTCGAACACGGCGCGCGCGTCACCGCCGGTCGGCGCAAGCACGCGGTGCACGCCTTCGTCGTGACAGGCGACGGAGAGCGCTGCGGCGTCGGCATGACCGCGAATGACCGCGATCTCGTCGCGCGTCGGCACCCGCGATGGTTCCGGAATGCGCGCCGTCTTACCGTTGAGACCGGGAGGCTCGGTGGTGAACACCACCTCGACGGCGCCGTCAGCGGCGATCGAGCGGGTGGCTTGCGTCACGGCGCGCTTGAACGGATCGAGGGGCGCCTCTTTCCGCTTGGTCGTCATGGGATCAGCTCAGTGCAACGTTGGCCGTCGATTGCGGCAGGTCCTCGCCGAAGCAGCGCTGGTAGAACTCGGCGATCAGGCCGCGCTCCAACTCATCGCACTTGTTGAGGAACGACAGCGCAAAGGCCGTGCCGATATCGCCGAAGATCTCGGCGTTCTCGGCCCAGGTGATCACCGTGCGCGGGCTCATCACCGTGGAGAGGTCGCCGTTCATGAATGCGTTGCGCGTCAGCTCGGCGACGCGAACCATGTTGGACACGACTTTCCGGCCTTCCTCGGTGTTCCACGCCTTCGCCTTGGCGACGACGATGTCGACCTCATCGTCGTGCGGCAGATAGTTCAGCGTGACGACGATCGACCAGCGGTCCATCTGGCCCTGGTTGATCTGCTGCGTGCCGTGATAGAGGCCGCTCGTGTCGCCAAGCCCGATCGTGTTGGTGGTCGCGAACAGGCGGAAGGCGGGGTGCGGCCGGATCACCTTGGATTGGTCGAGCAGGGTCAGCTTGCCGGACACTTCGAGCACGCGCTGAATAACGAACATCACATCGGGGCGCCCGGCGTCGTACTCGTCGAAGCATAGCGCCGTGTTTGACTGAAGCGCGTAGGGCAAGATGCCCTCGCGGAACTCGGTGACCTGCATGCCGTCCTTGATGACGATGGCGTCCTTGCCGACGAGGTCGATGCGGCTCACATGGCTATCGAGATTGATGCGCATGCACGGCCAGTTGAGCCGCGCCGCGACCTGCTCGATATGCGTCGATTTGCCCGTACCATGATAGCCCTGGATCATCACGCGGCGGTTGTGTTTGAAGCCGGCGAGGATGGCCAAGGTCACGTCGCGGTTGAAGAGGTAGTCCGGATCGACGTCGGGGACGTGCTCGTCCGGCTGCGCGTAGGCCGGCACTTCCATATCGCTGTCGATGCCGAAGACCTGGCGCACCGAAACGGTCATATCCGGCAGGCCGGGGCCATTTTGGGCAGCTTGAAGAGTCATGATCGATGAAAGCCTGTCTGGTCGCGGTTCATTAGGGGCTCTTTTGGGCAAAACCCCGGTTTTTCAGGGGGCTGTCCCAGCGACTTACGCAAGCCCCACCTGTCTTAGATAGTTATAGGCTTGGATCACTTCACGCAACTTGTCCTCGGAGGACCGGTCGCCCTTGTTGTGATCCGGGTGGAGGCGCTTAACCAACTCCTTGAAGCGCGCTTTGATGTCCGCCTTGGTGGCATTTTCGTCGAGATTGAGCTCGCGGAGGCTCTTGCGCTCCAGCCGCTTCAAAGGGCGCCTCGGAGCGCCCGGCTTGTCGCCGCCAGGGGCGCCTTCGCCGAACAGCTCGAACGGGTCCTTGGTCTCGAAGCGGTGGGCGTAGCCGCCGGGGCGGCCACCTTTGGCGCGGTTCCGCGCCCAGGAATTCACCCCGACGAACCACGTCGGGCGATCGCCGGTGGCGTCGCGCTTTTGCTGCTGGATCACGTCCTCGTCGGGCATGCCGGCGAAATAATTGTAGCCCTTGTTGTACTCACGGACGTGCGCCAGGCAGTAGCGGTGGTACTGGCCTTCGAGCCCGCGCCCCTTGGGCGCGGGGTAGAGGCCCGGTTCCTCGCAGCCCGCCCGCTCGCATTTCGGGCAGGCGTCGCGCATCAGCCGGTTCTCGTCCGGCTTGACGCGGAGGCGGTCGAAGAACTTGGAGTCGAGCTTCATGGAATCGCCATTATGGGAAGCGGTATCAATCACAACAAGAATGGCTCCCGCGTGACAAAGCGAGTAATCTGGTCAGTTATGGCCGGGACCGGCGCGGCCGGTTCGAGGGCCCAGATCTCATGAGCGTCGAAGATCAAATCACAGAAAAGTTGACGCGAGCCTTCGCGCCGCTGTCCCTCGAGGTGGTCAACGAATCCCACCACCACGCCGGTCATGCGGGCTCGCCCGGCACCGGCGAAAGTCATTTCCGTATCAATGTGGTGTCGGAGGCGTTCGCCGGCAAGTCTCGGCTGGAGCGGCACCGCATGGTCAACGCGGTTCTGGCCGAGGAACTCTCCGGCAAGATCCACGCGCTCGCCGTGACCGCGCTGACGCCGGAGGACAGTGCGCGGCGCTTATGACGCTCCGCTTGCGGCCTTCGCTTCGATGTGGCGGGCCTTATCAAGCGGCGTGACGCGCAAAGACGTGATGCGGTTGCGGTGACGCCTTAAGACCTCGAAGCGGAAGTCGTGGAAGGTGAAGGCCTGGCCCGGGTCGGGGATGGTCTGCGCCTCATGGATGACGAGGCCGGCCACGGTGGTCGCTTCCTCCTCCGGTAGGTCCCAATCCATCAGGCGGTTCACGTCGCGGATCGGCACCAGACCGTCGACGATCAGCGAGCCGTCGGGCTGCGGCTTGGCAAGCGCGGCGGCGATGTCGGTCTCGTCGGTAATGTCGCCGACGATCTCCTCGATGATGTCCTCCAGCGTCAACAGCCCCATCACCTCGCCGTACTCATCGACGACGATGGCGAAGTGGGCTTTCCGTTTGAGGAAGGCGTTGAGCTGATCCTTGAGCGTCGTGGTGTCGGGCACGAACCACGGTGGCGTGGCGAGAGACATGATGTCGAGCTTGCTCAAATCGCCGCGCGTCTCGCGCAGCGCGCGCAGCAACTGCTTGGCGTGAAGGATGCCGACGATTTCCTCGCGTTCGCCGCGCCATAGCGGCAGCCGCGTATGCGGGCTCTTCAACGCGGCGTCGACAATCTGCTCGGTGGGCAGCTCGGCGTCGATCGCGTCCATCTTGATCCGGTGCACCATGATGTCGGACACGGCGAGCTCGCGCAGATCGAGCACGCCGCCCAGCATGTCTCGATCAAGCTTGACCACGCCACCTTCCTTGTGATGCAGCTCAATGGCGCCTCTGATCTCCTCGTGCGCCGACAGAATATCGTCGTCGCTCACCGAGACGCCGAAGAGCCGCAAGGTCTGGCGCACGAGAAATTGCATGGCCGCCGTCACCGGCGCGAGCACCGCAACGACGCCACGCATGATCGGCGCAACGGCAAGCGCCATGCGGTCGGCGTTGACGATGGCGTAGGTCTTGGGCAGCACCTCGGCGAACACCACCACCAGAACCGTCATGATTGCCGTGGCGTAGGCCACGCCGGCATCGCCGAAGATCTTGAGGAGCACGCTCGTCGCCAGCGCGGAAGCCGCGATATTTGCGAGGTTGTAGCTCAGCAGGATGGCGCCGATCAGGCGCTCGCGGGTGAGCAGCAGCCGATTGACGATTCGCGCGTGCTTGTTGCCGTCCTCTTCGAGTGCGTGCATGCGCGCCCGGGAGGCAGCGGTCAGCGCCGTCTCGGCGCCGGAAAAGAACGCCGAAAGAATCAGCAGGCCGAGAATGGCGCCGAGCGTGATGCCGAGAGCGAGCGTCATGCCTTCGCGCACTCCGCTTTGAGGAATTCAGTCAGGCGACCCATGTCGACGTCGCTTTCGACGAAGGCTTCGCCGATGCGGCGCGCCAGCACGAGCGCAAGCTTGCCGCCCTTCACCTTCTTGTCCTGAGCCATCAGCCGCAGCATCTCGCCGGGTGTGGGTGCTGCGCCGGGAATCGCAGCGATCTTGGTGGGCAGGCCGACCGCAGTGAAGTGCCGCTCGACGCGGGCCGCGTCCCCGGCCGGGCAGGAACCTTGCTCGACGGAATAGGTGAAGGCGAGGCGCATGCCGATCGCGATCGCCTCGCCATGGAGGAGGCGGTCAGAGTAACCGGCGAAGGCCTCGAGCGCATGGCCGAAGGTGTGGCCGAGATTGAGAAGCGCGCGTGTGCCGCTCTCCTCGCGCTCGTCGGCCATGACGATCTTCGCCTTGGCCCGGGTGCTCGTCTCGACGGCGTGGCGGCGCGAGCCGTTCTTGCCGGCGAACACGCTCTTCCAGTTCTCCTCCAGCCAAGCAAAGAACTCGGCGTCGCCAAGGAGCCCGTACTTCGCCACCTCGGCGTAGCCCGCGCGGAACTCGCGCTCGGGCAAGGTCGACAGCACCGAGACGTCGGACAGCACCAGGCTCGGCTGGTGGAACGTGCCGATCAGGTTCTTGCCCTGCTTGGTGTCGATACCGGTCTTGCCGCCGATGGCGGAGTCCACCTGAGCGAGCAAGGTCGTCGGCATCTGGACCACGCGCACGCCGCGCCGCAGGATCGACGCGGCGAAGCCCGCGAGGTCGCCGACCACGCCGCCGCCAAATGCAATCACGCAGTCGCCGCGCTCGACGCCGAGTTCCAGCAGCGTCTCGCACAGCTTCTCAAGCACGGGAAAACTCTTGCTCGATTCACCCGGCGCGACGACCGCCGAACCGAGGAAATTGCCTTGCTGCTCGAGGCTCGCTTTCAGCGGTGGCATGTGCAGCTTGGCAACGTTGGCGTCGCTGACCACGGCGAAGCGCGTGCGTGGCAGAGTGGCGGCAAGCCGCTCGCCCGCGGCGGCAATCAAATTCTCGCCGATGACAATCGCGTAGCTTCGTCCGGGAAGCTCGACGTCGATCGATGTTTCGTCGCCGGCTTGACCGGGTGCCGCAGCGCCGTCGCCCATCACTGCACCTTCTTGCGGCCGGCCGTCTTGGCCAGTGGCGCCTTGCAGCCGAGCTTCTTGGCGATCGCATCGATCACCGCGCCGACGATGACGTCATGAGGCACTTCGCGGCTCTCAACGGTGACGTCCGCCTCGGCGTAGACAGGATTGCGTTCGGCCAGCAGCTTCTTCATCACCGCCTCAGGATCGCCGACGGCAAGCAAAGGTCTGTGGTCGCGCCGCTGCACCCGTTTCAACAGCACGCGGAGATCCGCTTTGAGCCAGACCGAGAGCCCGCGCGCCTTGATGGCTGCACGGGTCTTGGGATTCATGTAGGCGCCTCCACCGGTCGCGAGCACCTGCGGGCCGCCTTCCAACAGGCGGGCGATCACCTTGCGCTCGCCTTCGCGAAAATAGGCCTCGCCGTGCTCGGCGAAGATCTCCTTGATGCTCTGGCCGGCCGCGTCCTCGATCTCGCTGTCGGCATCGGTGAACGGCAGGTCGAGCCGGCTCGCCAGCCGCCGCCCCACCGCGGTCTTGCCGGCGCCCATCAGCCCGATCAGCACGATCGAGCGCTCGCCCAAGGATTGGCGGATTTCCGCCAACCGCTCGGAGCGACCGTCTTTCCTATGTTCAGCCAAGGCTAGGGTCATCTTCGCGGATGGACCTTATTTGTCCCATGCTGGAAGGGCCGTGTCGAATCGTCCATGATTGCTATGAGAGGGGTTAAGGCACGGTGGTTTTGAGTCATAATAGGGCCCTGTTCGGGTCAAATAGACAGTTAGGAACACGGGCACCCGATGCCAACACTGTTTCGTTTCGTCATGGTTTTAGGGACGATTGTCGGTGTCGTCGCTGGGAGCCTCTATGTGCTCGCCGAATACTTTCAGCCTGAGCCTAAGGAAATCTCCAAAGCGCTGCGCAACGTCAAGGCAGAACCTTTGGAGGACCCGAACGCTACGGCGTCAACGGTGTCGCCGGTTATCACCGCGCCGCCTAGCCACAGGGCACAGTAGCTCCACTCAAACCGCGAAAAGGGCTTAGAGCCTTGGGCGCCCGGAAGAGCTCTACCAAGGGGCGCGACGCCTCGGAGCTTGGACTCTTTCTCGATATGCTGATGGCCGAGCGCGGCGCTACCCCGCATACGATCGAGGCCTATTCGCGCGACCTCGCCGATTTCCTCGCCTTCCTCGCCGCCAAGGGGTCGAACGCGCGCAAAGCCTCCGCCGACCATGTGCGCGCTTATCTCGAGAGCCTCGCACGCAAAGGCCTTGCGCCGACATCGCGAGCGCGGAAGCTATCGGCCATCCGCCAGTTCTTCCGCTTCCTCTTGGGCGAAGGCTTGCGCGCCGACGATCCGTCCTCGGCCATCGACAGTCCGAAGCTCGGCCGGCCGCTGCCAAAGATCCTATCGCTCGCCGAAGTCGAGACGCTGATCGAGACGGCGAGATCGGCGTGTGATGCATCCGCCGACGGTGCTGCGCGGCGGCGGTCTTTGCGGCTCTACGCGCTGCTCGAAACGCTCTATGCGTCCGGCTTGCGCGTGTCCGAGCTGATCGCGCTGCCGCGCAACGCGCTCGACGCCGACGACCGGGTGTTGACCATCAAAGGCAAGGGCGGACGCGAGCGGCTCGTGCCATTGAACGAGGCGGCGCGGCAAGCGCTTGCAGCACATCTTGAGGCGCTGCGCGAGATCGAAGGGCGAAGCAGGTCGCAGTGGCTGTTCCCTACCGGCGATGGGGGCCAGCACCTAACGCGGCAGCGCTTCGGGCAGGAACTGAAGGCGCTCGCGCTCGCTGCCGGTCTCGATCCGGCACGGGTCTCGCCGCATGTGCTGCGCCACGCCTTCGCCAGCCATCTCCTGGAGCGGGGTGCCGATCTGCGCACCGTGCAGCAACTTCTCGGTCATGCCGACATCTCGACCACGCAGATCTACACCCATGTGATCGAGGAACGCCTGCGGCGGCTCGTGGAGGAGCACCACCCGTTGGCTCAGGCTCATTTAACCAAGCGGCGCTAATCTCGGGGCTTGGCGGGTGCGGGTCACCGGTTGACAGGCCATCCTGGCAAGGCCACTTACAACCGGATTCCCGTTGCCGTTCGCCCTATTCTATGGATGACCACCCGGGAAAGCTGGGTTTCCCAAGGGGTCTAGCCGAGACGCATGCGTACCTATCTCGATTTTGAAAAGCCAATCGCGGAGCTGGAAAGCAAGGTCGCCGAGCTTAAGGCGGTCGGTGGCGAGCAGCGGTCCGCCAATATCGAGGACGAGCTTGCGCGGCTGGAGGCCAAGGCGCGCGAGGCCCTCAAAGAGACCTATGCCGAACTTACGCCGTGGCAGAAGACGCAAGTGGCGCGTCATCCCGAGCGCCCGCACTTCCTGTCCTACATTAAGGGACTCGTGAAGGATTACACGCCGCTGGCGGGCGACCGGTACTTCGCCGAGGACGAGGCGATCATCGGCGGCATCGGCCGGCTGTCGGGACGCTCGGTCATGGTGATCGGCCACGAGAAGGGCTCCGACACCGAGGGCCGCATCAAGCACAATTTCGGCATGGCCCGGCCGGAAGGCTACCGCAAAGCGGTGCGCCTCATGGAGATGGCCGACCGGTTCGGGCTTCCGGTGATCACCTTGGTCGACACGGCGGGCGCCTATCCCGGCATCGGCGCGGAGGAGCGCGGCCAGGCAGAGGCGATCGCCCGCTCGACCGACTGCTGCATGGGGCTCGGGGTGCCCATCGTGTCCGTGATCATCGGCGAAGGCGGCTCGGGCGGCGCGGTGGCCATCGCCACGGCGAACCGCATCTACATGCTGGAGCATGCGATCTACACGGTTGCCTCGCCCGAGGCCGCGGCCTCGATCCTGTGGCGCGACGCAGCCCGGGCCCAGGACGCCGCCACCAACATGAAAATCACCGCCCAGGACCTCCTCAGGCTTGGGGTCATCGATGGAATCATCGAGGAGCCGGTGGGGGGCGCCCACCGGGACGGGGCGGAGGTGGTCAAGGCCACGGGCGACCTCATCGAGCGGGCCTTGGCCGATTACGACCCCCTCTCTCCGGACGAAATTCGCAAGGAAAGGCGCGAAAAATTCCTGGCCATGGGCCGGGCGATCTAAGGTGGGGGGACGCCCAAAAAAGCGCCATTTTTTGAGTCCAACTCGGACCAAGGCAGGCGTATAATTATTGGCCAAAATCGGGGGTAGCCGGGGGTTGGCGCAAGCAACAGCGCTAACGTCGCCTTAACCCATCGAATTGATCTTGGCCGAGGTGCGCGAGGGGCACTGCGTATGCTTCGTTCAAGGTTTGTCACGATCGCATTCGCGGTTTGCGTGGTGGCTTCTGCCGCCGCGCTGATTGGCTGTGGCCAATTCTCGCCTCCCTATATGAAGCCGCTCTCGGCGCAGACGCGCGCGTTGCTTGCCGACAAGGGCATGACTGAAGAGCAGCCCGTGCTCATCCGCATCTTCAAAGCGGAGTCCGAACTCGAAGTTTGGAAGCAGAAGGACGACGGGCACTACTATCACTTCAAGACCTATCCGATCTGCGCCTACTCAGGCGGACTCGGACCGAAGCTCAAGCAGGGTGACCGGCAAGCGCCGGAAGGATTCTATTTGATCAGCCGGGATCAGATGAATCCGAGAAGCAATTACTACCTCGCCTTCGACATGGGCTTCCCCAATGCGTATGACCGCGCCAACGGACGCACGGGCGCGCACCTCATGGTGCACGGCGACTGCACGTCGTCGGGTTGCTACGCCATGACCGACGCGGTCATCGAGGAGATCTACATTCTTGCCCGCGAGGCGCTCTCCGCTGGACAAGCTTCGTTCCAGGTTCAGGCCTATCCGTTCCGCATGACCGCCGCCAACATGGCGGCGCACAAGGGCGACGACTATTACGACTTCTGGGTCAGCCTGAAGGAAGGCTACGATTATTTCGAGACCACGCGCCTCGCGCCATCGGTTGCGGTGTGCGAGAAGCGTTACCTCGTCAACGCCAACTTCGTCGGCGGGACGCGGCCGAGCGCGACCGGCAAATGCCCGGCCTACCGCAAGGGACAGGTTGTGGCATTCAAGCCGTCGCCGCAGAGCGGCAACAACGCCATGTCGCAAGCCTCGCTCGCCAAGCCGCTCGGCAGCGTTCTGGGCTTGAGCTTCGGCTCGATCACGCCGACCTACCGGGCGATGACTTTGGGCCCCGCCACGCCGTCCACAAAGACGCCTGCGAAAAAGAAATAACTGCGATCTCCGCATCGGCTGCGTGACCGCGCTTTGGCGCTATACTCCATCGTCTGGCCTCTTTCGTCTGGCTTGTGATGGCGATGCTGCGGTTTCTTCTTGTCTCGATACTTCTCGTCGCGCTCGGTGGCGGCGCGTATCTCGCGCTCACGCCGCAAGGCCGGCAGTTCATCGATCGCGTGCACGTCAATCTGGACCGCGCCGAGCACCGGGCGCGCTTCCGCGCGGGCAAGTCATTGCGCGGGACGCCTGATCTCGCTCGCTTCGATGCCCGGCTGAAGGACAAGGGCGTTGCCCTGGGTGCGCCCGTCTACTTACGCATCTACAAGCTCTCTTCGGAGATCGAGGTGTGGGTGCAGAAGGGCGATCGCTTCGAGCATTTCGCCACCTATCCGATCTGCATGTGGTCGGGGCGATTGGGGCCGAAGCTCCGCGAAGGTGACCGCCAGGCGCCGGAAGGCTTCTACACGGTCGACAAGGACGCGCTCAATCCGAACAGCCGCATGCATCTGTCGTTCAATCTCGGCTTCCCGAATGTTTACGACCGCGGCAAGGGACGCACGGGCTCGTTCCTTATGGTGCACGGCGGCTGTGCCTCGATCGGCTGCTACGCGGTAACCGACAACGTCGTGGATGAGGTTTGGGCTTTGGTCACCGCGGCGCTCGACAACGGGCAGCAGCGCATCCCGGTGCATGCCTTCCCGTTCCGCATGACCGAGCACAACCTGCGGCTCCGCAAAGGTGACCGGTGGGCCGGGTTCTGGGCTGACCTGAAGAAAGGCGCCGACCTGTTCGACAAGACGAAGGTGCCGCCGGTGGTGAGTGTGTGCGACGGCCGCTACGTGTTTGAAGACGGAAGTCTCGCGACCATCGCAAGCGAGGTCGAAGAGCGCTGCCCGCCCGAGATCGCCGGCAACTCGTAGCCGCTACAGCGGCCAGAAATAGAGAATGAGCGGCGTGCCGGCGACGAGCACGATGATCGATAGCGGCAGGCCGAGCCGCCAATAGTCGCCAAAGCGATAGCCGCCTGGACCCATCACCAAGGTGTTGCACTGGTGGCCGATGGGCGTGAGGAACTCGCACGCAGCCCCGATTGCCACCGCCATCAAGAAGGGATCCGGGTTCTGGCCGAGATTCTTGGCGAACGTCGCGGCAATGGGCGCCATGACCAGCACCGTCGCGGCGTTGTTCATGAACGGCGTCACTGCCATCGCCGCTGCCATGATCAGGGCAAGCGCGCCAAAGGACGGCAGATGCCCGGCGGCTGAGGACAGCCAACCCGCGATCAGGTCGGTGCCGCCCGTGGTGCGCAGCGAGTCGCTCACCGGGATCAGCGCGCCGAGCATGATGAGGATCGGCCACTCAACCACGTCGTAGGCTTCGCGCAACGGCAGCGAGCGGGTCAGAAGCAGAATCACGGCGGCACCGAAGAAGGCGATGGCGACGGACACGATGTTGAACGCCACCAGCGCCATGGCCGCCGCGAGCACGGCAAGGGGCACCCAGCTACCTTCGCGGCCGATACGCAAATCGCGCTCGGCCAGCGGTAGGAGGTGCAGCTCGCCCAACGTCTCGGGCATGGTGTTGAGATTGCCTTTGAGCACCACGACGTCGCCGGCCCGCAGCTTTACCGTCCGCAGGCGGTTGGCGATGCGCCGCCCAGTCCGACTCACGGCAAGCAGATTGATTCCGAAACGATCGGCAAGCTTGAGCTGGTTGACGGTCGAGCCGATCAGCTGGGAATCGGAGGTGATGACCGCTTCCATGATCCCCACCTCGTCGCTCGGCGTGTCGCGCTGATCGGTGTCCTTGTCCCGGGCAAGCTTCAGCTTCTCCAGCGCGACGATGCGCTCTAGCGCCGCCGGCTCGCCGCGTAAGATGAGAATGTCGTTGGCCTTGATGACCGCGTTGCCGGCGGGGTCGAAGCGTCGGTTTGTGCCTCTGAGCAAGGTGATGACCTCGATCTCGCCCTCACCGAGATCTTCGAGCGCCTTCACCGTCAAGTTGGCCGCCGGCGACTCCTCGGGGACAATGACCTCGGTGGTGTAGCCTTCGAGATTGAAGGCGGCGTCCATCGACACCGTGCCCTTGCGGTCGGCCGGCAGCAGCCGCCAGCCGAACAGGAGAAACACGAAGCCGATCAGAGCCAGGCACGCGCCGACCGGCGCGAAGTCGAACATGTGAAAAGGCTGGCCCAGGATCTGCTCGCGCAAGCGCGACACGATGATGTTGGGCGATGTGCCGATCAGGGTGACGATGCCGCCGAGCAGCGCGCCGAACGACATGGGCATCAGCAACGACGACGGCGAGGTGCCGGTGCGCCTACCGAATTGGAAGGCGATCGGCATCAGCATGGCGAGTGCGCCGATATTCTTGACGAAGCCCGACAGCGCCGTGACGGAGCCGACGAGGGCCGCGACTTGCCGCGTCGTGGTGGTGAGATAGGGACCGAGCCTGCGCACCACACGCTCGACCACGCCTGAGCGGGCGACGGCGGCACTAACCAGAAGTGCGCTCGCGACGATGATGACGATGTCGTCGCTGAAGCCTGAGAACGCCTTCTCCGGTGGAACGATACCGGCGGCGATGGCCACGAGAAGCGACAAGACCGCGACCATGTCGTAGCGCAGGCGCCCCCAAATGAAGAGCGCCATCATGCCGGCAATGATTGCGAAAGCGAGCGCTTGGTCGAGCGTCATGTCCTGGACCGTTCCCTTGCGTCGCGGACAGAAGTACCAAATCGCGAATATGGTTCCCGCAAAGAAATGCGGAACCGCACAATTCCGTTGAATGACAGGCA
>JAWKWG010000021.1:0-52199 GCA_041397675.1 Hyphomicrobiales bacterium | reverse complement strand
GGTGAGCTTCTCTGGCTTGAGCTTGCAGGCCTTCGCCACATGCTCCACCAGACCCTTGGGCGGCGCCTTGTCGGCCTCGATCACGAGCGCCGCGCTGTCGGCCTTGTCCCGGTAGCCGAGCTCGTCGAATAGCTTCTCCGACGAACCAATGGCGCGCGCGGGCCCTGAGCCGAGCACGTTGAACTTCTTGCCGTTGTCTTCGACCGACAGACTCCAGCCCGCATATTGCGAGCCGAGACAAGCGAGCACTGGCTGGCTGGTATGGATCGTGACCATGAACGGCCACGCGCCTTCAGTATTGATCGTCTCGAACGTCACGCGGCCGAGTCCCGCAAGACAGATTTCGGCGAGCCTGCGCCCGGCCTCCAAACCGCCTACGGCCTTGACGCCGCAGTCGATCAGCGTTTCGCCGAGCGAGCCCTTGGTCACCTCCACCCTAAGCGCTTCGGCGTTATCGATGAGGGCGCGCACCAGTGGCGCGACCTGAGCGTTGAGGCTCGGCCGTCCCTTGGCGTGCGTTACGCTCCCGTCGTTCTTCTTGTTCACTCTCTTCCCCCTTGCTCCATTCTTGAATCTTGGCCAGCAGGCTGGCTGTGCGGGCCTCAACGAGGCGTTTGGCGCGTCCTCTGGTACCCGCGCGCGCCAGTAAAGTGCATATCGGACGCTGTTTGTCGATCCGCTCGCCAGGCTTTGGTAAGTCCGCGGCCCAGGACGGCCAATTCATGTTGCAAGGCACAATGACGCGCTTCGGCGCATAGACGACGGCCGACGCGGCTGCGCCGTCCAGCGACGGAATTCGGGGTAGTTTTCCGTCCATCACCGCGTCGAGATGGAGTCTGAGCAGCGGCTTTGCGGCAGTTGCGAAGATGTCGAGGGTCGCGCCCGGCCGCGGGTTGATCTCGAGCAGGTAGGGCGTATTGCCGCTCACGATGAAGTCCGCCGAGGCGAGCCCCGTCAGGCCGAAGGCCTTGGTGGCCTTGGCAATCGATTCGGTCGCGGCCGCCTCCACAGACGCCGATAGAACGGCAGGACGCACCGCGCCGCCATAGCGCCATAGACGTCCGGGAGCGGGCGCAGTCCATTGCTCGCTGAAGCCGAGGATACGCGATCGAGATCCGTCCGCGACAAACAGCGCCGAGACGGTGCGTCCTTCCATCAACGCCTGGAAATAGATGTCGGATGCGCTCTTCTGCAGCCGGCTCGGCACCACGTGACTGCCACCGGCGCCGCAGCGCCGCTTGGCGATCCAGCCTGCGTCACGTGCCGGCCGCTCCATCATGGTGGCGGGATGGGGAATGGCGAGCCTATCGAGCGTCGCGAAGAAGGTGTCGGGCGACTTGATGTGCGCCACGGTCTTCGCGTCGTTGCCGAGAACGGGCCACCGCTTTGCAATTTGATCGAGGAGTGCGGGCCGGTCTTCGAAGCCTGACCCGTAGATGACACCCAGAAGCGGTGAGGGGGCTTGCTTGGCTAGCGCATCGAGCGCACGCGCGAGACTTGCCCACTGGAAGCCACGCGAGAGAGCACCCGGAAGCTTGCGGTAGGCAACCGCGATCGCGTGCGTATCGGTGTCGGCGAAGAAGTCGGCGACCAGCGCATCGAGACCGGCGTCGGCCGCGGCACGCGCCAGCGCCCGTCCCGAGATCGCGGCGATCAGGAGCGTGCCGCGGCGCGGCGCGCGTCTAGGACGTGAGATCTTGGGCAAGCGCGTAGGCGGCGCGGAAATCGAGATAGACCGGCTTCTCGGCCGCAATCATCTGTTTGAACAAACCCGTCTCGGTCTTGTACTTCACGTCGCCGATGGTGAGCGCGCCGATGCCCACGGCCTTGGTGCCCTCGACCGGCGAGCCGTCGTCCTTCACGCCAACGCCTTCGATGCCAGATGGCGGTACGGCGTTCACGTCGGCAACGACTTTCAGATCTTTGGCCGGCTTCATCTGCGCGAGCGTGAGGATGCGCCGTCCCGCAGGACCCGCCGAGAAGATGACATCGGCCTCCTTGGCGAGTTCCTCCTTCTGTTCCTCCGTGGTGCCGTCGGCGTAGCCGAGATCGATCTCGAAGCGCGCGTTCGACTCAATGGCAAGCTTGCGCACGCGCTCAGGCCCGTCGTAGCCGACGAGCGTCGCCTTGGCGCCATCGCTCGTGGCGATCACGGCGGACGCGAACGCGACCACGCCGGTGCCGCCGAACACGATGACGCGCTTGCCTTTGAGGTCGGTCTTGAAGTGTTGCTTCAGCGCCTTCTTGGCGCAGGCGACCATGGCGGCTGCCGTCGTGAAGGAGCCCGCCGGGTCGGCGAACACCGAGATTTCGAACGGCGGCACCATCGCCTTCTTGGCGCGGTCCATCATGTCGAGCGCCTCGATGGCGCGCTTTCCGCCGATGAACATGCCCGTACGTTTGATGCCGTCAGGGCTCCGCGAGAAGATCGCGTCCTGCACCAGACCGTACACGTCCTCGATGGTGACGTTGGTATAGGGGATGACGTCCTCGAACCCGGCGTCCAGCGCCATGTTCACGTCGAACGGGCTCATGTGCTTGAGCGGCGTGATCATGTGCAGAATACGTGGCAGCGCCATCTTGGTCTCATCTCCCTATTTGGCTGGTTCCGCGCGAGGACCCGCGCGGCCGGTGTGGCCCACCGCATTTGCTTTGCTTTAGCATACACGGGGAGGCGGCAAAGCGCCTCAGTTGGCGTAGCGCCCTGATTTTCTTGCTCAGTTTGTGCTGATCACGGCGCCTGTGTTGCGCCCCTCGGCAAGCACGAAGCGCAAGCCGTCGTGCTGCGCGCGGCTTCTCACGGCGGCAAGAAGTGTCTCGCCTGCCTCCTGCGAAGGGGCGAAGGCGAAACCGGTCGGCCCCCACGAGCTCTGGCCAAGCCCGACCACGCCTTCAGACTTGAGCCAGTTGAGCAGGTCGGCCACGTGCGGGCTCGTGTAAGGGCCGCCCTGAAGCGGGCTGAAATAGGCGCCCATGCGCGCTTGCAGGCGGCCGACCTCTGCGCAGAAGGTTTCGAAGTCGCATCGTTCGAGCGCCGGGAGCGCGCGGTCCATGATCCGCGTTCGAAGCTCCACCGCCGCGCTCTCTGGATACGGAGGCAGCGCCTCGAAGGCGGCCGCCTCGTTCGCGCCAGCGAGGCCTGCGGCGTCTGGATCGAAGATCAGCAGCACGCGCCAATTGTCAGGGAAGGGGACCCGCGCGATCAGCTCCGGCAATGCCCCGTCAGCCGGTCCATCGTCCAGCACCGCGCCCCCTGCCTCGAACGTGGCGATGCCGATGCCTGAGCGCGCGCCGCGCCCCAACCGCTCCGCAATCTCCAGCGGCGTTAGGTCGAGACCTTCGGCTCTCGCAAACGCCGAGCCCACCGCAAGCGCGAGTTGCGTACCTGAGCCAAGTCCCGCATGCGGCGGGATCGCGTGATGCACATGAAGCCGATAGGTGCAGTCGGCGCCGCAACTGTCGGCAATCGTCTTGAGATAGCGCATGGCCCGTTCGCTCTCGGGCCCGCTCACCCCAAGCGTCTTGGCGCGCGTCAACGTGACCCGCGTCGATGGTCGGTCCAGAGCAAGTCCGAAACTGCCGAACGGCTTCGTGCTGCGGCCGCTCGGATCGAGAAATCCGAAATGCAGGCGCGCCGTCGTCGTCACCGTGACGGACATTGGACTAGATGTGATCAAGACGGACCGCGGCCTCCATTGATTGGTTCGAAGCCCCCCGATATGCTCTAGGTCTAACGGGAAAAACGACGCACTTTTTCAAAAGACGGCGGTCATGGCAACGAAAGAGCACACTTATAGCGATACGGAAGTAGAGGAACGGCTCAAGAAGGAGTTACCCCACTGGTATCTCGAGGACGGCTGGATCCGGCGCAAGTACAAGACCAATAGCTGGAAGGGCACCCTCATGGTGATCAACGCCGTGGGCCATTTGTCGGAAGCGGCCTGGCACCATCCCGACATCACCGCGTCTTATGCCTGGGTCGAGGTTCGGCTCATGAATCATGCCGCCAAGGGCATCACCGACAAGGACTTCGAGCTCGCCAAGATGATCGAGAACGTGGTGCATTGGCAGCCCGGTCTGGAGGGCGGTGCGCTTGAGGGCACGCCCGCCGACGATATGCGCTTTTCCTACATCAAATACGACAAGCCGAAGAGTTAGACGGAAAATCTGCCGCGCCGCGCTTGCGCCTCTCGGGCCCCGCGTTTAATGGTGCGCCGCTATGGCAGAGGCGAAGGGGGAGAAGTCCGAGGTGGGCAGCACGCTCGAACGCGCGGCGGAACGGCTTGCCCGTGCGCGATTCCCCCTGTTCGGCGGCCTTTATACGGATATCGGTGGTGCGGCCGCGGCGATTGCCTTGGCCGAGAAGCTCGGCGGCGTAATCGATCATGCCGCGAGCGCGGGGCTCGCGCGCGCGGCAAAAGTCATGCGCGAGACAGGCGCGACGCCTGCGAGCTTCGGCGAAGTGCGCAATCGCGCCGACACCGTCGTGATTATCGGTAAAACGCCGCTTCAGCGCGATCGCGATCTCGTGGCGAAGCTCATTCCGGCAAAGCCCGGCTTGCCGCGTCCCGGCAAGAACAAGCGTGAATTGATCCTACTCGGCGCAGGCAAGGTGAAGACGCCGGGTCATGTGCGCGCGACGACGGTCGACGGCAAAGCGACTCTGCCCGAGCTGATTGCGCTCCTTGCCGCCTCTGTGCGCGAAGGCAAATTCGATCTTCGCGATAAAGCTCTGCGCGCCAAGATCGACGCGGCGGCCAAGCGTCTGCGCGACTCGGCCTTCGCCGTGTTCGTCTACGATCCTGCCGAGCTCGAGGAGCCTGTGCTGCACACCGTGCTCGAGATCGTCAGACATCTCGTTGTCAAAACGCGCGCGGCGATCCTGTCACTGTCGGCGCCCGGCAACGGCGACGGCGTCAATCTCTGCTCGACCTGGACCTGCGGGTTGCCGGTGCGCACGAGTTTTGCGGGCGCCGTGCCGCAAAACAATATGTGGGCGTACGAGACCGGCCGCTTACTGAAGGGCGGCGAGGTCGATGTGATTGTGTGGATCGATGGAATATACGGCGAAAGCGCCGCGCGGCCGGATGCGCCAGCAATCATCTTGTCGTCGAAGCCCGTCAAGTCGCGGCGCGGCGATATCGTCATCCCCGTTGGCGCTGCTGGCGGCGATCATGATGCCGCGCTCTATCTGCCGGCCATCTCGGGCATCGGCATGGTCAAGGCAAGCAAGGCCGACAAGAAGCCGACCGTCGCCGCAACACTCACCCGTATCGCGGAACTGATCGGCACGAAGAGGGCGGCCTGATGCTCATTCAGCTCAAAGGTGGCCGTGTCATCGATCCCGCCAACAAGCGCGACGAGGTGGGCGATCTCTTCGTCGAGAATGGCCGCATCGTTGCTAAGCCGGAGGGCAGGGCGCCGGACGAGGTCCACGACGTCAGTGGCAAGATTGTCATGGCGGGCGCGATCGATGTGCATTCGCACATCGCCGGCACCAACGTGACGCTTGGGCGCCAGCTGATGCCGGAATTGCCCGCTCTCGCCGCTGAAGGCGGTCAACCGATCCTGGCTTCGCCTGCGGCATGGGGCTCTTACGCGACCGGCATCCGTTACGCGGAGATGGGCTACACCACGGTCATCGAGCCGGCGATGATTCCGACCCACGCCATCGAGGCGCAGACCGAGCTTGCGGCGATTCCCATCATCGATGTTGGCGCGCTCGTCATCCTCGGCAACGACGACTACACCTTGGAGCTCTTACGCGGCGGCCGCGCCAAAAGCGATGAGCTGAAAGACTACGTCGCGTGGACGCTGCATCACTCCAAGGCGCTTGGCCTGAAGGTCATCAACGCCGGCGGTTCCGGAAGCGTTCAAGTTCAACGCACGCACTTTCGATCTCGATGACGAGGTGCCCGACTACGGCGTCACCTCGCGCGCCATCGTCGAAGCAATGCAAAGGACCGTCGCCGATCTCGGCGTGCCGCATCCGCCCACGTCCACTGCAACAATCTCGGCATCGCCGGTAATGTCGACACGGCGGTCGCGACGATGAAGGCGACCCAGGGTCTTCCCATTCACTTCGCGCACATCCAGTTCTACGGCTATGGCAACGAGGGCGATAAGGGCTTCTCCTCCGGTGCGCCGCGCCTGATGGAAGCGGTCAACGCGCACAAGAACGCCACCGTCGACGTCGGTCAGGTGATGTTCGGCCAGACCGTCACAATCTCTGGCGACATCTTGCGTCAGTTCGATGGGCGCCGCGCCGCGGCCCAAAGAAGTGGGTGATCAACCAGGGCGATGGCAACGGCACCGGCGTCGTGCCGTACCGCTACAAGTCGAAGAGCTTCGTCAACGCCCTGCAATGGGCGATCGGCCTTGAAATCTTCCTCATGGCCGACGATCCGTGGCGCGTCCTGTTCTCCACCGACCACCCCAACGGTGCGCTGTTCATTCGCTACCCCGAAATCTTCCACTTGCTCATGGACAAGAACGAGCGTGCCCGCTGGCTCGACGGGGTCCCGAAGCCGTGCGGCTGGTGTCGAACCTCGCCGGGATCGGCCGCGAGCTGACCTTGTCAGAGCTTGCCGTCATCACCCGGGCAGCCCCGGCGAAGCTCCTGGGACTCCACGACCGCGGCCATTTAGGCCCTGGCGCTGTCGCCGATATCGCGGTCTATAGCGAGCAGAAGAACAAGACCAAGATGTTCTCGTCTGCCGATCTGGTGTTTAAGTCAGGCCAGCTCGTTGTGCGCCGCGGCAAGGTGGTGCGCGTCACCTATGGCCGCTGCTACCATGTCGAGCCCGGTTTCGACCGGCAGATCGAGAAGCGAGTCAAAAGCTTCTACGATCGCTATTATGGCGCCGACCCATCCTGGTTCGGCGTCACCGATGCCATCACCCATCGTCCCGACCGCTTCGCGACCGTCCCGTGTGTGAGCTGACATGGCAGAACTGAAAGTCAAAGGCATCACCATCGTCGAGACGTTCGCCGAGGCGTTTCCCATGGTCGGGACGCGGATCATCATCACCGCGCCAACCGCCGAATGGGCGGACATCGCCGCGCGCACCATGACCGGCTTCGCCACCTCGGTGATTGCTTGCGGCGCGGAAGCCGGTATCGAGAGCAAGCTGTCGAAGAAGGAAACACCTGACGGGCGCCCCGGCGTGGCGGTGCTGCTGTTCACCATGAATGCCGACAAGCTGCAAACGCAACTTAGAAACCGCGTCGGCCAATGCGTGTTGACGAGCCCGGGCTCTGCCTGCTTCGCAGGTCTCGAAGGCGAGAAGAAGCTCAAGCTCGGTGCGTCGCTCCGCTTTTTCGGCGATGGCTGGCAGATGTCCAAGGTCGTCGGCGGGAGGCGCTACTGGCGCATTCCAGTGATGGACGGCGAGTTCTTGTGCGAAGAGAAGACGGGCATGACCAAGAAGGCGGTCGGCGGTGGCAATCTGCTCGTGCTCGGCAAGAGCCACAAAGCAGTGCTTGCCGCGTGCACCCGCGCCGTCAAGGCGATTGGCGATGTCCCCGGCGTCATCACGCCGTTCCCCGGCGGCATCGTGCGCTCCGGATCGAAGGTTGGCTCCAAATACAAAGGCCAGATCGCCTCCACCAACGATGCCTACTGTCCAAGCCTCAAGGGCGCGGTGAAGACGGAACTGCCGCTCGGCGTTGAGGCCGTGATGGAGATCGTTATCGACGGCCTCACCTTCGATGCCATTCACGAGGCGATGTACGAAGGCATCCACGCCATCGCCCACGGCGGGGCGCGCGAAGGCGTGACCCACATCACCGCCGGCAATTACGGCGGCAATCTCGGCCCCCATCACTTCCACCTCAAGGAGATCGTCGGGTGAGCGCGCTAACCTTCGAGCTTAAAGCGAAGCCCGATCAGCGGCTCGACCTGTCACCGCTCACGCCCGAGCGGCTCGCCAAGCTGAGCCGCAAGGACATCGAGGCGCTGTCGATTGGCACGACGCGCGCCAAGCGCACCGTCGGCGATACCTTCAAGATCAAAGGCAAGGACGTGGAGAACATCCACTTTGTCGGCACCGACGCCCGTTGCGACAAGATCGGGGCCGGCCTTGCCGGCGGTGAGATCACCGTCGAGGGCCACGCCGGCGCCGAGCTCGGCGCCCGCATGAAGAAGGGCAAGATCACCGTCAAAGGAAGCTGCGGCGTGCTCGCCGGTGCGAGCATGTCTGGTGGACACATTGCCATCGGCCGCGACGCAGGCGATCAAGCGTGTGGCGTTGCCACCGGCGACACCATGGGCATGAAGGGCGGCTTCGTCACCATCGGCGGCCATGCCGGCGCGCTGCTTGGCGAGCGCATGCGCCGCGGTCTCGTTGTGGTCGGCGGCCATGCCGGCGACTATGCCGGCGGGCGCATGATCGCCGGAATCTTGGTGCTGAAGCGTGGTGCCGGGCGCTATGCGGGTTACGGCAATCGCCGCGGCAGCCTGATCTTCATGGACAAGCCCAAAAACATCCTGCCGACATACTCAGATTGCGGCGTCATGGAATTCGACTATTTGCGCTTGCTGGAGCTATGGCTCCGCGAGCAAGGCACGCGCATCACTCTTAAAGGCCGCGCGCGGCGGTTGATGGGCGACATGGCCGTGCTCGGCAAAGGCGAGATGCTGATCCTGGCGTAAGGCCAAAGCGGGCGCCTACGCCCTCGATGTTGACCCAGAGACCTCCCATATCCGCTATGCTTGACTTGGCATCCACGCTTGCGAGCGGCGACACGCGATGACGGCTTTGCCATACGTTCTACTCGACGACAGCCTGAGCCCGGGCGGCCGCAGCCTGCTGTTCACAACGCCGGAAGAGATCGTGACGGCGAGCGATCCTGCTGACGTCGAGGCGGCGCTCGACCGTGTCTCGGCGGGGCTTGCGCGCGGGCTTCACGCCGCAGGCTTCTTCTCTTACGAGCTTGGCTATTGCCTTGAGCCGAAGTTGCGCGACCTGTTGCCCGAGGGGAGGCAGGTCCCGCTGTTCTGGATCGGCCTGTTCAAGGATCCCGAACCGTTCGACGATGCGGACACGCGCGCGTGGCTCGACGCGCATGGCGGCGACGAGCGCGCCAAGATCGCCGACCTCAAACTGTCTTGGACCCGCGAGCAATACGGCCGCGCCTTCACCGCGGTGAAAGACTACATCGCCGCGGGCGACGTCTATCAGATCAACCTCACTCAGAAGTTCTACTTCGCCTTCGAGGGCGACCCCGTCGCGCTCTACGCCGCGCTTCGCCGCAAGCAGCGCGTCGCCTATGGCGGGCTCATCGTCACTGGCGGCCTCGACGTGCTCTCCATGTCGCCTGAGCTGTTCTTCCGCCGCGACGGTCAGCACATCTCGACGCGGCCCATGAAGGGCACGGCGCCGCGCGGCCGCACGCCCCGCGAGGATGCGCGCCTCAAGACCTGGCTCGCCGTCGACGAGAAGCAGCGCGCCGAGAACCTGATGATCGTCGATCTTTTGCGCAACGATCTCGGCCGCGTGGCGCGCATCGGCTCCGTCGAGGTCACCGACCTGTTCACGGTGGAGACCTACCGCTCGGTGCATCAGATGACGTCGGGCATCACCGCCGAGCTTCGCTCCGACATGGGGCTGAAGGACATGCTCCGCGCGCTGTTCCCCTGCGGCTCGGTGACGGGCGCGCCAAAGGTGCGCGCCATGGAGATCATCCGCGAGCTCGAAGGCGGCCCGCGCGGCATCTATACCGGTGCCATCGGCCACGTCGCGCCGTCAGGCGACTGCCAATTCAACGTGGCGATCCGCACCGTCGTGCTCGACGGCGCACATGGCGAGATGGGCATCGGCGGCGGCATTGTCGCCGACTCCAAGGAAGAGTCAGAATTCGAGGAGTGTCTGCTGAAGGCCCACTTCCTCACCAAGGTCGACACGCCTTTCGAGTTGATCGAGACCCTGCGCTACGAGAAGGGCATTGGCTACCATCTGCTCGAGCGCCATCTCGCGCGGCTTCAGGCCTCCGCCCATCATTTCGGCTATCCGTTAACGCGCGAAACCGTGCTGGCCGCGCTCGACGCGGAGGCCGCATCGATCGCTGCGCCCGTGGCCATGGTGCGGCTGCTCCTCGGCGAGGACGGCGCCATCACGGTCACCTCGACGGAGATCACCTTGCCGACCAAGGACACGGTCTGGCGTTTCGTGATCTCGGATCAGCCCATCGATGAGAAGGATCCGTTCTTCTATCACAAGACCACGCGGCGGCAGTTCTACGACCGCGAGATGGAGCGGCAGAAGGCGCTGACCGGCTGCGACGAGGTCGTGTTCCTCAATAAGCGCGGCGAATTGACCGAAGGCACGCGCACCAACCTGTTCGTCGATCTGGACGGACGCCTGTTCACGCCGGCGCTCGCCTGCGGGCTCTTGCCCGGCACGTTGCGGGAGGAGCTGCGCGATCTGCCGCGCGCCGCGGCGAGCGAGGCGGTGCTGACCCCGGCCGACCTCGAACGCGCCGACCGCATCTATCTCGGCAACTCGGTGCGCGGGCTGGTGCGCGCCGAGCGGATGCAATCCGCCAAGGCGGCAGCCCGCGAGCCGGCGCACGTCGACTAGCGACCAGACGCAAAAATGCCCGGGCTTTCACCCGGGCATTCTCGTAAGCCGTACGGGTTAGGGGCTTAGGTCGTCTTCTGCTCTTCGCCGCCGGCGGCGGCCTTGTCCTTCTCGGACTGGATCTTCTCGGCAGCCTTGCCGAACGAAGCGGCAATCTCTGACCAGGCGCGAACCATGCCCTTGCCGACTTCCTGCGCGCCTTGACGCAGCGGCTCGGACCGCTCCCACATCTGGCGCGCGGTGTCCTTGGCCATCTCGGCCGACTTCGCGCTGGTGGCGGAGGCCTGGTCCATCGCAGCCTGCCGCATCGCCTCGAATTGAGCCTCGGTGGCGTTGCGGAAGGTCAGCGAGCGATTGCGAACGTCTTGGTAGCGCGCCTCGAGATTGGCGACCAATGTCTCGCCGAGCTGCGCGGTGTGGTCGCGCAAGCTGCCGAGCTGGTCGCCAAGCGTATCAAGATCGCGTTGCAGGTCGGCCCACTCTTTGTCGGCCTGATCTTTTTTGGGGGTGTTGGTCATCTCTTGCCTCTCTTCTTGTCCGGATGGTCAAATGTGTATTTGCTCGTCCGACGTCGACTGGGTTTCGAGCCACTCACGGAAGTTTTCGAGGGCAGCTTCAGCCGAGCGGCGGATATCGGGCCATGCGGCGGCCCAGGACTCGGTAAACGCGTGCGTCCACGCTTCGAACCGCGCGGTCGCGTCCTCCCCAAGTTTGTCCAACTGAGCTTTCTGCTCACTTAACAATTGCTGGAAAGTGCGGAGCTTAGGCGCCAAATCCTGCTCGGCCTGCGCAATGGCGTCCTTGCTCATCTCGACGGCTTCCGCGGCTGCCTTCGCCGCCGCAGACAACGCCTTTTCGAGTTGAGCATGGAGGGAAACGGGATCCTCTTGTGGTTCCTGAGACTTAGCAGGCGCGACCGTAGCCGATAGCGATACCGCTACCGCCATGACAACAGCGCCAATGCCAAGGCGAATTCTCAAGACAAATCCCCTTCAGGCCGAAGCCTCTCCCCATAGAGATTTGTCTTCCGGGGCCAAACATCAAGGGGTCAGCCTACCAGGGAAGGGTAATCCAGCCGGCGCCGAGCGCGAGTCCGGCGATGACCGCGAGTGCGAGCGAGATGCTAAGCACCCAGATCATGCCTATGCTGATGCCCTGACGGGCCTCGGTGGTCGTTACTTCGGTGTGAGGGTGGCCTGTCGAATCGAACTTGGTCGTCGCCATGGTCGTCCTCCTTTCTTTTTGGGGGGATGCACGAGTGCAGGAGTTAAACGCACCAGCGCGCGCTTTGTTCCCTTCTGATAGGGACGCGCTAGGCCTTGTCTGAATCGAGCGTCTCGAGCGCCGCTTCTATCGCACGCAGGAGTTCTGCCGGACTGCGCTGATCGTCTGATGGCAGCATGCCTTCTCCGGTTGCGCGCATCATCGCGTCGGCGTCTTCTTCCCAGCGCAACAGAATCGATTTCTTGTCGGCGTCGGAGAGGGACGCGCGCAACACCTCCTCAGGCTCGTGGAACACGGAGCCGGGATCGAGCTTGGCTTGCTCGAGTTCTGTGGCTGAAAGCGTCTTCATGGCTTCATGAGCCTCCACGAGCGTCTATAGTTTCTATCAAGTCACCGCGTTCTCTTCCAGCTCGCGCACGCATAGCGAGGATCGGCGATGTTCGAAAAAATTCTAGGGGCGCTGCTTCCCGCCGTCATCACCATTGTGCTCGGCTATTTCGCGGCCCGGCACCACGACTTCGAGCAAAAGGAGGTGCCGACCCTCAACAAGATGGTGATCAGCTACGCATTGCCACTGTCCTTGTTCGTCGGCGTGGTGGGTGCAGGGAGGGCGGATCTCCTTGCCGACCTGCCGTTGGCGAGCGTGCTGGGCATTGCCCTCGTCGGCACGTATGTTGCGGTGTTCCTGCTTTCCCGTTTCGTGTTTCATTGTTCGTTGAGCTTGAGCGCGCTCGGAGCGCTGGCGGCATCGGCACCGAGCGTCGCGTTCGTAGGCGCCGCGGTGCTCGGCTACTTCTATGGAGCCGACGCCGAAGTGCCGGTGGCCATTGCGAACATCTTCATCGTGCTCGTCCAGGTGCCGGCGACGCTCATTATCCTGTCGTTGGAGACTGGCGAGCATCGATCGCAGAGGGACTATCCGCCGCGGGCGTCGGCCGAAGGATCGTCTCTGCCCTGAAGCAACCTGTCGTGTGGCTGCCGCTTCTGGGATCTGCCGTGGTGCTCGCCGATGTGCCGGTGCCGGACGTGATTCAAAGCTCTCTGGCACTGCTCGGACACGCATCGGCGGGCGTCGCTTTGTTTGTCTCCGGCATCATCATCGCCGGTTACCGGGTCATGGTGAATGGCCCCGTGCTGTTTCTGGTGTTCATCAAGAACATCCTCCAGCCGGCGTTGGTGCTGGGGAGCATGCTTTGGCTCGGCTACACCCAGCCGCTTCTCGGCGAAGCCGTGTTGACCGCGGCGCTTCCCGCCGTCGTTCTCTCCGTCATGCTGAGTGTTGAGTACAAGGTTGCAACGCGCGAGATGGCTTCGACCCTATTCATCAGCATGCTGGGTTCGATCGCCACGATAAGCGTCTTCATTCTCCTCGTGCAGTGAGGCTCAAGCCGTCTTCTTGATTTTGCTGTCGACATCGCCGTCGTCGGTGTCCTCGAGGCCGAGGCGATCGGCGAGGCGATTGCGCGCGCGGTTGACACGGCTCTTGATGGTGCCGACGGCGCAGTCCGAGATGTCCGCTGCTTCCTCGTAAGAGAAGCCTGCGGCACCGACGAGGATCAGGGCCTCGCGTTGATCGTCGGGGAGCTCAGCCAGCGCGATTTGGAAATCGCGCATGTCCATGTGTCCGTGCTGTTCTGGCGCAGTCGACAGTCGCGCCGCGTAGCTGCCGTCGGCGTCTTCGACCTCGCGCTTCCGTTTGCGCCGCTCGGAGAAATACGTGTTGCGCAAGATCGTGAACAGCCAAGCCTTGAGGTTCGTGCCTTCCTTGAACGAGCTGAGATGGTTCCACGCCTTGTACAGGGTCTCTTGGACGAGATCGTCCGCACGCTCGCGATCGCCGCAAAGCGACACTGCGAATGCTCGCAGGCTGCCGATCTGCGCAACGAGATCCTCTTTCAGGCTCGGCGACACGTTTTGCGGCAACTTACTTGTCTCCGCCTTTATCAAGATCCTTGAGCAGTCTCAGGAGGTGATCGGGAACAGGTTCTTCCGCAACCTCATCGAACACCGCGCGGACATGGCGGCCGATATGCGCCTGGAGTGTCGGAGACATGCCGCTGCCCGATGTCTGACGAGTTGGAGCCTCGGCGGACTGATCCGCCGTCTCGGCCTTGCGGTCGGCCTTTGCCGCGCCGCTTGGGGGCTTCTTTTGGTCGTTCCGATTCACAACACGTTCCCTTTGCCGGCTTAGTGCCGGCAAATTCGAGAATAGCGGATTCTACGGCCCCCGAGAGGGGCAAAAACGCCCCGCGCTTCAAATAGTTCCGCGGGCGGGGGAACAATCGGGGCGTATTCGGCATTGATTTGAGCCCACACGCCACGTCGATTTGTCCACTTTGCCGCCCTGGTTTATGCAACATATGGCGACGCAGGACACACCCCCATAGAAGGTTAGACGGATGCCTTTGTCGAATACCATCGCGCCTCATCTCCCGTATCTCCGACGCTTTGCTCGGGCCATGGCCGGAACGCAGAGCTCGGGGGACGCTTACGTGGGAGCGACGCTTGAGGCGCTCGCCGAGGACCCGTCGCTGTTCGATGGACGCCTAGCCCCGCGGGTTGCGCTCTATCGTGCCTTCCTCGGGTTGTGGAATTCCGTGGGCCTCAACTTGCAGCCTGATGCCACCGGCGCCGGCGAGACGGCGATTGACCGCAAGCTCGAGCAGATCACACCGATGCCGCGCCAGGCTTTCGTGCTGTGCTCGGTTGAAGGATTTACGCCCGAGGAAACGGCAGTCATCCTCAATACGTCCGTGGGCAATGTCGAGGCGCTGATCGATGCTGCGGGACGAGAGATCGCCGCGCAAGTTGCGACCGACGTCTTGATCATCGAGGACGAGCCGCTGATCGCCATGGACCTCGAAGGCATCGTCGAAGGTCTCGGTCATCGCGTGACGAGTGTCGCTCGGACTCACGGTCAAGCGGTGAGGGCGGTCGAGAGCGAAAAGCCGGGTCTCGTGCTCGCCGATATCCAGCTCGCCGACGGGAGTTCGGGCCTCGACGCGGTGAATGACATCCTGGGCGGCTTTGCCGTACCCGTGATCTTCATCACCGCGTATCCGGAGCGGCTCTTGACCGGTGAGCGGCCCGAGCCGGCCTTCCTTATCACCAAGCCGTATCAGCCGGACACGGTGAAGGCGATCGTATCGCAAGCGTTATTCTTCGAACGCCGCGCGCATAAGCCCGCGCCGCATCTCTCTTAGATCTTGCCGAGCAGCAAGAGAATAAGAAGGATCACCAAAATCAGTCCGACGACGCCGGACGGGCCATAGCCCCAGCCGCGACTGTGCGGCCATGCCGGAATGGCGCCGAGCAAAATCAAGATCAAGATAATGATGAGAATTGTCGTCAGCATGTTGCCTCCAAGTGGGCGAGGATCGCCCTCAGATTTTGCCGAGCAGCGCTAAGATCAAAAGGATGACGAGGATCAACCCGACGACGCCGGACGGGCCATAGCCCCAGCCGCGGCTATAGGGCCAAGCCGGCACGGCGCCGAGCAAGATCAAGATCAAGATAATGATGAGGACAGTTGTCAGCATGTTGCGGCCTTCGCGTTTGGGTGGGAGAGCAGACGCTCCGCGTGGCCGGAGAGAGGGCGCCGCGGGTGAACGCGAAGCCTGATGGCCTCGGCCGGCCCGCGGCGCGCCGTGGTGTCGTTACATATTCTTGATCCAGGTGTCGACTTGGCGCTCGGCCTCGTCCTTGGCAATGCCGTACCTTTCCTGAATCTTGCCGACCAGCTCCTGGCGGCGGCCTTCGACGACGTCAAGGTCGTCATTTGTGAGTTTGCCCCACTGCTGCTGCGCCTTGCCGCTGAACTGCTTCCAGTTTCCTTCGATTCGATCCCAATTCATGGAAATCTACTCCTTTCATAGGCGGCTCACTAGCGGATGCCGTGAGCCGTTCACAGGTGCGGAGAAAACGCGCGCGGTCTCATTCGAGTTCCGCCACACGCGAGAACCGCGCGGGCGATGCCGGTCTCGCGATCCGCTACGTCCCTGAGCATGCACCCCTTTTGTGTCACGCCCGCCCGTCAACCGCGGGCAAGGTGAAGGAGTGGTGATTTGCAGCGGGAGAGCTTGCAACGAACCGTTCAACCGTGCGTTTGCCTTATGCGCCGACGATCAGGGACGGCGGCGGCACGCGCGCCTTATACTCAATGCTAGGAGCGGCACATGCTACTTTACTGGGCGATTATCTTTGCTGTCGTCGCGTTGATCGCCGGCGTGTTCGGTTTTGGCGGCGTGGCGTCGGCCGCAGGCGGCGTTGCCCGCATCCTGTTCTTCATCTTCCTCGTCGTCTTTCTCGTCACGCTGATCGCCGCGATCGTTTAACTGGCGTCCGCCTCGATCTCCGCCAGCCCACGATGGCCGTCGGGCAGCACTTGCGGGACGATCACCGTTAGGCCGCGCCTTAGCACCGTGAAGCGCGCCGGCGTCTCGCCTCTGATCTCACCGTCGGCATTGATTGGCCGAGGCTTCGAGGTGGTCAGCACGACCTCTTCGGCGCAGCTCCGCTGCAGCAGCTGTGGCTCGCTGAACCCGAACTTCAAATGCGTGATGCACGCGACCAGCTGCCAGAACGGCCCGGGCGAGATGAGATAGAGATCGAGCTTGCCGTCGTCGATCGCCGCATGATCGGCGACCACGAGGCCACCCCCGTGTAAGCGCCCGTTGGCCACGCTCACTTGATAGACGGGTCGCGTCCATGCGGGCTTGCCATCGACGTTGATCGCCACGACGAACGGCTTCGAGTCGCGCACCGCATGGAACAGGCTGATTGGATACGAGAACAGGCGCCAGCGGCGTTTGAGGTCTGTCGATTGTGCGTGCACCACATTGGCCGCCACCCCGACGCTCGCCACGTTGAGAAAGGGGCGGTCATTGACCAAGCCGACGTCGATGTCGTGTGGTCGTCCCTCGAGCGCCGCTGCGGCCGCCTCGAGCGGGTGTTGCGGCAACCCAAGCGTGGCGGCGAAGTCGTTGGCGGTGCCGAGCGGCAGCACGGCAAGCGGTTTGCCGAGTTCGAGCAACTCCGGCAGAGCGCCTGAGATGGTGCCGTCACCGCCGCCGATAACGATGCGGTCAACCCCGGGCCCATGCGCCTTCAGCGCTTGCCGAAGCGCCTCGTGCGAGTCGGTCGCGACGACGGTCGAGACCGCGCGCTCCGCGAACCACGGCTCGAGAGCGGGAAGGGCCTCGGCCGCCCGTGAGGCCTTGGGGTTAACGACGACCAGCACGCGCATCGGAAATGTGGCTCCTTGGGTCCCGAATCCACCTGCCGGGACCGCCTAATAAAAGGGTCGTGAACATCCGTGCGCGCAAGTTGAATTGCAGGGTGAGGGTGAGTGCATACATTCCATACCGAGACACGTATCTGCCACTGACGAAACCAGTGTGTGGAGGAGCAATCATGGTTACGCGACGCGAAATTCTGTTGGGAAGCGCCGGAGTCGCCGCCGTTGCCGTAGCTGGCGCCGGCGCACTTTGGTGGCGGCACAGTCAAGCCACCGCCGCGACCGATGGTCATTTCGAGATCAGCAAAACGCCTGAGGAGTGGCGCAAGGTCCTTACGCCTTCAAAGTAAGCAATACGCCGTGCTGCGCGAGGCGGACACCGAGCGGCCGTTTACGAGCACCCTCAATAATGAGCACCGCAACGGCACGTTCGCGTGCGCCGCGCGATCTGCCGCTGTTCGCCTCCGAGACCAAGTTCAACTCTGGCACCGGTTGGCCAAGCTTCTACGCGCCGATCGAGAACGCGGTCGAGAAGAGCGAGGACTGGTCGTTCGGCATCCTGCGCGACGAGGTCCACCGCCGCCGCTGCGGCGGTCATCTTGGCCATAAAATTCAACGACGGCCCAGGCGCCCACGGGCCTGCGCTACTGCATCAACGGCGTCTCGCTGAAATTCGTCCTCGCGTAGCCTTCGCCCTCGGGGCCCCTCCAAATTGCGGGACCACCCCCTTAGCGGCTTGATCTCGGTCAGGAAAAACCCGGGAACCTTTTCGCCGCCTTGGCGTTCTCAGCCTCTGGCGGGCCAGTTCTGCGGTGCCCGCCCGCCGTACGGGTACGTAGTAGCGGGCTGGTCGACGACCCTTTCGCTCGTTTTGGGGCCGGGCGCTGGGATTGGCCGCAGCTTTTTGATGAGAAAATTGGCCCCGGCCGGTTTCGAACCAGCGACCCAGCGGTTATTTGCTGTGACAGATTGGGGCGGAACGACATACCGCTTCAATGGCACGCCTGCCGAAGGGGCTTTACTGCTGCCTCTAGGCCCGCGATCTCGAACTCCGCAGTCACCGCGCTTTCGCTGTAGGGAGCGGCTCTCACCAGTAGTTTATCGGCGCCAAATAGACCTTTTAGGAACGGCACGGCCTGGCCTGTTGAACTCCATAATCCAAGCGCCTCATGATCGCTGGACCTATAGAAACGCTTCGTCTTTGCAGGATCCCGGTCAAGCCGATAAGTGATTTCAAAAGGCCGCGAATAGCCCGCCAAAATCAAGATACAAATGCGCTCCGGTTTTCACGACAGACGATATAGAGCTCGACGTAGCTTGCCGCCCAAATCTATGATGATTGTGTTGATCAATCGAGTGGAGAGATATACGTTCGTCGAGTCGTCGATCTTCGATATTGCAGGAGACGTTCCACTTCCCTTGTCGTCCTCGGATATTTGTACGCTGACCTTTGGCGTTACCGAAGCCGCGAGATCGTCGAAGCATGAGAGACGTTTCCACGCTGTCCTCAATGTAAGAACATTCGCGGAGTTTGTCGCGTCGGTTGCTGGATAAGAAGTTCAAGGGTGCCGATTGAACAAAGCGAGAGTTGCTGCCCGAGCACTGAAGCGTTGCCAGATAGTTGCCATCTAAGTGCTCAGGGCAGGGACTCGGACCCGAAGAAACGGCACAAGTCATTGATAACGTTTTGGCTCCCCGGGCCGGACTCGAACCAGCGACCCAGCGGTTAACAGCCGCTTGCTCTACCAACTGAGCTACCGGGGAGCAGAGCGCGCTCTCAACGAAGCGGCGCTGACCGGCTAGATAGCAAAAGGCCGGGGGGCTTTCCAGAGCTTTGACTGCCCCGGTCAATCCACGTTCCCGCCTTCGCTAACCCCTTATGTCCGAAACCCGGCCCCGCCGTGCTTGGACCCCCTGAGATGGCCCACAAGGTTCGCGTCTTCAACAGCCACTGGCACCTGCCGAAGTCGAAACCCTTGCGCATTGGCCTCGGCATCATTCTCGTCGCGCTTGGCCTCCTGGGCTTTCATCGTGCTCGGCTTCTGGATGATCCCGCTCGGCTCTGTCCTGTCGGTGGACCTCCCCATCGCCGCTGGCGGCGTCAACTCACCGTGTGGTGGTACCGCAGAAACGACAAAGAAGAGGGGCGCGAAGAGGCGTCTTGATTTCAGGTACGAAAAGGACTGCCCCGGTTCCGAAAACTCGGTATAGTTGCAATTGATAGGTCGTTGACGGAGGTTTTCGGCCCTTCTGAGCCTTTTCAGGCGGTCTAAAGGACCTGCCCGCAGCGACGGGCACCAATTCATTCTTTCAGCAACGCTTCAACGCGCGGGCTTGAGCTTCGGCCGACCGGCGCGAGTCTCTGTGTGTGGCGACGAGGTCAAAAGGTCGAGGTCAAACGATGGCGAGGATCAGAGGAACCAATCACAACGATAAGCTGAAAGGCACGAATGGTCGGGACACGATCCTCGGGCGCGGCGGCTCCGACGTTCTCAAAGGCCGTGGCGGCAATGACAAGCTCAAGGGAGGCGCTGGCAACGACACGCTGATCAGCGGGAACGGGAACGATACGCTGAATGGCGGGCACCGGCGACGATAGCCATTTTTGGCGCAAGCTTTAGCAACGCCGATCGCGTCGATGGTGGCACCGGCAACGACGTTCTGAGTCCCAACGGCAACTACGCGCTTGGCGTCATCTTCACAGCAACCACCCTGATCAATGTGGAGCAGATCGCGCTCGCCGCGGGTCATGACTACAAGCTCACAACGCACGACGCGACCGTTGCTTCCGGAGAGACCCTGACTGTCGACGCCAGCCTCCTCGGCAATACCAACGCATTGACGTTCGACGGCAGTGCGGAGATCGACGGGAAATTCTCGCTTCTGGCGGTGCTGGCGACGACGTGCTGACCGGCGGGCGCAAGCAGACGACAGCTTCGATCTGACCGCGGGCGGAAACGACTCGGCGGTTGGCGGCGCCGGCGACGATATTTTCATTCTTGGCGCGGCGTTCACCACGGACGACCATACGGATGGCGGCGCCGGGAACAACGACACGCTTCAATTGAACGGCACCTACACCATCGCGCTAAGCGGCAGCGTTCTTAGTAACGTCGAGACGGTCGAGCCTGCCGCCGGCCACGATTACAGCTTCACGTTCACTGACGATCTGGTCGGGCCAACGGGCAGAGCTTGACGTTCGACGGGTCCGCGCTCGGCAGCAGTGACAAGCTCACGGTGGACACAACGAACGAGACCGGATGGCGGCTTCCACTTCTGGCGGTGCCGGAGATGATGAGTTCACCACCACGAGCTTGGCCGTGCTTAACGCCAGCACGATCGATGGCGGGGCCGATGTGACGTTCTTCCATGACGTTGTGCTCTTGAATGGGGACTTCTGGCGGCGTCGCGCTCTCGGCCGCCATCATGACCAATATCGAGACGCTCAGATTTGGCGTCGGCCATAGCTATAGCGTGACGACTGTCGACAATCTCGTCCCCACGGGAAGCCTCGACGTCTACGGCCTCGATCTCGGTGCGAGCGACAGCCTGGTCTTCGACGGCTCCGCTGAGACGCACGGCAGCTTCTATCTCCGGGGCGGCAAAGGCGACGACACGCTAATTGGTGGCAGTCACGGCAACCAATTCGACATCGGGCAGGGCGGGACTGATATCTGCACTGGCGGAGACGGGGACGAGATTTTTACGCTGGTGTGAGCGGCTGGGATGCGACCGATCAGCTCACTGGCGGCGCCGGATTCGACTACGTCTACAGCGAGACGAGTGCCAACGTGAATATCGCCTTCGGCGCCAACTCCCTAATCGACATCGAGGAGATCTTTGTCTCCCAGCATTTCAATCTCGGCAGCTTCACGTTCGTCATGCACGACGCAAATGTCGCGGCCGGGCCAGAGCATGATCATCTTCGGGCAGGGGCTGGTGCGGCCAACCCTTGTCGGTCGACGCGAGCGCCGAAACTGGACGGGACCTTACACGATGACCGCCGGCGCCGCTAACGACACACTGATCGCGGCGGCAACGACACGTTGACCGGCGGCGGCGGGGCAGACTTGCTGACCGGCGGCGCTGGGGTGGACACATTTGTTTATACCGCGGCGAGCCAGTCCACGAGCACGACCTATGACACCATCACAGACTTGAACATGAACGTCGACAAGATCAACTTGTTATTCTCGGTCTTGGACTTCAACAACGCCAGTGCACTCAGCATCAGCACGGCAAGCTTCGATACCGACTTGGCTGCGGTTAACAGCGTCATGGGTCCAAACGAGGCCGTCTTGCTCCATGCCAATGGCGGCGACCTGATCAACCATGATTTCATTACTACCGACGCCGATGGCACGGCACCTATGGAGCAGCTTGATTTCGTCATCGACGTTTCAGACTACACGGGGACGCTCGACATATTGCTTTTCAGCTGAGCGAACGCAGGATCTCCAGGGCGCTGACTGCGAACCCTAACGTCTCTGACCAGAGAATTGAGGCCACGCCCGGAATCGAACCGGGGTATACGGATTTGCAGTCCGCTGCGTCACCACTCCGCCACGTGGCTGTCCGGGGAGGATTTCTAGCGCCAAACGCGCCGCTGTCCAGCCTTCCGTGTCATACGCGTAAATGACGGCAGTCGGCCGCGCGAATGTCGGCCATATGAATAATGGGCATTCACCGATATCTGTCCTAGTCATTTATGGGGCGTGCCCCATGTTTAGCTTCCGCAATGCAAGGCCGCTAAGGAACCGAGGATGATCGACTACGCAGCACAGCGTGCCGCCATGGCGGAGTCGCAGATCCGCCCGAACGAGGTCACTGATACGCGATTACTTCGCGTGATGCGCGAAGTGCCCCGTGAGCGGTTTGTTCCCGACGCGCTGCAAGCGCTGGCCTACATGGACGAGGACATCCAGGTGTTCCCCGCGCGGGATGGCGCGCCTGCGCGCCATCTGCTTTCACCCAGCGAAGTCCAGGCCCGGCTGATCCAGCTCGCCGAAATTCGAGCCTCAGGACAAGGTCCTCGACGTCGGCGCGGCCACTGGCTACGCGACGGCAATCCCGGCCCAACTCGCCAAGACGGTGATTGGACTCGAACCGGAGCCGGAGCTTGCCGCCTCGGCCAGGGAGACCCTGATTGGGCTTGGGCTCGCCAACGCGACGATCGCCGAAGGGCCCTGCCGTTGGGCGCCCCCAGGAGGGGCCTTACGACGTCATCGTGCTCGAAGGCAGCGTGCCGGAGGTGCCGGAACAGCTGCTGGCGCAGCTCGCTAAGACGGCGGTCGGCTGGTCGCGGTAGCTCACGCGCGCGCCTAACATGCGGCAGGGCAAGGCTAATCTCTTCGTGAAGGTTGCCGGTGAGGCGAGTGGTGTCGCCCAGTTCGACGCCGGTGCGCGCCCGCTGCCGGACTTCGCGCGCGCGCCGGCCTTCACCTTCTAGAGGGCGTCAAGCGCACCAAACGCCACTGTTGCGCCGATCCCACAGTGCATTGAGTTTTTTGCCGAATCCACTGAACCTTTGCGTTGGTGGGTATCCGGTTTCATGCTCGGTGCTTTATGGTCTTAGCACGCAGTCGGAGCGGGGGGCGCCGCTCACTGCAGGAGACCGGAAGTGTTAGGTGTCGTGGGCAAGCGCGACGTGTCGCGCTGCGCAATTGCATCACGGCAGCTGCGCGGCAGGGGTAGGTTTGTCCTGGCCCTCTTCGCTGCTGCCCTTTTGTCGTGTCCGGCGCACGCCGAGACGCTCGAGCAGGCTCTTGCCGACGCCTACCTGGTCAATCCCGTGCTCAATGCCGAGCGCGCGCGGCTGCGCGCCATCGACGAGCAGGTGGCGCTCGCAAAGTCCGGCTTGCGTCCCTTCGTGAGCGGCTCTTACGACACCAGCTTCGTCAATCAGAATAGCGACACGACGAGTGCCAATGCCTTCGGTTTCGGAGCGGGCGGCCTCACCACGGACGGCATCACCCATCCCCACGGCTATGCCGTGCAGTTGTCGCAGCCATTGTTCGAAGGCTTTCAGAATCTGAATGCCGTCCGCCAAGCCAAGGCCGAGGTACAGTCTCAGCGCGAGACCTTGCGCGCCACGGAGCAATCCGTGCTGCTCGATGCCGCCACGGCTTACGTCAACGTCGTGCGTGACCAAGCCGTGGTGCGTTTGCGCGAGAACGACGTCAGCGTGTTGGCCGAGCAGTTGAAAGCGACGCGTGATCGGTTTGACGTCGGCGAGGTGACCCGCACAGACGTGGCCCAAGCCGAAGCGCGTCACGCCGAGGCGCTGGCCACATTGGCTGTGGCGCAAGCGAACTTGAAATCGAGCCGCGCCGCCTATGAGCAGATCGTCGGCCATCCGCCCGGCAATCTGCAGACGCCCCCCTCGATCCGTCATCTTCTACCGCAGTCGCTGGATGAAGCCATGACCCTTGGCGACGGTGAGAACCCGATCATCCTCTCATCCGTCTACAGCGAGGAGGCGTCGCTTTACGCCGTCGAGCAGATCATGGGCGAGCTTCTGCCCGAGGTGACGCTTGAAGCGCAATACGAGAAGCGCTTCGATGAAAGCCAGACCGTCAGCGAGATCGAGACGACTACCGTCACTGGCCGGGTCAATGTTCCGTTCTATCAAGGCGGGGGCGTGTCGGCGCGGGTGCGCCAGGCCAAGGAGACGAACAACCAGTTGAAGCGCGAGGTCGAGGATGCGCGGCTCCGCGTCCACGCCGATGTCATCGCCAACTGGGGCATCCTCCAGTCGTCGGGGCCGGCTATCAGCTCGGCGGAGTCCGCGGTGAAGGCCAACAAGATCGCGCTTACTGGCGTGCGGGAGGAGGAGAAGGTGGGTCAACGCACCACCCTCGATGTGCTCGATGCCCAACGCGAGCTCCTGAATTCGCAGATCGGCCTCGTCTCGGCGCTCCGCGACCGGGTCGTCGCCGAGTACTCGCTTTACGCGGCCATCGGCCGCATGGATGCCCAAACCCTCGGTCTATCAGTGCCTTATTACGATCCGATCGAGCACTATGACATCGTGAAGGGCAAATGGTTTGGTTTGAGGCCCCCGCCGCCACCGGCCGCGGATAATTGAACCCCAAACAGGGTTTACGCGTTAACCATCGGGGTTATTCTCCCAGGCGAGCCGAGACGAAGGTCTTAACATCGTGTTAAGTTCTTGATCGCAGGCGACCCTGGTGTACACCGCCGGGTGATGTGGGTTCTTGAAGGCGGCGAGGGGATCAAGTCATGAGCAGCACCGAGCGCGCTCCTGAGCCGACCATGGAGGAGATTCTAGCCTCCATTCGTCGGATTATCACGGATGACGAAGCAGGCCAGGCGAAGGGTCAGAAGGCAGCCCCGCAGGCCCAGCAAGACGACGAAAGCCTCGAAGAAGGTGAGGCGGACAATCAAATCATCGACGACATTGCGCGCGTCCTGAGCGGCGGCGCACCGGCCGCCGAGGCGAAGGAGGAAGAGGAGGAAATCCTCGACCTCGCCAACGAACTCGGCGGACTCGAGCTCGTTGAGGATGACGATGACGACGAAGGTGTGCTCGAAGTGACCGAGTTTGCCGAAGTCGTAGAGATCGTGGAATTTCAAGCGCCAGAGAGCGAGCCGGAAGCTGAAGCCGAGCCTCTGGCGGCCGAAGCGCCACAAGCGGAAGAGCCGGTCTCGCAAATGCCGGAAGCCGCACCCGAGCCCCAGGCGCCGCAGATGGCTGCGCCGCAACCGCCCGCACCTCCGGTACAGGAAGCGCCCAAGCTTTCGGCGAGCGAGGAAGCGGCGTCCGCTCTCGAGCGCGCCATTGCCGCGCTCAGGGCGGGGCAAGTGCCGACCTCGACCTCACCGCAGGCTGAGCCGTTCCAGTTCCAGACCGCGCCTCAGCCTGAGCCGATGCCGATGCCCGAGCCGGTTCCCATGGCGGTGCCAATGTCGGAGCCCGAGCCAGAGGCCGAGACTCATCCGGAGCCGCAGGCGTATTTCGAGGCGCCGGCCGCACCGGAGTTCGAGCCCGAAGCCGCGCCCGAGCCCGAACAGGAGCCGGAAGCGGAGTACGCGTCCGAGCCCGAACTTACGTTGACCGAGGTCGAGGTGCTGGAGATCGTCGAGGAGGAGCCCATCGAGGAAAGCGAGCGGGAGCCGTTCTGGCCGCCGAGCGAGGCTCCCGTCGAAGCCTCCGAGGAGGAGTTCGTTGCCGAACCAGAGGACGAGTTCGAGCTTGAATCCGAGCCGGAGCTTGAGCCCGTCGTAGCCCAGGTCAATGGTGGTCACCACGGCGATGAAGGCCCGTCCAAGACGCTGGAGGACAGCATCAAGGACATGTTGCGGCCGATGCTGCGGGAGTGGCTCGACGAGAACATGCCCCGCATCGTTCGCGAGATGGATCCGGAAGCGCTCCGGCGCCACCACGACTAGCTGCCCCGAAAGTTGACAGTGCGGACGCCGAAAGCGTAGGACGCGCGGCAACCCTCGCGCCAACCGCTACGCGTTCATGCTCGACAAAACATATCAGCCGCAGAATTTCGAAGGGCAAATCTACCGCTCGTGGGAAGACGCCCGCGCGTTCGCCGCCGAGCGTGGCGACCGCGAAGGTGCGCGCCCGTTCGCTATCGTTATCCCGCCGCCGAACGTCACCGGCTCGCTCCATATGGGGCACGCTCTGAACAACACGCTGCAAGACGTGCTGGTTCGCTTCGAGCGCATGCGCGGCCGCGACGTGCTGTGGCAGCCCGGCACCGACCACGCCGGCATCGCCACGCAGATGGTTGTCGAGCGGCAATTGATGGAGCGGCAAGAGCCGAACCGCCGCGCCATGGGCCGCGACAAGTTCATCAAGCGCATCTGGCAGTGGAAGGAAGAGTCCGGCAACACCATCGTCGGGCAGCTTAAGCGGCTCGGCTGCTCGTGCGACTGGTCGCGGCTGCGCTTCACCATGGACGAGGGCCTGTCGCGCGCCGTGCGCAAGGTTTTCGTCGACCTTTACCGCGCCGGTCTCATCTACAAGGACAAGCGCCTCGTCAATTGGGATCCGGAGCTGCTCACCGCCATTTCCGATCTCGAGGTCGAGCAGAAAGAGACCAAAGGTCACCTCTGGCATCTGCGCTATCCCATCGAAGGCAAGACCTTCAATCCCGAGGATCCCTCGACCTACATCGTCGTCGCCACCACACGGCCCGAGACCATGCTCGGCGACACCGGCGTGGCGGTTCACCCCGACGACGAGCGCTACAAGCATCTCGTCGGCAAGAACGTCATCCTACCGATCGTCGGCCGCCGCATCCCCATCGTCGCCGACGAGTACTCCGACCCCGAGAAGGGCTCGGGCGCGGTGAAGATCACGCCCGCCCACGACTTCAACGACTTCGAGGTCGGCAAGCGTCATGGGCTCCCCATGATCAATGTGCTGAGCCAGGATGCGCGGCTTCTGCTGCACCCGAATCCGGACTTCACCCAAGGTGTGGAGCTGACACCGCAACTCCATGCGACGATTCTCGAAATGAACGGCGTGTTCCGTTTCGCAGCGCGCAAGATCATCGTCGAGCGCCTGGAGCATGAAGGCCTGCTCGAGAAGATCGAGCCTCATGTCCACGCCATTCCCCACGGCGATCGCTCCGGCGCCGTCATCGAACCGTTCCTGACCGACCAGTGGTATGTGGACGCCGCCACCTTGGCGAAGCCGGCCATCGATGCGGTCAAGCGCGGCCGCACCACCTTCGTGCCGAAGACCTGGGAGAACACGTATTTCCATTGGATGGAGAACATCCAGTCGTGGTGCATCTCCCGTCAGTTGTGGTGGGGCCATCAGATCCCGGCGTGGTACGGCCCCGACGGCCAGGTGTTCGTCGCCGAGGATGAGGCGGCCGCGAACGCTGCGGCGAAGGAGCATTACGGCAAGGACGAGAAGCTGAAGCGTGACGAGGACGTGCTCGACACCTGGTTCTCATCCGCCTTGTGGCCGTTCTCGACCCTCGGCTGGCCAGACCAGACGCCTGAGCTTGCCCGCTACTACCCGACCGACGTCCTCGTCACCGGTTTCGACATCATCTTCTTCTGGGTCGCCCGCATGATGATGATGGGCATGCACTTCATGGAGGAGGTGCCGTTCCGCGACGTCTACATCCACGCGCTGGTCCGTGACGAGAAGGGCCAGAAGATGTCGAAGTCGAAGGGCAACGTCATCGACCCCCTCGAGTTGATCGACACCTATGGCGCCGATGCGCTCCGTTTCACGCTCGCCGCCATGGCGGCGCAAGGCCGCGACATCAAGCTGAGCGGTGCCCGCGTCGAGGGCTATCGCAACTTCGCGACCAAGCTGTGGAACGCGGCCCGCTTCGCCCAAATGAATGATTGCGTGCCTCGCGCCGATTTCGACCCGGCGTCAGCGCATATCACCGTCAACCGTTGGATTGCCGGCGAGGCCGAGCGTACCACCGCCGCGGTCACCGAGGCGCTCGAAGCGTTCCGCTTCAACGAGGCGGCCGGCGCCATCTATCACTTCCTCTGGCACATCTACTGCGATTGGTATCTCGAGCTCATCAAGCCGGTCCTGATGGGTGACGACGAGACGGCGCGCGCCGAGACGCGCGCCATGGCCGCGTTCGTGCTCGATCGTGCGCTGCAACTGCTCCATCCCTTCATGCCGTTCGTCACCGAGGAGTTGTGGGCGAAGCGGGCGCCGGACGACGAGAAGCGCGACAGCCTGTTGATGCTGAGCGCTTGGCCCACCCATAGCGATCTCCAGAACGCGCAAGCCGACGCCGAGATCGACTGGCTCATCAGGCTCGTCACCGAAGTGCGCTCGGTGCGCGCCGAGATGAATGTGCCGGCCGCGGCCAAGGTGCCGCTCGTGGTCGCTGGCGCAAACGACACGACGAAGACGCGCGTCGCCGCCCATGACGAGACCATCAAGCGGCTCGCCCGCATCGAGACCATCGACTTTGCCGACGCGCCGCCCACGGGCTCCGTGCAGATGGTGCTCGACGAAGCGACCTTGGCGTTGCCCCTCCAAGGCGTCATCGACATCGGCGCGGAGTCGGAGCGTCTGAAACGCGAGATCGACAAGGTGGGTTCAGAGATCGCCCAGATCGACGCCAAGCTCGCCAACGAGAAGTTCGTGTCGCGTGCGCCCGAGCACGTGGTCGAGGAGCAGCGCGAGCGGAAGACTCAGGCCCAAGCCGTCGCGGCAAAGCTGGAGCAGGCGCTGAAGCGCCTCGAAGCTGCGCTCTAGCTGCTTCGCGGGATCACGCCCTCCGCCTCTTCGAGCTGTTTGATGCGGCGCGCGAAGAGAAGCAGATAAGCGAAGATGAAGAAGTAGAGATAGGTCTCGATGGTCTCGCTCGGCCGTTGCAGCACGGTCGGGATGTGTCCGCCTTGCTGGAGCCGGTCGAGCAGCTTGAACAACATCGCCCCAGCAGCCGTCGGCACGAGCGCTGCCGGGGCAGGAACAACGAGAAGCGATTAGCGCGGACCCACGGGGTGAACGCGGCGGCGATGGGAACCAGTAAGCCACCGACCAAGACGCCGAGCTCAAGGAACAGGCGCGGCGTCTTCTCGAAGATGGCGTAGGTATTGTGGAGATTAGTCTCGTTCTGGCGGTTTACCTCTGCCCAGTACTCCGGCGTGTTCCAATGGAACAGATGCTGGCCCCAGCTCATCTCCTCGCCCGCGATATAGAAACAGGGCGCCAAGCACGGTCACCGCGAGCACGAGCGGCCTTTCCCTGACGAATGGATTAGACAGGAGCCGCACGGCGATGACGAACCCGCCCACCATCAGCAGGAACTGGCTCAGCTCGAGGAAGCCTAGCCCCTCGCTGACCATCCACCGCCGGTACCAGTCGGCGTCGATCTGATAGGTCACAAGGACAAAGGCGGCGACGGCCACAGGAATGCCAAGCCACCACCACGCCTCATCCCAGCCCGGGTCGGTGAAGGGGCGCCGCGGCCCGTTTGCGATCTTCGGATCGGGCAGGCGAGGGCGTGGGGGCGCCCTCCTGGCCCGAGGCGTCGCGCTCGGGTTCTTGGTTTTCGGTGATCTCGCCATCGCACCCCCCGCCGCCGGACGATGCCAGCTCTACACATGACGGATTTGCGACAGTTGATCCTCTGACCTGTGGGAATCAAGTGTTTCGACCCGGACGACTCGGCAAAGTTCACCTAGAATCTTTCCAACTGTAGCTAAATTGCAACAGACTGAGGTTTTTGCGCCTCGTTTGCGCCATAAAACTTTGAGACATCGGGCAAAGACAGAGGATTATTGGCCTAGGAAGACACTCGCATCTAAAAAGCGAGGGGGGACAGGCCAGGGAGCGACCCGGCTGGGGCGTAGAGCGGCGAGGACGACAGTCCGCTCATCCAAGTTCAGCCGGGACATGAAGGATGGACGCAAAGACGTTCGATAAGTCCCGTTTGCCGAGCAGGCATGTGACGGAGGGGCCATCCCGCGCCCCACATCGCTCGTACTATTACGCGATGGGGCTGACGCGCGAGCAGATTCATCAGCCCTTTGTCGGTGTCGCCACCTGCTGGAACGAAGCGGCCCCTTGCAACATCGCTCTGATGCGCCAGGCGCAAGCGGTGAAGCAGGGCGTGGCCGCCGCAGATGGCACGCCGCGCGAGTTCTGCACCATCACCGTCACCGACGGCATCGCCATGGGGCACCAGGGCATGAAGTCGTCCTTGCCGTCGCGCGAGGTCATCGCCGACAGCGTCGAGCTCACCATGCGCGGTCATTGCTACGACGCGCTGATCGGTCTTGCCGGCTGCGACAAGTCACTGCCCGGCATGATGATGGCCATGTGCCGGCTCAACGTGCCGTCGATCTTCATCTATGGCGGCTCGATCTTGCCGGGCTCCTTCAAAGGCCGGCCCGTGACGGTCCAGGATCTATTCGAAGCCGTCGGTCAGTATTCGGTCGGCAAGATGTCGGCCGAGGATCTCGACGAGCTTGAGCACGTCGCCTGCCCGTCGGCCGGCGCTTGCGGCGCGCAATTCACCGCCAACACCATGGCTACCGTCTCCGAGGCGATCGGCCTTGCGCTGCCGTATTCGGCGGGCGCACCCGCGCCTTATGAAATCAGGGATCAGTTCTGCATGGCGGCCGGCGAGAAGGTCATGGACCTCATCGCCCTGAACATCCGTCCGCGCGACATCGTCACCCGCAAGGCGCTGGAGAACGCCGCCGCGGTTGTTGCGGCGTCAGGCGGCTCCACCAATGCGGCCCTGCATTTGCCCGCGATTGCAAACGAATGCGGCATCGAGTTCGACCTGTTCGATGTAGCGGATGTCATGAAAAAGACACCTTACATCGCGGATTTGAAACCGGGTGGCCGCTATGTCGCCAAGGATATGTTTGAGGCTGGCGGCGTGCCACTCCTCATGAAAACCCTTCTCGACCACGGTTATCTCCACGGCGACTGCCTCACCGTGACCGGGCGCAGCATTGCCGACAACTTGGCCAAGGTGAAATGGAACCCGGACCAGGATGTCGTGCGTTCTGCTGACAAGCCGCTGTCACCAACGGGGGGTGTCGTGGGACTGAAAGGCTCGCTCGCGCCTGACGGAGCCATTGTCAAAGTCGCCGGCATGAAGAACACCAAATTCCGCGGTCCGGCTCGCTGCTTCGACAGCGAGGAGGAGGCCTTCGCCGCGGTCAGCGCCAAGAAATACAAGGAAGGCGAAGTCATCGTCATCCGCTACGAGGGCCCCAAAGGTGGCCCCGGCATGCGGGAGATGTTGTCGACCACCGCGGCGCTTTACGGCCAAGGCATGGGCGACAAGGTGGCGCTCATCACCGACGGGCGCTTCTCCGGCGCGACCCGTGGCTTCTGCGTCGGCCATGTGGGTCCTGAGGCGGCGGTCTGCGGCCCGATCGCTCTGGTGCACGACGGCGACATGATCGCCCTCGACGCCGACAAGGGCACCATCGATCTCGAAGTCGACAAGGACGAGCTGGCCAAGCGCGCCAAGCAGTGGAAGGCGCGGCCGACGCCGTTCCAGAGCGGCTATCTGTGGAAATACACGAACGAGGTTGGACCGGCGCGCACCGGCGCAGTGACCCAACCGGGCGCAACGGCAGAGGTGGCGTGCTATGCCGATGTTTAGCGCAACCACTCTGGGAAGCGCGCTTGCCGCGCTGATCGTGCTGACGCCGGTCATGGTCGGCGGCGCAGACAACCCGCCGCCTTACAAGTCGGCGACCGAGGCGTATCGCCAGGGCGCGAACGCAATGCAGTCCGGCGAAATTGCGACGGCGGTACCCGCACTCGAGTATGCCGCGGAGCGGGGCGTGCTTGGGGCTGAGCTCAAGTTGGCGCGACTCTACGCGGCGGGCCGCGACGTGCCGCGGAACGACGCCAAAGCGTTCTACTATTATCGCAACATCGCCAATCAGTACGCCGAGACGCCGTCAGTGAGCCCGATCGCCAAATATGTGGGCGAGGCCTTCGTCGCGCTCGGCCGCTACTACGTCGATGGCATTCCCACCATGCCGCTGCATGCCGATCCCACGTACGCCGCTGGGCTCTATCGTCACGCCGCGTCTTATTTCGGTGACGCCGAGGCGCAGTACCAGCTGGGCCGGCTCTATCTCGCCGGCACAGGTGTCGAGAAGAACCAGACCATCGCTGCCAACTGGCTCGCGATGGCCGCGCGCAAGCAGCATGCGGCGGCGCAAGCCGTGCTTGGTGATCTCCTGTCGCGCGGCGATGGTATTGCGCAGAGGCAGGCGAGGGGTCTCGCACTCCTGACGCTCGCGCAAGAGAACGCCAAGGCGAATGGGCCTGATAGCGCTTGGATTCGCGAGCTCTACCAGCAGGCATTCGCGAACGCCGACAATGCCACGCGCAAAGAGGCGGAAGCGTTGATGCCGCAGCTCGGCGGCCCGAACCGAACCGCCACCGCCGCCAAGCTTGCGCCGGCCGACGATGTCCCGCCGCCGCCGACCCGTGCTGCGGCTAAGCCGGCGGCTGCACCCGCCTTGTCGGTGAAGGAGCCGCAACTCGGTCCCGTCGACCTCGTGCCGCCCGCGGCGATGGGCATGTCCGTGGGCTTCGGCGCCAACGGCGACGGCATAAGCGGCGGCCTCCAGCCTTAGAGCGACAACTCCACCACCACCGGCACGTGATCTGAGGGCTTTTCCCAGCTCCTGGGGTTCGCGTCGATCTCGCAGGATTGGAGATGGTCTGCGGCCTGCGGGGACAGCAGCAGGTGGTCGATGCGCAAGCCCTGGTTCTTCTGCCACGCGCCCGCCTGATAATCCCAGAACGTGTAGCGGTGCGGCTCGTCGTGACAGGCGCGGAATGCGTCGGTTAAACCCAGATTGAGGAGCGCTTGAAAGTGGGCGCGGGACTCGGCGCGAAACAGCGCGTCGTCCATCCACGCACTTGGATTGTAGACGTCCTCCGGCGCGGGGATCACGTTGAAGTCACCGGCGATGACGAACGGCTCTTCGAGCGCGAGCAATGCCTTGGCCCGCTCGCGCAAGCGGCTCATCCACGCGAGCTTATAGGCGAACTTCTCCGGGCTGCCGTTGCCGTTCGGCAGATAAATATTGAGGAGACGCAGGACGCCTGACGGCACTGAGATGCAGGCTTCGAGATAGCGTGCCTGGACGTCTTTCGGATCGCCGGCGAGACCAGGCGTGACGTCGGCGAGCGGCAGCTTGGAGAAAGAAGTGCCACGCCGTTGAAGCCTTTCTGGCCGTGGACGGCGACGTTGTAGCCGAGGGCTTCGAACACGGAGGGCGGAAACGCCTCGTCCATACATTTGATTTCTTGCAAAGCAGGCGATATCGGGGAGGCCGACTTCAGCCACGTAGTGGCCGCGTCGATGCGCGCCTTGATGCCGTTGATGTTCCAGGTGGCGATCTTCATGAGGTCTCTTGTCATTGCCCGGACGTGCCCTTAAGCAGCGAAGCGGCAGGGCATCAAAAATCGACCGGGCAATCCAGTAACCCAGGCTAGACAGACATCCAAGAGCGGAAGATTAGATCGAGAAACTGGTGCCGCAACCGCAAGAGGCGGTGGCGTTCGGGTTGTTGACCTTGAACTGCGCGCCGATCAACTCGTCGACGAAGTCGATCTCCGCGCCTTGTACGAACCCGGCGGAGACGGGATCGACCACCACCTTGGCCCCGTCGCGCTCGATCACCACGTCGTCGGGGGCGCTGTCCTTGACCAGCTCGAAGCGGTACTGGAAGCCCGAGCAGCCGCCGCCCTCGACGCTGACGCGGAACAGCTGCGCGGCGTCGTCGGCGCTGATGAGCTCGACGATGCGTTTCGCGGCGCGCGGGCTTATGGTGATGGACGGTGTGCTCATGTTAGGTAGCCAGTCCTTATAAGTGTTAGATAGGACGGCAAAAAGGCTTGTCAATCAATCAACGCCGCAAGGCCGGGCAGGAATCCGGCACCCCGGACGCGCCGATGCTTGCTCCGTATGCCGTGACCGAGACGGCGAGCCGCGGACGCCTCGTACCCGAGGCGCCGAGCCCGACCCGCTCGGCCTATGCCCGCGACCGCGATCGCATCCTCCATTCAGCGGCCTTTCGCCGCCTCAACTACAAGACCCAAGTGTTCGTCTATCACGAGGGCGATCACTTCCGCTCGCGGCTGACCCACAGTCTCGAGGTGGCGCAGATCGCCCGCAGCCTCGCCCGCTCGCTCGCCGTCGATGAAGACCTCACCGAGGCGCTTGCGCTCGCCCACGATCTCGGCCACCCGCCGTTCGGCCACGCCGGCGAACGCGCCCTCGACGCCGCCATGAGCGAGGCCGGCGGCTTCGACCACAATGCCCAGTCGCTGCGCGTCGTCACCATGCTGGAGAAGAAATACGCGAGCTTCGACGGCCTCAATCTCACCTGGGAGACGCTCGAAGGGCTGATCAAGCACAACGGCCCATTGCTCGGGCAGAGCAAGCCCGTGCCCGAGCCGGTGCTCGCCTACAACGCGAAGCAGGATCTCGATCTCGGCACGTTTGCCTCCGTCGAGGCGCAAGTCGCGAGCCTTGCCGACGACATCGCTTACAACAATCACGATCTCGATGACGGCTACCGCGCCGATTGCTTCACCTTTGCCGAGCTTGCCGAGGTGCCGGTCACGGGCCGGCTTCTCGCCGAGGTCGATGCGAAGTACCCAAATGCCGAAGCTACGCGGCGTCTCTACGAGGTGAACCGCCGTCTCATCACCGCGATGATCGACGACGTGATCGCCGAAACCACGCGGCGTCTCGCCACGCTCTCACCCCAAAGCGCGGACGACGTGCGGCAGGCGGGGCATGCGGTCGTCGCGTTCTCCGAGCCCATGCAGCGCGAGCTCGACGTCCTCCGCAAATTTCTGTTCGACCGCGTCTACCGCAACGCGCGCGTCATGCGCATCATGGGCGACGCCGAGGACGTCATCGTCGAGCTGTTCCAGCGCTATGCGAACGACCCTGACGCGCTGCCCCCCGAATGGCGCGATCAGGCGCCGCCGCGCGCCAGCCGCGAATATGCCCGCCACGTCGCCGACTTCATCGCCGGCCAAACCGATCGCTACGCGCTCGCCGAGCACCGGCGCCTGTTTGACGCCACCCCGGATTTGCGATAGTCGCGCGCCACACATCTGAGAGTTTCCATGGACGTTTTTGCAGGGTTTCACGGTCACGTTCTCGCGGCCGTCCAACAGCTCAAGCATGACGGCGTCGTGCCCCACGAGGCGAGCACCGACGGCATCACCTTGACCGCGCCCAAGGACCCGACCCATGGCGACCTCGCCACCAACGCCGCCATGGTTCTGGCCAAGCCCGCGAGTGTCCCGCCGCGCAAGCTCGCCGAGCGCATCGTGCCGCTCATCGCCTCCGATCCTCTTATCGAGACCGTCGAGATCGCCGGGCCTGGCTTCATCAACCTGACACTCGCCCGTGCCTTCTGGCCGAGCGTGTTGCGCATGGTGCTGGAGCAGGGTGATGCGTTCGGACGAAGCGCCATCGGCAAGGGGCAGGCGGTGAACGTCGAGTATGTCTCCGCCAATCCAACCGGGCCGATGCATGTCGGTCATACCCGTGGCGCCGTGTTCGGTGATGCACTTGCGAACCTGCTCGAATTCGCCGGCTATGACGTGACCCGCGAGTACTACATCAACGATGCGGGCGCGCAGGTCGACGTGCTCGCGCGCTCGGTTTTTCTCCGCTACCGCGAGACGCTTGGCGAAGACATCGGCGAAATTCCCGAGGGGCTCTATCCCGGCGACTATCTCAAACAGGTCGGCGAGCAGCTCGCCGCAAATCACGGCCGCGATCTTCTCGACATGGAGGAAGCCGCGTGGCTGCCGCTGGTGCGCGCGGCGGCACTGAAAGCGATGCTCGCAATGATCGAGGATGATCTCGCCGCGCTCGGCATTCGCCACGACGTGTTCTTCTCCGAACGCTCCCTGATCGAAGGCGGAGAGGACGAGGTCGCTGATACCATCGCCGATCTCAAGGCCAAGGGCTTGATCTACGAAGGCCGCTTGCCGCCGCCTAAGGGCAAGGTCGACGAGGAATGGGAGGACCGGGAGCAGCTTCTGTTCAAGTCCTCAGACTTCGGCGACGACCAAGACCGGCCACTGGTCAAGTCCGACGGCTCATATACGTATTTCGCTTCTGATATCGCCTATCACTACGACAAGTTCAGACGCGGCTTTAAGTCGATGATCGACGTGTGGGGCGCCGATCACAGCGGGCACATCCGGCGCATGCAGGCGGCTCTGAAGGCGCTCAGCGGCGGCGAAGCCGATCTCGACGTGAAGATTTGTCAATTGGTTCGCTTGTTCAGGGCAGGCGAGCCTGTCAAGATGTCCAAGCGTGCCGGGACGTTTGTGACGCTGCGGGACGTCGTGGACGAGGTGGGGGCAGGACCCGTCCGCTTCATGATGCTCTACCGGAAGAACGACGCGCCGCTCGATTTCGACTATGCCAAGGTCACCGAGCAGTCGCGGGACAACCCGGTGTTCTATGTTCAGTACGCCCATGCCCGGGCGAGTTCAGTTCTGCGTAATGTTCGTGAGATGTTCGCGGACCTCGATATCGAGGAGGTTGCGTTGGCGCGGGCTGATTTGGACCGGTTGAGTGACGATGCCGAGATCGCTCTGATCCGCCGCATCGCGCAGTTTCCACGTATAGTTGAGGGTGCGGCCCAAGCACATGAGCCCCACCGCCTCGGTTTCTATCTTTACGATCTTGCCGGAGACTTTCACGGCCTTTGGAACCGAGGCAAAGACTTGCCACAATTACGTTTTATTTACGAAAGTGACCGAGAGTTAACACGTGCTCGTGTAGCGCTTGTGGCCGCCACAAAGCGTGTTTTGGCACTGGGTTTGGGGATCCTCGGGGTTCACGCCATGCACGAGTTGCATTAAGCCGACCAGGGGCAGGGGTGGTTCGAGGGAAGTAGCCATGTCCACGCATGATAGCGGGCTCGGCAGGCAAGCCGGTCGGCCCCCTGAGTTTGAATCGGATTTCGCCAACCCGCAGAGCGCGCCGGGCGACGAGGCGTGGCGTGTCGGCGGGGCGAATACGCAAAAGAGTGAGGGATCTCTAATGGGTCAAGGTGCCGGGCGGCCGAATTTCGGACAAGGCTCGATTTTTGGAAACGGGGGTCAGGCCTTCACCCAGATGCCGACCTATACGCCGGTCACTCGCTCCCCTCAGCAGCCTCAGCAAGCACCCCAGCCCTCCTATCCGCCACAAACCGCTCACCAGCAGCCCGCTGCCCAGCCGCAACCTCAGCCCGCTGCGCCGAAGCCGCAAGCGGCAGCGCCGCGGCCTCAGCCACAGCCCCAACAGCCGCAGCCGAGCTATCAAGCCCATCAGCCGCAGCCGCAGAACTTCGGCGCGCAACACTACCAGCAGCCGCAAAACTTCCAGACCCCTGCGCAGAACATGCCGCAGCAGAGCTATGGCAATAGCTCGCAAGGTTTCGGCTCCCAAGGATACCAGGACGCCGGCTTCCCCGATCTGAGCAACGCCGATCCGGCGTTCCCGGAGTCCATCTTCCCGGACTTCAATGTCTCCGCCGACGCGAACTTGTCGGACGAGAGCTTTTCCGATCAGAGCGCTGACGCGGACTTCGGCGATGCGAGCTTCCCCGAGGATGGCGGTAGCGATGCAGACTTCGCCGAGACGTTCCCTTCCGAATTTGGTCATGACGCCTCGCTCGGGGCTGAAGACGATGCGCCGGGCTTCGTGATGGCGACGCCGGCGAGCAGGCCACAAGCGCCGATGGCGCAGCATCCGATGGCCGCACCGCAATCGCACGTGCCGCCGAGCGATCCGCGCCGTCAGCTTCAGGCGTTCGATGCGGTCTACGATCAGCCGCCTCAGATCGCGCTCGGTGGTCACCAGGCGCCGCAGCCGGCTCAGGACTACTTTGAGACGGACCGGGCCGACGCCGACTTCCTCGACGAGAGCCAGGCTCTGCCGCCGCCGAAAGCGAAGTCGAAGATTGCGTCGCTCAAGGGCCGCAGCGCCTTCATGGTGGCAAGCGCTCTTCTCGGCGCGATCGCCCTTGGTGGCGCGCTCGCCTACGCTTACAAACAGAGCGGCGGTGTCATGGGGAACGGCGAGACGCCGATGGTGACGGCCGATGCACGGCCCGTCAAAGAGGCCCCCGACCAGCCTGGCGGCAAGGAATTTCCTCATAAGAACAAGCTGATATACGACCGTTTGACCAACGGCGATGAGCCCGAATCCGAGCAGTTGATGCCGCGTCAGGAGGACGTCGCCGTTCCCGCCATGCCGCCGTCTGAGACGGCCGGTCTGCCGACGGCGGTCGCGAGCACTGATTTGGCGAGTCCCGATACCACGCAGTCCGTCGACACAGGCGAAGATGGCGGTCCGCGCAAGGTGAAGACCCTCGTGGTCCGGCCTGATGGCTCTGTCGAGGCACCGCCGCCAGAAGCCGCTGCGGAAGCCGCAGCCGAGGGCGCCGAAGCCGCGGCCCAAGCTGCCGAAGCACCTCAAGCCGTAATGCCTGTTCCGGCCGCGCCGATTACGCCGCAGGCTGCTGCTGCCGCGCCACCGCCGCCCGCGCCTGCGCCGCAGCAGGTCGCCGCTGCGGATCCCGCGCCCGCGCCTGCGCCGGCGGCCAACACGAAATACGTCGTCCAGGTTGGCGCCAAGAAGAGCCAGACCGATGCGCTGGCGACCTTCGCCGATATTCAGCAGAAATATCCCACGCTCTTGGCCGACTACCGGCCCATCGTGCAGAAGGCTGACCTTGGTTCGAAAGGCGTCTGGTACCGGCTGCGGGTCGGACCCATCGACGACAAGGCCGAGGCCTATAAGCTTTGCGGTCAGCTGAAGTCGCAAGGCTTGCCTGACTGCCTGGTGATGACCCAGTAGGGGAAGCGCCGATCACGGGGCGCTTGACCGCGCCCAGCTTGAGGGGCTAGCCCCCGGACGTGGATCTGAAAGCTTTCATCTCCGGCTGTGCGGACACGTCATTGTCCGCCGATGAGCGCGCATTCTTCGCCCGCGAACGCCCCTGCGGTCTCATTCTGTTTGCCCGCAACGTGAAAAGCCCGGACCAGGTCCGCGCACTCATCACGTCCTTCAAAGAGTCTGTCGGCAGCGATGAGCTTCTCATTCTCGTCGACCAGGAAGGTGGCCGCGTGCAGCGTTTGCGCCCGCCGCATTGGCGCGCCATGCCGCCGGCGCGCTGCTATGGCGAGCTCTATCAGGCCGATCCGGAGTTGGCGAAGCGTGCCGCCTTCGCCGGTGCGCGGCTCATGGCGGCCGAGCTCCACGATGTCGGCTTCAACGTCAATTGCACGCCGTGCATCGACGTGCCGCAACGCGGCGCGCACGACATCATCGGCGATCGCGCCTTCAGCTTCGATCCTGACGTGATCATCGCGCTCGGCCGCGCGGTGATGGACGGGACGCTCGCCGGCGGTGTGCTGCCGGTGATCAAGCACGTGCCGGGTCACGGGCGGGCGATGGCCGACAGCCATCTTGATCTGCCGCGCATCGACGCCTCGGCGGACGAACTGGAAGCCGTCGATTTCCGCCCATTTCACGCGCTGCGTGACGCGCCCCTGGCCATGACGGCCCATGTTCTGTTGCCAGCCTTCGATGAGCGGCGGCCAGCGACCGTTTCCCCCGCTATAATGGGCAAAGTGATTCGTGATTCCATAGGGTTGACCGGACTCGTGATGAGCGACGATATCGGCATGAAGGCCCTTCGGGGCTCCTATGCGGAGTTGACCCGCGCCGTGATCGGGGCAGGCTGCGATGTGGTGCTCCATTGCAGCGGCAGGCTTGCCGAGATGGTCGAGGTGGGGGAGGCTGCGCCTGTTCTTGAGGGGCAGGCGGCGACGCGTTTTGCCGCCGCGCGGGCCTGCCTTCACAAGCCGCAACCCTTTGATGTAGCTGAGGCAATGGCCCTGGTGACGGAGGCCGGCGCGACCCGCGTGGCGAGCCTCGGACCGGACCCGACGGTGCAGGCATGATTGGCGACGAGACGCCCGTGAACGTGGAGCCTAACGAGGCTGAAGCGCAGTCCGATTGGGACAGCGAGACCGAGCGCGCCGAGATCGACCCGGGCGATCAGCTCATGGTCGACGTCGGGGGCTTCGAGGGGCCGCTCGATCTTTTGCTCGCGCTCGCGCGCACCCAGAAAGTCGACATCACCAAGATTTCGGTGCTCGCGCTCGCGCAGCAATATCTCGATTTCATCGCCGAGGCGCGCCGCTTAAGGCTTGAGATCGCCGCCGACTATCTCGTCATGGCGGCGTGGCTCGCCTTCCTCAAATCGAAGCTGCTTCTGCCCGCCGAGAAAACCGAGGAAGGTGAACCCACCGGCGAGGAGCTTGCGGCGCTGCTCGCCTTCCGCCTGAAGCGTCTCGACGCCATGCGCGATGCGGCGGCGCAATTGATGACGCGCAAGCGGCTCGGCCGCGACGTGTTTTCGCGCGGTCTGCCCGAGCCGGTTCGTGTCAACCGCACCAATATCTACGAAGCCAATGTCTACGATCTACTCAAAGCCTATTCGCAACAGCGCCAGCGCACCGCGGTCCGCACGCTCCATATGGAGCCGCGCACCGTGTGGTCTCTCAAAGAGGCGCGCGACGAGCTCGAACGGCTGCTCGGCATCTCTTGCGATTGGGCGCCGCTCGATCAGCTGCTCGCCGAGTTCCTGGTCGACCCGGAGCTGAGGAAGACGGCGCTTGCTTCGAGCTTCACCGCGACGTTGGAGATGACCCGCGAGGGCGAGGTCGAGATCCGCCAGGCGAAGTCTTTCGCGCCGCTCCTGGTGCGGCGCCGCGGCAAGGCTGCGTGATCATGCGTGAGGTTCGAACAGCGTAACGAGGGAAACGCCGGACAGGCCCGGATCGAAGGGCCGAACCGCCAAAGGGGCAAATCATGCCGAGACCCAAAATGTCGCCATCGAAGCTTGAGCGGCCGGATGAGCCGCAAAGTCCCAGAGGGCGGGACAAACGCAAGCCGGCCTTGACCGCGCTGTTGTCCGATATATCGAAGATGTCGGATGAGGAACGGCAGGAGCGAGGCGGCTCGACCTTGCTGAAGCTTGATCGGGCCATGCGGGCGGCGGTAGCAGAGCACACAAAAACAAGGGAAGCCGAGGCGGGGTCGGAGATGACAGGTAAGCAAGTCGAAAGGGCAGTACCGATGATGGCAGACGAGGATGAGCAGGGCGCGCCAGCGCCGGTGCTGCCGCTGCCGTCCAACGTGATGGCGCTGCCGTCGGCCGACCGGCGCGAGAAACTGCGCATCATCGAGGCGCTGCTGTTCGCCGCGCCCGAGCCTCTCAGGGAGGCCGATCTCGCCCAGCATTTCGGCCAGGGCGAGGACGTGAAGGCGCTGCTCGAAGAGCTGCAAGGCCTCTATGCCGGCCGCGGCGTCAACCTGGTGCGCGTCGCCGGCAAATGGGCATTCCGCACCGCCGACGATCTCTCCTTCCTGCTGGAGCGTCATGCCGAGGCACAGCGGCGCCTGTCGCGCGCGGCCCTCGAGACGCTCGCCATCATCGCCTACCACCAGCCCGTGACCCGCGCCGAGATCGAGGAGATCAGGGGCGTGTCGACCTCCAAGGGCACCATCGACGTGTTGTTGGAGACCGGTTGATCAAATTGCGGGGCCGCCGCCGGGCGCCTGGCCGGCCCGTGACCTACGGCACCACCCGAAGCCTTCCTCGAGCATTTCGGCTTCGAAGGCATCGGCGACCTGCCCGGCCTGTCCGAGCTCAAGGGCGCAGGGCCGCTCGACTCCAATCTGCCGCCCGGCTTCACCATGCAGTCGGACGATCATCCGGACCTCCGCGAGGACGAGGCGCTCGAGGACGAGCCGCTTGGCGCCGGCGAGGAAGACCCGCACGACACCGACGAGCCGGACGCTTCCGACGACGAGGATTAACGCCCGCGCGGGGCAGTGACGCCACGGACATTGCGTCGCGCGGCGGCAATGCTTAGACCAGCGCCATGCGTGAGTTCCCTGAAGGCGCGCACCCGCTCGATCGCCGCGGCCGCAACCAGAAGGGCCGAGGCTGCCCGTGGCAAGGCCGCCGTCACCTTGCTTCACGGCTCGCGTTCGAGCACGTCTCGCGCCGCTATGGCGAGACCTACGCGCTGGACGACGTGACCCTCGAAGTGCCCGCCGGCAAGGTGCTGTGCCTGCTCGGACCGTCGGGCTGCGGCAAGACCACGTTGCTCAGGGTTGCCGCCGGCGTTGAGCGTCCCTCGACCGGCCGCGTGCTGATCGACGAGTCTGAGGTGGCGGGCCCGAACCGCTTCGTGCCGCCGGAGAAACGCGGCGTGGGACTCATGTTCCAGGACTTCGCGCTGTTCCCGCATCTCCTCATTCTCGACAATGTCGCCTTCGGGCTGCGCTTTCTGACGCGGAGCGAAGCCAAGGCCGAAGCTTTCGCCGCGCTCGAAGCGCGTCGGTCTCGGCGCCTACGCGGGCGAATACCCGCACATCTTGTCGGGCGGAGAGCAGCAGCGCGTGGCGCTGGCCTGCGCCATCGCGCCGCGGCCCGGCGTGCTTCTCATGGACGAGCCGTTCTCCGGTCTCGACACGCGGCTGCGCGAGTCCATGCGCGAGGACACGCTCGCCATTCTGCATGAGACCCGCGCAACCTGCATCGTCGTCACCCATGACGCGGAGGAGGCGATGCGCATGGGCGACACCGTCGCGCTGATGCGTAAAGGCCGCGTGGTGCAGACCGGCAACGCGCTCGATCTCTATCGCGCGCCGAAGGACATTCTCGCCGCGCGCACATTCTCGGACTTGAACGAGGTGGCGGCGCGCATCGAAGCGGGTCACGCCGCGACACCGCTTGGTACGTTTGCCGCGAATGACTCTCTGCGGAAGGGACCGACGCCATTGTCTGCGTGCGCCAAGGGGGCGTGCGGCTGCTCCCGCCGGGGGAGGGCGCCGCGGGGCGCGCCGACGCCCGCTTTCTCGGCGACGTGGCCTTGGTCGAGGTCGCCGTGCAAGGCCTCGATGCGCCCATTCTCGCCCGGGTACGGGAGGCCGACGTGCCGGTGCAAGGCGCCGAGGTCGGCGTCAGCGTCGACTCCGGCGCGGGCTCCATCTTCGAGCGCGAGGAAAAATTCCGCCGAGAGACACGATTGACCGACACCAAGCCAAAGTCTTTGGCGTTGGCTTGAAGCCGGACGGGAACCAAGAGTCCCTGACAGGCTCTTGAGACTGCTTGGCTACTCAACCATACTTGGGATCGGGTGCTGCACGAGCGATGGTTCGCGGGCGACTTGGAACCGCTGTTCGCCGTGACGGATGAGGTTGATGCGTCGAGGATTGGCCGTTCCTCGCCATCTACCGCGAATTGATGGACCGCTACGGCGATCAGGCGCGCTACGTCTTGACCGTCCGTAAGGATCTTCAGACGTGGCTCGACAGCGTGATCGCCCACGCCAAGTTCCAGGCCCCACATGCCGGCCCCTATCGCGACACCGCTTGGTACGTTTGCCGCGAATGGACTCGCGGAAGGGACCGACGCCATTGTCTGCGTGCGCCAAGGGGGCGTGCGGCTACTCCCGCCGGGGGAGGGCGCCGCGGGGCGCGTGCTCGACGCGCGCTTTCTCGGCGACGTGGCTTTGGTCGAGGTCGCCGTGCAAGGCCTCGATGCGCCAATTCTCGCCCGGGTGCGGGAGGCCGACGTGCCGGTGCAAGGCGCCGAGGTCGGCGTCAGCGTCGACTCCGGCGCGGTGCTCATTTTTCCCGCCCAAAGTGGCGGCGTTACGCCTTCACCCTGAGGCAGGGGGCCCGCTTGCGAGCGGGGCGGCTTTGCTGCCATAGTGCGCGCGATCTAGGCATCGCGCGGAGTTCGCCGCGCTGGAGATAGTCTATGGGACCGAGTTGGTGGCAAATCCTGATCGTGCTGGTGCTCGTCGTGCTTCTGTTCGGGCGCGGCAAGATTTCCGACCTGATGGGCGACGTCGCGAAGGGCATTAAGAGCTTCAAGGCCGGCATGTCCGATGAGGACGAAGAGAAGGCCGATCCCAAGGTGATCGAGCACGAGCGTTCGGCGCCGAAGGCCAAGACCGCATCGGGCGCCAAGACCGCCTCGGGCAGCAAGGCGCCGCGCAAGCAGAAAACGGGTTAGACCGGCACGCTCGCTCTTATGGGGCGTCGCGCGGCTCGCCTGCGCGGGCGCCTGAACCAAGCTCATGCTCGACATCGGATGGTCGGAACTTTTGGTGGTCGCCGTCGTGGCGATCGTCGTGGTGGGTCCTAAGGACCTGCCGAAGATGATGCGCACCGTTGGCTTCTATGTCGGCAAGGTCCGGCGCGCGGCATCGGACTTCCAGCGTCAGTTCGAGGACGCCATGCGCGAGAGCGAGGCCGAGGATGTGCGCAAAAACATCGAGAGCATCCGCTCCGGTCTCGAGTCTTCCTCCTTGGATGCCCCGACCAATCAGCCGGTGATGATGCCCAAGACGGAGTCCGCGCCAGCCGCGGCCAAGCCTTCAAGTTCCGCGAAGCGTAAAGCCGCGCCGAAGGCGAAGTCCTCGAAGCCCAAACCGGCCTCCGCCAAGCCTGCGAAGACGGCGAAGACCGCGAGCGCCAAGCGCGCCACCACGAAAGCGAAATCGAAGACGTGAGCGACGACGACGACATCGATGAAAGCAAGGCGCCGCTGATCGAGCACCTCATCGAGCTCAGGCGCCGCCTGATGTGGGCGCTCGTCGCGATCTTCGTCGCCTTTGTCATCTGCTTCTGGTTCGCCAAGCCTATCTACAATGTCCTGCTTTGGCCGTATCACGTGGCCGCCGGCGTCGATGCGCCCATCGAGCTGATCTATACCGCGCCGCAGGAATTCTTTTTCACGCAAGTCAAGCTCGCGCTGTTCGGCGCCATGTTTCTCGCTTTTCCGGTGATCGCCTCGCAGCTCTACATGTTCGTGGCGCCGGGGCTCTACCGCAAGGAGCGCCAGGCGTTCCTGCCGTTCCTCATCGCCACGCCGATCCTGTTCTTGTTGGGTGCCGCGCTCGTCTATTTCGTCGCCATGCCGCTCGCCATGAAGTTCTTCCTGTCGATGCAGGAGACCGGCGACAACGGCGTGCAGATTTTGCTGACCGCCAAGGTCAGCGAATATCTGTCGCTGATCATGATGCTGATGATCGGCTTCGGCATCTGCTTTCAGTTGCCGGTGCTGCTCACCCTGCTCGCCCGTGCCGGGCTTGTCACCTCGGACCAGCTCAAGCACTACCGCAAGCATGCCATCGTCGGCGTGTTCATCGCCGCGGCGATCCTCACGCCGCCGGATCCGATCAGCCAGATCGCGCTCGCGCTGCCGACGCTCGCCCTCTACGAGATCTCCATCTACGCGGTGAAGCTCGCCGAGAGGAAGCGCGCTGCCGCGACGGCCACGGCCCCTGCGGCGGAGTAGGGCTGAAACCTAGTCGAGGCTCCGCGCGTTAAACCTCCAGCACGTCCAAGAGGATGGCGCCGCGCGCTTAAAGCGCTTCGCAAAATCCTTAATCCTGAAACGTCTGGAGACCTTGATGAGCTATGCCCGCTTTGCCGCCATGATCGTGACCGCCACGGTGATCATGTTTGGCCTGATGTATCTCAACACCTACGCCCTCGATCATGTGTGGTTCAGCCAGACGCGGGCGTGGATGGCGGTGGTGATGGGCGCGGTGATGGCGGTCGTGATGCTGGCGTTCATGCTCAACATGTACAAGAGCACGAGAGCCAACCTTGCAATCCTCGTGCTCAGCCTCGTGCTGTTCGCCGGCGCTTTGTGGCTGGTGCGCAGCCAGGAGACGGTGGACGACGTGTCCTACATGAAGGCGATGATTCCGCATCATTCGATTGCCATCATGACCAGCGAGCGCGCGCATATCCGCGACCCGCGTGTGCGCAAGCTTGCCGACGGCATCATCGAGGCGCAGGTGCGCGAGATCGCTGAAATGGAGAAGCTGATCGCCGACCTTGAGCGGAATCCGGTGCCGGGCGATGCCCCCGACCTCGTGCCCAATGACAAGACGAACTAGCTGCTTATCCCCGCGCTTCAAATCTACCGTATCATCGCATCACCTCGTCCAGTTGAGGGGCGCGCTCATGAGGCGTCTTGATCGCGGGACGGGGTGCGGCGCCTGCGGGCTTCATCCGCAATGAAGCACTCGGGCGGCGTCGGGGCTCCGCCCGGGTCCACTACGAGACCCTGCCTGGAGCAGGCTGACGATCCTAGGGTCCGGCCAAACGCGGTCCAGCCTCGAAGAGGTGTCGAGAGACTGAAATCGGGTCGCGGGAGATCTAGGACGAAAGCGCGGCCCGGCGGTCCGAAAAATCGCCGCTGTGGCGCCCCGGAAGGCGCCCGCGCGGTTCCGAAAAGAACCGCGAGACCGTTACGGACTGCGTCTTTCGGCGCGCCATCCCCTTCATGCCTCGAGGGCGAATGTCCGGCGAGAAGTCTTGTCATGCCCCTCTCATTCGTCATGCCCGGACTTGTTCCGGGCATCCAATAGGGCGGAGAGGCAAATGGAGAGGCCCAAGTGGATTGCCGGGACAAGCCCGGCAATGACGAAGGAAGGGGCCGGAGAGCCATGACAACGGCCCGATCGGGCTCTATACGGGGGCCACGCTAGAGCCCCGAGTCGACCGAAGAGAGAAATCGCCTGTGCTTGACGTCAAATGGATACGCGACAACCAAGACGCCTTCGTCAAAGGGCTGACCGATCGCGGCTTCGACGATCCCAAGGGGACGTTGACTCAAATCCTCAAGCTGGACGAGGAACGCCGCGGAACGATTCAGGCTTTGCAGGAGGCTCAGAACCGCCGCAACTCCGTGTCGAAGGAAATCGGTAAGGCCAAGCAGGCCAAGGACGAGGCGGAAGCCAAGCACCTGATGGATGAGGTCGCGGGCCTCAAAGAGACAATCCAAGCCGGCGAGGATAAGGAGCGCGAGCAGGATCGGGTCTTGCATGGTCTGCTCGCGGATATTCCCAATACGCCGGCTGGCGACGTGCCGGTCGGCGACGAGAGCGCCAATCTCGAGCTGCGCAAGGTTGGTGAGCCGAAGCAGTTCTCATTCAAGCCCAAGCAGCATTTCGAGATTGGCGAGGCGCTCGGGCTGATGGATTTCGAAACGGCGACGAAATTGTCAGGCGCACGCTTCGTGATCTTGAAAGGTCCGCTGGCGCGGCTCGAGCGCGCGCTTGCACAGTTCATGCTCGACCTCCACACCACAGAGCACGGCTATACCGAGATCGATCCGCCGCTCCTGGTGCGCGACGACACCATGTTCGGCACCGCTCAGTTGCCGAAGTTTAGCGAGGATCAGTTCCCGGCGGGCGACGGTTATTGGCTCATCCCCACGGCCGAGGTGCCGCTCACCAATCTCGTGCGCGACGACATCACCGACGAGGCGAAGTTACCCATCAGAGTAACCGCCGGGACGCCATGCTTTCGCGCCGAAGCCGGTGCCGCCGGAAAAGACACGCGCGGCATGATCCGTCAGCATCAGTTCTACAAGGTCGAGCTCGTGTCGGTGACCACGCCCGAGCAATCGGCGGAGGAGCATGAGCGCATGACCAAATGCGCCGAGACCGTGCTTCAGAAGCTCGGTCTGCCGTATCGGGTTGTGGTGCTGTCGACCGGCGACATGGGCTTCGCCGCGCAGAAGACCTACGACATCGAGGTCTGGCTGCCGGGGCAGAACATGTACCGGGAGATCTCCTCGTGCTCGAACTGCGGCGACTTCCAGGCCCGCCGCATGAACGCCCGTTATCGGCCAAAGGATCGCAAAGCCACCGAGTTCGTCCATACCCTGAACGGGTCGGGCGTCGCGGTCGGCCGCGCGCTGATCGCCGTGCTGGAGAACTACCAGGACGAGGAGGGCAGCGTGCGTGTGCCCGAGGCCCTGCAACCCTATATGGGGGGCATGACTAAGATCGAGGCCGCGACGTGATTCAAAAAAAGAAGGCGGCGCCGAAAGCCGCTGGAAGGACTCGCAAAATGCGCGTCCTGCTCACCAACGACGACGGTATCGAGGCGCCCGGCCTCGACGTTCTGGAGAAGATCGCCACCGATCTCACCGACGACGTTTGGGTGGTGGCGCCTGAGACCGACAATAGCGGCGCTTCCCATTCGCTCACCCTCGCCGAGCCGTTGCGCATGCGCGAGATCGGCAAGCGCCGCTATGCGGTGAAGGGCACGCCCACCGACTGCGTCATCATGGGCGTGCGCTATCTGCTCAAGGACTCCCCGCCGGACCTCGTATTGTCCGGTGTCAATCGCGGTCAGAACCTCGCCGACGACGTGAACTATTCGGGCACCGTGGCCGGCGCCATCGAAGGCTCGCTGCTCGGCGTACCGTCGATCGCGCTGAGCTTGGCGATCGGCAATTACGATCATGGCATTCCCATTTGGGAGACGCCGATGCATCACGGCGCGCCGCTCCTGCGCAAGCTGCTGAAAGCGGGCTGGCCCGACGGCACCGTGCTCAATGTCAACTTCCCCGATTGTCAGCCTGACGAAGTAAAGGGCATGGCGGCGACCAAGCAGGGCTTGCGCGATTCCGCGCTGCTTGACATCGACGATCGCATGGATACCCGCGGCAAGGCCTATTACTGGATCGGCATCGCCAAGCGGAGTGCGAAACCGCCGAAGGACACCGATCTCTGGGCGGTGAAATCCAATCTCATCTCCGTCACGCCGCTCTGCCTCGATTACACCGATCGCGGCACCTTGGATGAGCTTGAAGCGGTTCTCGGGGAAGGGCGCAAATAGCCCTTAGATACAACCGAGAATCGGCTGATACTCGCCGGAAAAACCGCCTCGCGGGGAGGTGGACGACCCATGGCGAACGCGCCGGACCAGATCGGCTTAATCATGCAGCTCAGGCGTCGCGGGATCCGCGACCCCAACGTGCTGCGTGCCATCGAGCGCGTGCCGCGCGATCTGTTCGTCGATGAGGCCTTCGTCGACCACGCCTACCAGGACATCGCCCTGCCCATCGAGTGCGGGCAAACCATCTCGCAGCCTTACGTCGTCGCCTTCATGACGGAGAAGCTCGAGCTCAGCCCGCTTCACAAAGTGCTCGAGGTGGGTACCGGCTCCGGCTATCAGGCCGCCGTGCTGTCTTATCTCTGCCGCCGCGTCTATAGCGTGGAGCGCTGGCGCGAGTTGCAGAAGGCGGCGGAGCAGCGCCTGGCCGATCTCCACATCACCAACGTCACCACCATCATCGGCGACGGCTGGCTCGGCTGGCCGCCGCAAGCGCCGTTCGACCGCATCATCGTCACCGCGGCCGCGCTCGATGCGCCCGCGGCGCTGCTCGATCAGTTGAAGGAAGGCGGGCGCATGATCATCCCGCTCGGCGAGACGCGGGATGCGCAGTCGCTGGTTCAGATCGACAAAACAGAAGAAGGGCTGGTGGAGACGCCGCTCCTTCCCGTGCGGTTCGTGCCGCTCGTCCATGGCAGGGTCAAGCGTTAGGGAGCGTAAGTCGTTGTTTGCTGATTCTTTTTTAGGCGGCCGGCTCCGGTTACTTAATGCCTTGTTTACTCGCGGCGCGCTTTACTGCCCTCCACGGGTTTTACAAAGGGGCCAGAGAGGGATGCGTGTTGCGTTCTGGTCGGAGTATGGCCGCCGCGCTTGCGGCGTGACCGCCGCCGCCTGCTTGGCATTTGCCGCCGCCGGCTGTAGTTCGGGCGTCTCGCGCTTCGATTTTCCGGCTTTCAATCTGACTGAAGACAGCTCGAGCAACGCGGATTTGGACACGACCGCGTCGCTGCCGGTTCCCTCGGAGTCGGTCTATAGCCCCGAGCGTTACCACTATTACGGCGATTCCGCCCAGTCGGGTGGTGGGGTCTCGCGCTCTGCGCTGCCGCCGCCGCAAGCGACCGCCAACTACACGCCGAAAGCGCAAAGCTACAACCCGCCGCGTGCGCGTACTGCGCCACCGATGGCGCAGGCCGATCTTTCCGGGCCGCGCATCAAGGTGCAAAGCGGCGATACCCTGTCGAGCCTCTCGCGGCGCTACGGCGTGCCGGTCGAGAAGATCCAAGCCGCCAACAATCTTCCTGACGCGCGGCTGCGCGAGGGCCAGACCCTGATCATGCCGGGTGCCACGGCGCCGGTGGCTGAGGCCGCGCCTTCGCCTGCGCCGACAATGCCTGCGCCCACGGCGCCGTCGCCTGCCGTCGCCTCGGCCACGCCGGGACCGGGTGAAACCGTTTATGTCGTCGCGCAAGGCGACACGCCGCACACCATTGCCGAGAAGCTCGGTGCCGACGAGAAGTCGATCCTGGTGCGGAATGACGTTCGCGCCGACGCGCTGCAGATCGGTCAGAAGCTGATCATCCCGGCGCCTGGATCCGCGCCTGCACCGAACGTCGCCTCGTCTGAGACGACGCCGTCCGGCGTGCGCAAAGTGAAGACGACCACGATCCTGGCGCCCGGCGCCACGCCGAAGAGCGAGGATACGGCGAAAGCTGCGCCTGACATCACCGGCGAGGGCGCGCAGAAGCTCGCGAGCGTCGAGCAGTTGCCGTCGCCAGATCCGATGTCGGGTGCAAGCTTCCGCTGGCCGGTCAAGGGCCGCATCCTCTCAGGCTTCGGCACGCGGCCTGACGGTGGGCACAATGACGGCGTCAACATCTCGGTGCCGCAAGGCACTGACGTTAAGGCAGCAGAGAACGGAGTCATCGCGTATGCCGGCAGTGAGCTGAAAGGCTACGGCAATCTCGTGCTCGTTCGCCACGCCAACAATTGGGTGTCGGCCTACGCCAACAACGAGGCGATCCTCGTCAAGCGCGGTGACAAGGTGACCCGCGGCCAGGTGATCGCCAAGGCGGGCGCCACAGGCTCGGTCAGCCAGCCGCAAGTGCATTTCGAGCTGCGCAAGGGCTCGCGCCCGGTCGATCCGACCAAGTACATGAGCAGCATGGCGGCCCAAGCCGACTAGAGCTTCGCGCCGAGACGTCCTGCCAAGTCCTGAATGAATTGCCAGGCGACGCGCCCCGAGCGGCTGCCGCGCCCGCGTGACCATTCGAGCGCCTCGCGATCAAGCGTCTCATCATCGACCTCGAGCCGGTAGTGCCCCGCATAGCCGCGCACCATGGCGAGGTACTCGTCCTGACTGCAATTGTGGAAGCCGATCCACAAGCCGAACCGGTCGGACAGGAGAGCTTCTCCTCCACCGCCTCTGAAGGGTTGATGGCGGTCGAGCGCTCGTTCTCCACCATGTCTCGCGGCATGAGGTGCCGCCTATTGGAGGTGGCGTAGAGGATGACGTTGGCGGGGCGGCCCTCGATCCCGCCTTCCAGCACCGCCTTGAGCGACTTGTAGGACGTGTCCAGGGCCTCGAAGGACAGATCGTCGCAGAACAGGATGAAGCGATGCTGCGGCGCCTCACGCAAATGGCCGAGGAGGCGGGGCAGGGCGGCGATGTCCTCACGGTGGATCTCGACCAGCTTGAGCCCCGGCACGGCCTCGTGGACCGCCTTGACCAGGGAGCTTTTTCCCATGCCGCGGGCACCCCACAGAAGGGCGTTGTTGGCCGGGAGGCCTCCAGCAAAGCGCTTGGTATTGGCCACGAGCGTGTCGCGGGCGCCGTCGATGCCCTTGAGCAGGTCGAGCCGCACCCGGTTGACCGCGTTAACGGGAACGAACCGCTCCCGGTCCGCCTCGAACACGAAAGCCTCCGCCAGCCTGAAGTCGGGCCGCTCGGGCCGGGCCGGGCCGAGCCGCTCCAAGGCCCGGGCGATCCGCTCCATAAGTCCCGAAACAGGTTCCTGAAAGTTCATGTTGGGCCCGTTGCAAAGGCGTTCTAGCTCAGTATAGTCGCGCCCAATCGCGCGATAAGAGCCTGTTCGCCAGCCCGCGAGAAAGGCCCGAAACTGGCCGGAAGGCGGCCATCCTTAAGCCAAGCAGGGGACACGAGCAAATGAACGGTTTCGCCTACGCTCAAGCAGGCTCAGGCGGCTTCGAGATGCTGAACAGCCTGCTGGTCCCGACGATCCTGATCATCGGCATCATGTATTTCCTGATGATCCGGCCACAGCAGAAGCGGATGAAAGAGCATCGCGAGATGATCGGCGCGCTTCGCCGCGGCGACACGGTGGTGACCTCAGGCGGCATCATCGGCAAGGTGACCAAAGTCGAGGACAACGAGCTTCAGGTCGAGATCGCCGACAACGTGAGAATCAAGGTACTGCGCTCGACGGTCTCCGAGGTGCGCGGCAAGGGGGAGGGGGCGGCGCCGCAAGCCAAGTCGGCCTCCTGACGGGGACCGACGCGCTGGTGGGCTGATCTGGAGTTTCGAACTCGGCAATGCTTGTATTCCAACCATGGAAGGTGATCCTCGTGCTGGCCGTCGTCGTGGCCGGCTTCATCTTCGCGCTTCCCAATCTATTTCCCTCGTCGGCACTCCAGGGGGTGCCCGAGTGGATTCCGCACAAGCAGGTCAACCTCGGCCTTGATCTGCAAGGCGGTGCGCATCTGCTCTATCAGATCGACGAGAAGGAGCTGGTCGAAGACTGGCTCTCAAATATTCGCGGCGACGTGCGCGAGTCACTGCGCCGCGCGCGCATCGGCTACACCGACCTCTTGCAGAACGACGCCGGCAAGAGCGTGTCCGTCACAATCCGCAACGCTGCCGACACGGAGAAAGCGTTTGATGAGTTGAAGAAGCTCTCCACGCCTGTCGGCAACACC
>JAWKWG010000020.1:0-52430 GCA_041397675.1 Hyphomicrobiales bacterium | reverse complement strand
AAGGCGGCGCGCTCGAAGGCGAGGTCGACCGCGTCATCCTCGCCATCGGCATCACCGGCAATGTCGAGAACCTCGGCCTCGAAGCGTTGGGCGTGAAGGTCGACAAGGGACACATTGTCGTCGACGAGTGGTGCCGCACTGGTGCGTCGGGCGTCTATGCCATCGGCGACGTAGTCGGACCGCCGTGGCTCGCCCATAAGGCGATGCATGAAGGCGTGATGTGCGTGGAAAGAATAGCCGGCGTCGACGGCGTCCATCCCATGGACAAGACCAACATCCCCGCTTGCACCTATAGCGCGCCGCAGGTTGCAAGCCTCGGGCTCAGCGAAGAGGCGGCCCGCGCGGCGGGGCACGAGCTGAAGGTCGGCCGCTATCCGTACTCGGCCAACGGCAAGGCGATCGCCATGGGCGAGACCGAGGGCCTGGTGAAGACCATATTCGACGCACAAACCGGCGCGCTGCTGGGCGCCCATATGATCGGCGCCGAGGTCACGGAGCTCATTCAGGGCTTCGCCATCGGCAAGACCCTCGAAACCACCGAGGCGGAATTAATCGCCACCATCTTCCCCCATCCGACATTGTCGGAGATGATGCACGAATCGGTGCTCGACGCCTTTGGGCGTGCTCTCCACATCTAGTCCCCCCGTAGCGGAGCGCCACGAGCCTTACCAAGCCAAGGGAGGGCAGCTATGAGCTTGATAATATTCCTGGTTATCGGCCTGATCGCCGGTGCGTTGGCGTCCTACATTATGGGCAGGCAGCAGGATCTCCTGATCAACCTGCTGATCGGCATCGTCGGCGCGGTTGTCGGCGGTCGGCTGGCCGGCCTGGTGGGCCTCGGCGCCTACAACATCATCGGCGAAATCATCATCGCCACAGTCGGCGCGATTGTATGCTTGTGGGTGTGGTCGCGGATAAAATAGCGGCGGTTGCCATACGAGGAGGAAGGCAAGATGGAAAGTGAAGCGCATGGTTTGCTGTCCATGCCGGGAGTCGGATTCTTCGGCATGCTGATCATCGGCCTGATCGCGGGCTACATCGCCGAGAAGGCGACGTCGAGCGATCACGGCCTGTTCACCAATCTCCTGGTCGGCATTGCCGGCTCGTTCGTCGGCGGCACCCTCGCTGGGCTGCTCAACATCGAGTTCTACGGCTGGCTCGGCAATCTGATCGTCGCGTCGATTGGCGCCATCCTGTTGATCTGGGTCTGGCGAGCGGTTACGGGACGCCAGTCATCAGCTTGAGCCGTCGATGGTCACAGTGATCGACACTATGCGTGACGTGAAGGTGCGGCCGCGCCATCCCGAGAAGTCGCGGCTGCCCGACACGCCGGTATTGCGCAAGCCGTCATGGATCCGCGTCCGCGCGCCGGGCGCGCATGCGTTCGACGCTACGAAGGCAACCTTGCGCGCGCATCGCCTCCACACCGTGTGCGAGGAGGCGGCGTGTCCCAATATCGGCGAGTGCTGGGCGAAGCGCCACGCCACCGTGATGATCATGGGCGACGTCTGCACGCGGGCCTGCGCGTTTTGCAACGTGGCGACGGGGAAGCCCACGCATCTCGACGCGGACGAGCCCGCGCGGGTCGGTGCAGCGATCGCCGAGCTTGCGCTAACGCATGTGGTGGTGACCTCCGTCGACCGCGACGATCTCGACGACGGCGGCGCCGACCATTTCGCCAAGACCATCGCGGCGATCAGAGACGCCGCGCCCGACACCACCATCGAGGTGCTGACGCCGGACTTCCTGCGCAAACAGGGCGCGCTCGAGACGGTCGTCACGGCGCGGCCCGACGTCTTCAACCACAATATCGAGACGGTGCCGTCGCTCTATCGGCAAATTCGTCCTGGCGCCGACTATCGTCATTCGCTCGCGCTGCTCGCACGCGCCAAACGCCTCGATCCGCACCTGTTCACCAAGTCGGGCATCATGGTGGGGCTCGGCGAGACTAACGACGAGGTCGCGGCCGTGATGGACGATCTGCGCGCGGCGGACGTCGATTTCCTCACCATCGGCCAATATCTCCAGCCGACCCGGAAACATGCGGCCATTGACCGCTTTGTCACGCTCGAGGAATTCCAATCGTATAAGACCATCGCCGAACAGAAGGGCTTCCTGCTCGTGGCCTCGAGCCCGCTAACCCGCTCCTCTTATCACGCCGCAGAAGATTTCGAACGGCTCAAGGCCGCGCGCCAGCTTGCGCGCGTCTGAGCGCCAATCCACATGCATATTTTCGAGATCAAGCATCCCGTCGCCCACTCGGCCGACGACATGTACGCGCTTGTGGCCAAGGTCGACGACTATCCGCAGTTCTTGCCGCTGTGCGAGGCGCTATCGGTCAAACGCCGCGAGCAGGTCGAGGGCAGGGAGGTGCTCATCGCCACCATGCAGGTCGGCTACAAGCTGATCCGCGAGAGGTTCACCACCAAGGTGACGCTGGACCCGGCCGCGCGCACCATCCTCGTCGAATATCTCGACGGGCCATTCACGCATCTGGAAAACCGCTGGCGCTTCCTGCCGCGCGCGGACGACGCCTGCGATATCGATTTCTACATCGCCTACAGCTTCCGCTCCCGCATGTTCGAGCGGCTGATGGGCGGTCTGTTCGACAAGGCCGTGCGGAAATACACCGACGCCTTCGAGGCCCGCGCCGACCAGGTTTACGGCACCAACACGGAGGCGGTTGCGCTATAGCAGTGAGCGCAGCAGTGACAGCGCCCGCTCGACGCTGCGCCGCCTGACCTCAGCCCGGCCGACATCGCCGAACACGACACGCTCGTGATGCATCGGGCCGTCGGGACGACCCGCCGCGAAATAGACCAGACCCACAGGCTTCTCCGCCGTGCCGCCGCTTGGCCCGGCGATGCCCGTCACGGCAATGGCAAGGCTTGCTTGCGAATGCTGAAGGGCGCCGCCCGCCATGGCGCGGGCCACTTCCTCGCTCACAGCGCCATGCTTCTCGATCAGCCAATACGGTACGCCGAGCATCTCGCTCTTCGCCGCGTTGGAGTAGGTGACGAAGGCGCGGTCGAACACGTCCGACGACCCGGGACCGCGGTGAGCGTGGCGGCGACCAGCCCGCCCGTGCACGACTCCGCCGTCGCAATCAACTCGCCTTTGCCGCGCGCCGCGTCGAGCACTTCGGCGGCTTGCGTAACGAGACGCGCATCGATGTCGATGGCCTCTGTCATGGAAGTCTCACGGTGGCCGTCGCCATTGCCGCGATCCCTTCGCCGCGGCCGACGAAACCGAGGCCTTCGTTGGTGGTCGCCTTGATGCTGACTTGAGAGACATCGAGTCCGAGGATGCCGGCGATACGCTCGCGCATGGCATCGCGATAGGGACCGATGCGTGGAGTCTCGCACAGAAGCGTCACATCCACATGGACGATCTCCCCACTTTTATCTTTGACCTTCGCCGCGGCCGTGGTGAGGAACACGTCCGACGACGCCCCGCGCCAGCGATCGTCGGACGGCGGAAAGTGCACGCCGATATCGCCGTCGCCGATCGTGCCAAGCAGAGCGTCGGTGAGTGCGTGCAATCCGACATCGGCATCGCTATGACCTACAAGCTTCTTCTCGTGCGGAATGCGCACGCCGCACAACATCACCGCATCGCCTGGACCGAGCGCATGCACGTCATATCCGGATGCGACACGGACCGTGCCTTGAGGGCGCAACATGTCGTCAGCGATTTTCAGATCCTCCGCCGTGGTGAGCTTGCGATTATGCTCGGAGCCTTCAACGAGCGCCACGTCGAGGCCGAACCACTCTGCGACCGCCGCGTCGTCGGTGAAGTCTAACGTGGGATCCTGCGCCGCAGCGCGATGCGCAGCAAGGATCGCATCGAAGCGAAAGCCTTGCGGCGTTTGCGCCCGCCACAGATCATCGCGCGCGATCGTCTCCGTGATGCGGCCGTCGCTGCCACGCTTGAGCGTATCGGTAACGGGAAGACAGGGCAGGGCACCTGCGTGCGCGCCCAGGCTTGTCACCACACGCGCGATGAGATCGCCATCGATAAATGGCCGCGCTGCGTCGTGGATCAGCACGGCATCCGGCGCCTGTGCGGCAAGTGCCTCAAGCCCGGCGCGCACGCTGTCCTGCCGCCGCGCGCCGCCCATGGCCGGCGCCATCAAGCGCCCGGAAAAGTGTGCCGTCGCCGCTTGGTAGCGGTCCGCGTCGTCGGGGTGGATGACGACAAGGATATCGCCGATGCCTGAATTGGCGGCAAAGGCGCCAACAGTCCGCGCCAACATGGGTGTGCCGCCAACGGCGCAGTATTGCTTGGGCCCCCGCCCTTCGCCCGCCGCCCGAGCGCCCCGGCCGGCCGCGACGATCAAGGCCGCAACCTTCACAACCGGCACTCCCAGATTCTGTGGATAATCCGAGAACTGACGCCGTTAAGCCTTTGGCGAACTTTATTGTTGCAGTGCGGCAAAAGGAATATTGCTCCCTGACAAAAACCCTCGTATCCTGCCCAATAATAACTCACCGGATGGCTGTGCATAAAATTTATGCATTGACCCGAGCCCATCCGGCAGGTCGCGAGGGATATATACGCCTTGAGCGTCACGACCAATAACCCCAGCCCTCGACGCAAGCTGGAAAGGCCGTCGATTCCTTGCGACGCCTTGCTCGGCGCGTTGCCTCATCCACTTCTCGTCATCGGCAAGGGGCTCGCCATCGAGTACGCCAATACCGCCGCTGAGGATTTCTTTCAGATGAGCGTGAGCGTGCTTTGCCGGCACAATCTTCCGGATGTTGTCGCCTTCGGCTCCCCGTTGATTGCTCTCGTGGAGCAAGTGCAGCGCAACGATACGACGGTCAACGAATACGGCGTCGAGCTCGGCTCGTTCCGCTTCGAAGCGCCCAAGCTCGTCGATCTGTTCGGCGGACCGCTGCCCGAAGCGCCGGGCAGGGTGATGGTGATGCTGCAACAGCGCAGCATGGCGCAAATGATCGAGCGTCAGCTGACTCATCGCGGCGCGGCGCGCTCCGTCTCGGGGCTGGCTGCCGTCCTCGCGCACGAGATCAAGAACCCGCTGTCGGGCATCAGAGGCGCCGCGCAACTCCTGGAAAGCGACCGCACCGACGGGGACCGCACGCTGACTCAACTCATCTGCAGCGAGTCCGACCGCATCTGCAAATTGGTCGACCGCATGGAAATCTTCGGTGACGAGCGGCCGATCCAGCTCGAGCCGGTCAACATTCATGACGTGCTGGATCACGTAAAGCGGATCGCAAGCACCGGCTTCGCCCGTCACATCAAGATCGTCGAGAGCTACGATCCTTCGCTGCCGCCGGTCCCGGGCAGCCGCGACAAGCTCATCCAGGTATTCCTCAACCTCGTCAAGAACGCCGCCGAGGCGATCGGCGAGGATCGTTCCGATGGACAGATTACGCTCTCAACTTCGTTCAGGCCGGGTGTGCGCCTGTCAGTTCCAGGCAGCCAGGCCCGCGTCAGCCTGCCGTTGGAAATCTCGGTCGAGGACAACGGCGCCGGCGTGCCGCCCGATCTCATGCCGCATCTGTTCGATCCTTTTGTTTCTACCAAGCCGTCCGGCACCGGGCTCGGTCTCGCGCTCGTGGCCAAGATCATTGGCGATCATGGGGGCATCATCGAATGCGACTCACATCCCCGATACACGGTCTTTCGCGCACTGATGCCGATGGCCGAAACCGAAGCCGCGCAGATGGCGGAAGCAACGCAGGCGTAAAGAGAATGGGCAAAGGCAACATCCTGATCGCTGACGACGACGCGGCAATCCGCACGGTCCTCAACCAGGCGCTCGCCCGCGCCGGCTATGCGCCGCGCGCCACCGGCAACGCCGCCACGCTGTGGCGCTGGATCAGCCAGGGAGAGGGGGATCTCGTCATTACCGACGTGATCATGCCGGACGAGAGCGCGTTCGACCTCATTCCGCGCGTCAAGAAACTCAGGCCCGACCTGCCCATCATCGTCATGAGCGCACAGAACACGTTCATGACGGCGATCACCGCCGCGGAGCGGGGCGCTTACGAATATTTGCCGAAGCCTTTCGATCTGAACGAGCTCGTCGCGGTCGTGAGTCGCGCGCTTGCCGAGCCACGCAAGAAGGCGCCACGTCTTGCCGCCGAACAAAGCGACGGGATGCCGCTTATCGGCCGCTGCCCGGCGATGCAGGACATCTATCGCGTCCTCGCCCGCCTAACCCAAACCGATCTCACCGTGATGATCACGGGCGAGTCCGGCACCGGCAAGGAGCTTGTCGCCCGCGCGCTGCATGAGTATGGCAAGCGCCGCAACGGACCGTTCGTTGCCATCAACATGGCCGCGATCCCGCGCGAGCTCATCGAGTCGGAATTGTTCGGCCACGAGAAGGGCGCCTTCACCGGCGCGCAGACCCGTCACGTCGGCCGCTTCGAGCAAGCCGAAGGTGGAACCTTGTTCCTCGACGAGATCGGCGACATGCCGATGGAGGCGCAGACGCGTCTGCTGCGCGTGCTTCAGGAAGGCGAGTACACCACCGTCGGCGGCCGAACACCGATCCGCACCAATGTGAGGATCATCGCCGCGACCAATCGCGACCTCCAACAGCAGATCGATCAAGGCCTATTCCGCGAAGATTTGTATTACCGGCTGAACGTCGTGCCGCTGAGACTCCCGCCCTTGCGCGAGCGGCTTGAGGACATTCCCGATCTCGTGCGCCACTTTCTGTCGATCGCCGAGAAGGAGGGACTGCCACCAAAGGGATTCGAGGCAGCCGCGATCGAACGCCTCAAGCGCTACCATTGGCCTGGAAACATCCGCGAGCTCGAGAATTTGGTGCGCCGGCTGTCGGCGATCTATGCCCAGGACATCGTCACCATCGAGATGGTCGAGAGCGAACTCGCCACTGCCGCCCGCACGCCGTTTCCGGAGGACTCAGAACCGAGCGGCGACCTCTCTGAGTCGGTGGAGCGTTACCTCGCCGACTATTTCATGGGCTTCGGCCAGGAACTGCCGCCGGCGGGGCTCTACACGCGCATCCTCAGGAAGGTCGAGTTTCCGCTCATCACGGCAGCGCTTGCGGCCACGCGCGGCAACCAGATCCGCGCCGCCGATCTCCTTGGTCTCAACCGCAACACGTTGCGCAAGAAGATCCGGGATCTCGGCATCAAGGTGATCCGCACTCCCAGCGCCTGATCTGGTTAATCGGGCGCCGACCCCCCATATGCCCCTGACTGGAATGGCTGGCGGCCTGCACCTCTGCGTGATCAGCCTGCCACATTGTCGCCAAAGCGCCACATTGTGATTTTATTGCACCATAGCTGAGGCGGGCTGCTCCAAGACGAATCCGGCAAGACCCGGCGTCAGAGGGGGAAATCCAGGGGAAAGCGGTTTGCGCAGCGTCTTCCAAACCTCGCAAAGGCCGGCCAAGCGCAAGGGCGATTTGCGTCCGCAAGCCATGACCGACCAGCCCGGCAGCGATCCCTCCGACGGGCCACGGCGGCGCCTGCCGTTCACCCTCGGCCTGATCACCATGGTGCTGTCGCTGTGCTCGGGCCTCGCGACCTACCTTATCCTCACGGGCCTCACGCCCATCGTCCCCACCCACACGGTCGTGGTGGGGGTGCTGCTCATCAACCTGATCCTCGTCCTCGCCATGGTGGGGATCATCGCTTGGCAGGTCACCGGGCTGTGGCTCGCCAGACGCCGTCACGTCGCCGGCGCCCAGCTCCATGTCCGTATCGTCAGCCTGTTCAGCGTGATCGCCGTCGTGCCCGCCATTTTGCTTGCGGTGTTCGCGAGCGTGTCGCTGGACCGGGGCCTCGATCACTGGTTCTCCTCCCGCACCAAGTCGATCATCCAAAACTCGATCGACGTCGCCACGGCCTATCTCCAGGAGCATGGCCAGGTGATCCGCGCCGACACCGTCGGCATGGCCAAGGACATCGACGAAGCCGTTGATCTGGTGAAGTCGCGACCGCAGGGCTTTGGCAATTTCCTGCAAGCGCAGGCCGCCATCCGCGCCCTGCCAGCGGCTTATCTCATCGACGGCAGTGGCAAGATCCTCGCCACAGCATCGACCATGCCCGACTTCCCGTATCGCGCGCCGCCTAAGGAGGCCATGGAGCTCGCCAAGAAGGGGCAGGTGATCGTCATCGCGCCAGGCCAGACCAGCATGGTTGGCGCCATCAAGAGCCTCAACAACTTCAACGACACCTATCTCTACGTCATCCGGCCCGTGAACGCGCAGGTGCTGCAACAGCTGCGCGCCACCCGCGCCAACGTCGCGGAGTATCAGTTGCTCGAACAGCGCCGCGCCGGCGTGCAGGTCGCATTCGGCCTCATGTACGTAGCCATCGCCCTGACGCTGCTGCTGTCGGCAATCTGGATCGGCATGTGGTTCGCCAATCGCCTTGTTGCGCCAATCGGGCAGCTCATGGGCGCGGCCGAGGAGATCAGCCAAGGCAATCTCGGCGTGAAGCTGAATGTCGATCCTGCCGATGGCGACCTCGCGACGCTCGGCACTACCTTCAATACCATGGCCTCCGAGCTGAGGAGTCAGCGCGACGAGCTCGTCGGCGCCAATTCGACACTCGACGAGCGCAACCGCTTCATGGAGGCTGTGCTGTCCGGCGTCACGGCCGGCGTGATCGGCGTCGATGCAAACGGCACGGTCAACCTCGTCAATCGTTCCGCCGAGACGCTGCTCGGCGTGAAAGAGACGAAGCTCACCGGCAAGAAGCTACCGGAGGTGATCCCTGAGTTCGGCCCGCATTTGAAGCGCGCCCAGAAGCAGGGGAGGCGGCTCGCCACCGACCAGATCACGCTCCGCCGCGCCGGCTCGGAGCGCAATTTTGCTGTTCGCGTAACCAGTGAGGGCGTCGGCAAAGGTTACGTCGTGACCTTTGACGACATTACCGAACTCGTCAGTGCCCAGCGCTCGACCGCCTGGGCCGACGTGGCGCGCCGCATCGCCCACGAGATCAAGAACCCGCTCACGCCGATCCAGCTCTCCGCCGAGCGCATCCGCCGCAAATATGGGTCGGCCATCACCAAGGACCGCGACATCTTCGATCAATGCACCGACACCATCATCCGCCAAGTGTCGGACATCGGGCGCATGGTCGACGAATTCTCGGCCTTCGCGCGCATGCCGAAGCCGGTGATGGAAATGCACGACGTGCGCGAGATCGTGCGCGAGGCGGTGTTCCTGTTCCAGGTGAGCCGGCCCGACATCGAGTTCGAGTTGGACCTGCCCGACAAGCCGGTCACGACCATGTCCGATCAGCGCTTGTTGACCCAGGCCGTCACCAATCTCGTCAAGAATGCAAGCGAGGCGATCGATACCGCCGTCGAGGCCGATCCGGCGAGGGCCGGCAGCGGACACATCACGGCGAAGGTCACGCCGAAGGGCGACCGCGTGCACATCACTGTAATTGATAACGGCTGCGGTCTGCCGAAAGAGAACCGCGAGCGTCTGGTCGAGCCATACATGACCACGCGCACAAAAGGGACGGGGCTTGGTCTCGCCATCGTGCAGCGCATCACCGAGCAGCACGGCGGCAAGCTACAGCTCGCCGATGCGCCGAAGCGCAATGGAAAAGTAGAAGGGGCGTCAGTGCGAATGGACCTGCCGATCGTGGGCCGGGAGGAGCTTGACGTGGGCGAGGAGACGCCTGCATCGACCGCTTCCGCGCTCTCGGCCGAGTCCGAGCCGGCCGAGGAGGAAGAGGAAGTAACCCATGGCGTCTGACATCCTGATCGTCGATGACGAGGCCGACATCAGAGAATTGATCTCGGGCATTCTCGAAGACGAAGGCCATTCAACACGGCTCGCCAAGGACAGCGACGAGACGTTGAAGGTGATCGAGGAGCGGCGCCCATCGCTGGTCATTCTCGACATCTGGCTGCAAGGCTCAAAGCTCGACGGGCTCGAGGTGCTCGACGCCATCAAGAGGGCGCATCCCGATCTGCCTGTCATCATCATCAGTGGCCACGGCAACATCGAAACCGCCGTAGCGGCGATCCAGCGCGGCGCTTACGATTATATCGAGAAGCCGTTCAAGGCCGACCGTCTCGTCCTGATCACCGCACGCGCGCTCGAGGCGTCCAAGTTGAGGCGCGAGAACCGCGAGCTGCGCGAGCGCAGCACCTATTCCTTCGAGATGATCGGCCACTCGGCGGCCATCAATCAGCTGCGCCAAGCGATCGACAAGGTCGCGCCCACCAACAGCCGCGTGCTCATCACCGGACCCTCGGGTTGCGGCAAGGAACTCGCCGCCCGCGTCATGCATGCCAAGTCGGCCCGCGCCGACGGACCGTTTGTGGTGCTGAACGCGGCCGCCATGGTGCCCGACCGCATGGAGCTAGAGTTGTTCGGCACGGAGGAGGGAACCAGCTCTGGGCCCCGCAAGGTGGGCGCGCTCGAAGAGGCCCACAACGGCACCCTCTATATTGACGAGGTCGCCGACATGCCGCTCGAGACGCAAGCCAAGATCTTGCGCGTGCTGGTCGAGCAGCGCTTCCAGCGCCTCGGCGGCGGCACCAAGGTCCATGTGGACGTGCGCGTGGTGTCATCCACCAGCCACGACCTCCAGAAGGAGATGACGGCGGGGCGTTTGCGCGAGGACCTGTATCATCGCCTCAACGTGGTGCCGATCCGTGTGCCGGGAGTGTCCGAAAGGCGCGAGGATGTGCCGGACCTGGTGCGCTACTTCGTGCAGACGATCTCCGTCGCCTCGGGCCTGCCGCCACGCCGCATCGGCGAGGACGCCATGGCCGTGCTCCAGGCCCATGAATGGCCGGGCAACGTCCGGCAACTGCGCAACAACGTCGAGCGCCTGATGATCCTGGTGGGCGGCGACGCCGACAGCCTCATCACCGCGGACATGCTGCCCGACGAGATCGTCTCGCCGGTGCCGCTATCGCCCAACGGGGCAGGGGGTGAGCACCTGATGTCGCTCCCCTTGCGCGATGCCCGCGAGATTTTCGAGCGCGAATACCTGCTTGCCCAGGTCAACCGCTTCGGCGGCAACATCTCCCGAACCGCCGAATTCGTCGGGATGGAGCGCTCGGCGCTCCACCGGAAACTTCGGGCGCTCGGCGTCAATTCGAATGAAAGAAGCTCCGCCATGCGCTAGCATGGGGTCCGACTCGCTGCGCTTTCAGGGGGACACGCTGGAAAAGCTAGCCGCATCAAGCCACTTGCGGAGTTGCCTTGCAATCGCGTCTAATACGTTCAGGGGCCGGAAGGAGCGAGACTCCGGCACCCATCAACAAGCGTAAGCGTGGACCAAAGGGACGGGGAAGCCCATGGCGACAGAACGCACGCAGAGCCTTCAAGACACCTTTCTTAATCACGTTCGCAAGAACAAGACGCCGCTGACCATATTTCTGGTGAACGGAGTAAAGCTCCAAGGCGTTGTAACTTGGTTCGATAATTTCTGTGTTCTCTTGCGCAGGGATGGCCATTCACAACTGGTGTACAAGCACGCCATATCGACCATCATGCCCGGCCAGCCCATCCAGCTCGCCGAGATCACCGACGCGGAAGGTGCCGCTGAGTAATTGCGTCCAACCGACCCAAGAGAGCTAAGGCGTAAGAAGGGTCTACCGGGCCAGAAGCCCGACGAACGCTCCGAGGGGAGCGTCCGCGCCGTGGTGTTTGTCCCCATCATCGACAAGAAGCCGGCCAAGGACGCCCGCGGTCTCGGCCCCGAGACTGCACCGCGCACGCCCCAAGCGCGCTTGGACGAGGCGGTCGGCCTCGCCGCCGCCATCGATCTCGACGTACTGGCAAGGGGCATCGTGCGTCTTGCGCGGCCCAACCCGGCGACCTTGTTCGGCTCCGGCAAGGTCGAGGAGCTAGCAGGCGTCGTGCGCGCCGAGGACGCCGAGCTTGTAATCGTCGACCATCCGTTGTCGCCGGTGCAGCAACGCAATTTGGAGACGGCATGGAACGCCAAGGTGCTCGACCGCACGGGACTCATTTTGGAGATTTTCGGTGAACGCGCGCGAACGCGGGAAGGGCGCTTGCAAGTCGAGCTTGCGCATCTCGTCTATCAGAAGAGCCGGCTTGTGCGGTCGTGGACGCACCTCGAGCGCCAGCGCGGTGGCTTCGGCTTCCTCGGCGGTCCGGGCGAGACTCAGATCGAGACCGACCGGCGGCTGCTGAGCGAGCGTATCGATACAATCCGCAAGGAGCTCGAGCAGGTACGCCGCACCCGCGCCCTTCATCGCAAGTCTCGCCAACGCGTCCCGTATCCTGCCGTCGCGCTGGTCGGTTACACCAATGCCGGCAAGTCGACCTTGTTCAATCGCCTGACCGGCGCCGAGGTGCTCGCGAAGGACATTTTGTTCGCGACGCTCGATCCCACCATTCGCGCGCTTCACCTTCCTGGTGGATCGAAGGCCGTCGTGTCAGACACCGTCGGCTTCATCTCCGACCTGCCGACGACCTTGGTCGCCGCATTCCGCGCGACGCTGGAGGAGGTGCTCGAAGCCGACCTCATTCTGCATGTGCGCGATATTGCCGACGAGGCAAGCGCCAGCCAGCGCGCCGACGTGAATGCGGTGCTCGCCGATCTCGGCATCGATCCGGACGCCGATCCGGACCGGCTGCTCGAAGTCTGGAACAAGGCCGACCTTCTTGACGCAACCGCGCGCAAGCGTGCCGCCAACGAAGCGCAGCGCTATGGCGCTGTGCTCGTGTCGGCGGAGACGGGCTATGGACTCGACACGCTCAACGCTGAAATCGAACGACGGCTCAATCACAGCCGCGAAACGCTCGCCATCGCGGTCAAGCCCGAGGAGGGCGCTCTCGCGAATAGGATTGATGAGAACTGCGAGGTGATTGCGCGCGACGATCTCGGCGAGGGTATCACGTCGCTCACCATCCGCGTGGCGCCCGAGAAGCGCTACAAGCTCGTGCGCCTCGCCGGCACCGACCGGCTCCGAGCAGCATAGGGCGCCTACTCGCTATTCTTTTCGGCAGCCTTCGCTTCGTCCCACAGCTGATCCATCTCTTCCAGCGTCGAGTCTTCCGGACGCCGGCCATCCGCGGCGAGCGCGGCTTCGATGCTCCGAAATCGCCGCACAAATTTCTCGTTGGCGGCCCGCAACGCAGCTTCGGGGTCGACGCCCAGATGCCGCGCGACATTGGCCATCACGAACAGCAGATCGCCGAATTCCTCCGCGATGTGCTTCTTCGATGCCTCAACGTCTTCGCCGGCGATCGCCACTTTGAGCTCAGCCATCTCCTCGTCAGCCTTCGCCAGCACGGGTGTCAGGCTCGGCCAATCGAAACCGACCTTGGCGGCGCGCTTCTGCAGCTTCACCGCGCGGGTCAATGCGGGTAGCGCGACCGGCACATCGGCGACCCGCGAGCGATCGTCATTCTGGCCGCGCTCCGCTTTCTCGTCGGCCTTGATCTGGTCCCACAGATCCGTGATCATGAATTCCTCTCGGCGAGAGGGATCCTCGAACACGTGCGGATGGCGACGGATCATCTTTCGCGTGATGCCATCCACGACGTCAGCGAAGTCGAAGCTGCCGACCTCAGAGGCCATCTGCGCGTGATAGACCACTTGGAGGAGGAGATCGCCCAGCTCATCCTTCAGTCCGTCCAGATCGTCCCGCGCGATCGCGTCCGCAACCTCGTACGCTTCCTCGATGGTGTAAGGCGCGATCGTGTCGAAGCTCTGCTTCACGTCCCACGGACAACCGCTTGTCGGATCGCGCAAGCGCGCCATAACGCGCAGGAGAGCGTCGAGATCGTGCTTTTTTCCGCCCGTGTCAGCCATGGGCGCGGCCGCCGACTAACCATGCGAAAGTTGCGATAATTGTAGCAAAATCAATGTGATAGCGGACGTTTTCCATGATCCTGCCCGATATCCCCGATTCGCATAAGGTATATTATGGAAAATATCCCATGATGGGGATTGAGCCCGCTGGGCGGCAGCCCACGCGTCCTAACGGCGTTCGTAGTGATCTTTGACGAGTTGATCCAGCAGACGCACGCCGAAGCCCGAACCCCAACTGCGATTGACGTCGCTGTCCACCGACGACATGGCCGTGCCGGCGATGTCGAGATGAGCCCAGGGCGTGCCTTCCTTGATGAAGCGCTGGAGGAACTGCGCGGCGGAGATCGACCCGCCCCACTTGCCGCCCGTGTTCTTGATGTCGGCAACCTTCGACTCGATCATCTTGTCGTATTTGGGCCCGAGCGGAAGCCGCCACAGCTTCTCTCCTGTCTCCTTGCCGGCAGCGATCAAGCGGTCGGCAAGTTGATCGTTGTTGCTGAAGAGCCCGGCGTGCTCCTTGCCGAGCGCCACCATGACCGCGCCGGTGAGCGTCGCGAGATTGATCACGGCTTTCGGCTTGAAGCGATCCTGCGCGTACCAAAGGCAATCGCCAAGCACCATGCGCCCTTCCGCATCGGTGTTCAGCACTTCGATGGTGGTGCCGGACAGCGCCGTAACCACATCGCCTGGACGCTGCGCTTTCCCGCTCGGCATGTTCTCAACGATGCCGATGATGCCGACCGCGTTGACCTTGGCTTTGCGTTCGGCAAGCGCCTGCATGAGGCCGACGACGCACGCCGCGCCAGCCATATCGCCTTTCATCTCCTCCATGCCCGCTGCGGGCTTGAGCGAGATGCCGCCGGTGTCGAAGGTCACACCCTTGCCGACGAAAGCGATCGGCGCACCGCCCTTGGGTCCAGCGCCGTTCCACTGCATCACCACGACATGGCTCGGCTTATCGCTGCCTTGACCAACCGCAAGCAGCGCGCCCATCCCGAGCTTCTTGAGCGCAGCCTCGCTCAGCACCTCGACCTTCACGCCAGACTTGGTCAGCGCCTTAGCGCGTTGCGCGAACTCGGCCGGTCCTAGAACATTGGCCGGCTCGTTGACGAGGTCGCGCGCAAAGTTAACGCCATCGACGATGGCGCGGCTTGGCGCGTAAGCGGTTCCGGCCGCGCGCGGGTCGTCGCAATGGACGACGATCTTCTTCAGCGTCTTCTGGTCCGCGCCGTTTGCATTGCCGCTCTTCTTCGGTTTCTTGGATTTGTATTTCTTGAAGTTGTAGCCCCTGAGCTGAGCGCCGAGCGCAAAGCTCGCCACCGCATCCGGCGAGAGCTTGCCCTTCACCGTCTCGAGAAAGACGTGGGCGCTGGCCCCTTCCCGTCCGCTCAAGTGACCGCGCACCGTGCCGCCGAGATTGAGCCAATCCTCTTGCGTGAACTCCGAAGGCTTGCCGAGACCGATGACAATGATGCGCGAGGCCTTCACGCCCTGCGGCGCGAGGATATCGACCGACGAACCCTTCTTGCCTTTGAACTCGGTGATCTGCGCTGCCTTCGACAAAAGCCCCTTCGTCTTCTTGTCGAGATCTTGCGCCGCTGGAGTGAGCTTACCGCCCTCCTCCGCAAAGACGACGGCGACGCCCTCGGCCGGGGCGGTTTTGGCGGCGAAGGACAAGGCGGTCTGTTCGGTCACGGGAAGCTCCATCTTGTGGCAGCGCCGCCGGGCCCCAATGGGCCGCCCAAAGCGCAGCGGACGAAGGAGGCGCCCGTGCGCTCCCTGGTGCAGTTTTGCAACAGCGGCAGGGAATATGCGGACCTACCTAAGTCCTGCGCCGAGTGAAAGCAAGTCCCTCCAAAATGGCCGAAATTCCGCCATCTTGGGCTGGTGGGAATCGTGTTTGGACTCAGCCGGTTGGCGCCTCGTGGAGGCGGAGGGGGCAGCTGAGAGCCATACGGGGGACTTCGCGGCCCATGTCGCTTTTTACCCGCTACATGTTCCGGCAGGTGACGAACGCGTTTCTCGTGATCCTGCTCACCTTGACCGCCGTGGTCTGGCTGGCTACGGCCTTGAAAGAGCTTGATCTTATCACCTCTCAAGGCCAGGGCATGTGGCTCTTCATGCAGATGACCGGGCTCACCTTGCCGAGCCTGGTGGCACTAATTGCGCCGAACGCCGTCATGATGGCCGCGCTCTACACGCTCGACCGTATGAACGGCGACAGCGAGCTGATCGTCATGACTGCCGCCGGCGCCCCCGTCTGGCGCATAGGCATCTCCCTCGTGGCCCTGGCCTCTATCGTGAGCCTGGCGATCTTCCTCTCCAACGTGTTTCTCAACCCCGCCTGCATGCGAGAGCTGCGCTCCTTCGTTACCCAGGTCCGCGCCGACCTGATCTCCCAAGTGCTTCAACCTGGCCGATTTTCTAGCCCAGAGACCGGCCTGACCTTTCACATCCGCGACCGCAGCCCATCGGGCGACCTGCTCGGCCTCCTGGTCCACGACGAGCGCGATCCAAAACAGGTGATGAGCTACCTAGCCGAGCGCGGCCGGATCCTGTCCAACGACGAAGGCTCTTATCTCGTCATGTTCGATGGTTACGTGCACCGTTACAACGCAGGAGACAAAGATAAAGCGGTGCAAATCGTCGCCTTTGACCAGAACATGCTTGATATTTCCCAGTTCAACCCCAAGGAAAACTCGGGCAAAGATCTGCATCCGCGTGAACAATATACTAGCGATCTCCTCAACCCCAGCGAGGTTGCTAGGAACTTGGGGCCATACTCCGCACGGCTTCGCACCGAGCTGCATGAGCGCCTGGCGACCCCCCTCTACCCCCTTGTTTTCGCGTTCGTCGCTATCGCTCTGATGGGCCAGGCGCGCACCACCCGGGAGAGCCGTTGGGGGCAGATTTTGGCTGTTTTTGCCATCGCCGTGGGCCTTCGGGTTGCAGGCCTGATAGCCGGCAACCTGGTGGCCCTCAATGCGTGGGCCGTAGTGCTTGTGTATGCTATTCCGGTGGGGGCGATTCTGTTTGCGGCATGGACGGCGCACGTTAGAATGTCGCCAGAACTGCGGTCCAAGCTGAACTTCGAGCTCAAGCTTCAGCCAAAAAAGATAATGTTTTGGGCCGGTAGAGGGATGCAGACGGAGTGAAAGCGCAGATGCGCGGCATCAGTGCAGGGGGAACTCTTGCGCGCTACTTTTCGGCGCGGTTTCTCATCGCCATGTTGGCGATGTTCCTGATCTGTTGCGTCCTGATCTTCTTCGTCGACTTCATCGAGATGCTGCGACGCGCGGGGAATTTCGCTGGCGGCGACATTCCAGGAATTCTTCTCGCGTGGATGACTCTGCTGCGCTTGCCCTCGTTTTCCGAACTCGTGCTGCCCTTCGCCGTGCTCATCGGCACGATCGTGATTTTCCTGATGTTGAGCCGTTCGTCCGAACTCGTCGTGTTGCGCGCGGCGGGAATCTCGGTGTGGCAGTTCACGCTTCCGGCAATGGTTGTCGCCTTCCTGCTCGGATGGCTGTTCGTGCTGCTTTACAATCCAATCGCGGCGGTCGCGCGCGCCCAAGCAGAACAGCTTTACGCCGCCGCGTTCGGCAAGGATGAGTCCTTGCTCAAGACCAACAACAAGGCTGGCGCTTGGTTGCGCGAAGATGGCACCGACGGTCCCTCGGTCGTGCACGCCATGCAAGCGTTGAACCAAGGCCTCGAACTCACCGGAGTCTCGGTCTTTCAGTACGACCGCGATCATGCCTTGACCGAGCGGATCGAGGCGAAGCGCGCCATTTTGAAAGACGGCCGCTGGGAGCTCGAGGACGCCTGGGTAAGCGCGGTGGGACAAGAGCCCCAGTTCTATAATCGCTACCTGCTGAGCACCTATCTCACCCCCACACAGGTGCGCGACAGCCTCGGCACGGTGTTCTCGATCTCCTTCTGGGAACTGCCGAATTTTATCCAGATCGCTGAGCGGGCCGGCCTGCCAGCGACCCAGTACCGCGTGCAATATCACCTGCTTTTGTCGCGACCATTCCTGCTCGTCACCATGGTGCTGATCGCGGCAACGTGTTCGCTCAGGGGTTTCCGTTTCGGCAACGTCCAGATCAACGCGATTTTCGGCGTCGCCGCCGGCTTCGGCTTCTTCGTGTTCTCGGAAATATCGCGAAATTTCGCCATGGCGGGACTTACCTCCGCCGCGGCCGCAGCATGGGTCCCGGTGATCATCGCAGCTTCGCTCGCACTCACCGTGCTCTTGTACAAAGAGGACGGATGATGGCGCGCGCACTAAGCATCTCAAGGAGGACGCGCCGGGCTTTGCCCGGCTCCACTGCGTTTAATGGGCAGCCGTTTGCGGCCGCCCGCCTCTCGGTCATTGGCTGGATTTTCGCCATCCTCGTGGTGCTGCTCGCACCCGCGCAGGATGCTTTCGCGCAAGCACAAACGGATCTCGAGCAAATCGTCCAGCCGCCGCAGGTTGATTCCGACGAGCCGATGCTGCTGCAGGCCGACGAGATGATCTACGACAACGACAACGGCCGCATCACCGCCAAGGGCAATGTCGAGATCTACTACGGCAACTACACGCTGCTCGCCGACAGGGTGCTCTATAACCGCAACACCAACACGCTCGCCGCCGAGGGCAACGTCCGCATGAAGGACCCTGACGGCGCGGTGATCACGGCCGATCAGCTTACCCTCACCGACGACTTCCGCGATGGCTTCGTCGACGCCTTGAAGCTCGTCACCAAGGACGACACCCGCATCGTTGCGCAATCTGCCTCGCGCCAAGCCGGCAACGTCACCGTGTTCGAAAAGGGCTGGTTCACGCCGTGTAAGCTCTGCGAGGACGAGCCGCAGAAACCACCGACTTGGCGCATCCGCGCGGGCAAGATCACCCACAAGCGCGATCAGGCCGTCATCAACTTCAAAAACGCGGAGTTCGATTTCTTCGGCGTGCCGGTCCTCTGGGTGCCCTACTTCCAGACCGCTGATTCCACCGTGAAGCGGAAGTCGGGCTTCCTGATGCCGAACTACAGCCACTCCGACCAGCTCGGCAGCACCGTTCAGGTTCCCTACTATTTCGCGCTCTCCGATCACTACGATTTCACTTTTGCACCGATGTGGACCGAAAAGGCGGGAACACTTCTGTTCGGTGACTGGCGCCAGCGCACAGCCAGCGGCGGCTACAACATCGAGCTTGCTGGCGTTTGGAACGGCAGCGACACGTTCCTCAGTCCGGACGGCGTACCGCGGAGCGTGACGGATGAGGACTTCCGCGGCAGCATCAAGACGGCAGGTAAGTTCGCGCTGAACCCCAATTACTCCTACGGCTGGGACATCGTGGCCGAGAGCGACGATACCTTCCGCCGGTACTACAACCTCGACAGCCGCATCAAAACCGACCGCGTCTCGCAGGTATTCCTCGAGGGACTACACGACAGGAACTACCTGTCGACCCGCTTCTACAACACCCAGAGTTTGCTGTTCCAGGATGAGGATTTCTCCGAGGGGACCGTCTATCCGATCATCGACTACGACTATATCGTCGGCAAACCCGTACTTGGCGGCGAGCTCAGCTTCAACTCCAACGCCATGGTGTTCACCAGCGAGGACGGCACCGATTCCAACCGGTTCATCATGGTTGCAAATTGGCGGCGGCAGATGATCGACGGCATCGGCCAGGTATTCACACCGTTCGGACGTCTGCGCGGCGACGTCTATGGAATCGATCAGCCCTCGACCTTGAAGATCACGGGCACCGAGGATGTTGCGACCCCGGATCCCGAAAACGGCGGCGTCCTGCGTGGCGATGCCGTTGCCGGTATCGAATATCGCTATCCATTCATCACCACGACCGGCTCCGTGACGCACACTATCGAGCCAATCGGCCAGATCATTGCTCGGCCCGGCTCGGTCGGCAATCAGCAGGACATTCCCAACGAGGACGCTTTAAGCCTCGTGTTCGACGACACGATCTTGTTCGATATCGACAAGTTCTCAGGCTATGACCGCATCGAGACCGGCACGCGCGCCAACGTCGGCTTCCGCTACACCGCGCAACTCGCGTCTGGCGCCTATCTCCGCACCGTCGTCGGCCAGAGCTACCAGATTGCCGGAAACAATGAGTTCGACACGAACTTCTATCAGACGAGCGGTCTTGCCACCGACACCTCGGACTACGTGACCGGTGTTTACCTGCAAGCCGCACGCTACCTCTCGTTCTCGGCGCAGCAACGTTTCGATCGCGACGACCTCGATGTCGAGCGCACCGACCTCGGCTCGTGGATGCGGTTCGGTCCACTCCAGGCGCGCGTGAACTATGCCTTGATCCCCGCCGATCTACCCACTGCTGCGCCCTCGAACATCGTCAGCGAGGACGATCGCTCGGAAATCTTGGCCGCCGGGGCCCTCAACATTACCGAGACGTGGGCGCTGCTTGGCAATATCCGCTACGATCTCCAGGAAGATCAAACGATCACCGACGGTCTTGGCCTTCGCTATCAAGACGACTGCTTCAGGCTCGATGTCACCTATCAACGGTCCTTCATCAGGGACCAGGACATCGAACCGGATGAGCGTTTCCTCGTGAACTTTGCTCTGAAATATCTCGGCAGCTACTCTCTGGCGACCAGTGCGTTCACCGGGCTCGACCCCACAGGATCTGATGCCAATAACTAGGCAAAGCTGGCGTGGTCTCCGCGGCGCCGTGCTATCCGCCGTACTCTTGGTCGCGGCCGCCGTGACCGGTACCGGCATTGCACTGAGCCAGGAGGTATCCATCAAGGTCCTGGTCAATGACGATCCGATCTCGGACTACGACATCGAACAGCGCGAGCGCTTCCTCGCCATCACGACGCGCGATCAACCGGGGCCCGAGTTGAAGAAGAAAGCGACCGACCTTCTTATCGACGAGCGGCTGCAAATTCAGGAAGGCCGCAAGCTCGGCTTCACCCCTGACGAGGATGACGTGACGAGGATCCTCGGCGACATGGCGAAAAAGAATAATCTCGACATCGACGGCTTGACCGCCGCGCTTGCCCGCGCTGGCGTCAACATCAAGACGCTCAAGGACCGCATTCGCGCGCAGCTTGTGTGGCAGGACGTGGTGCGTCGTAAGTTCCGCGGCGAAGTTCAGATCGGCGAAGTCGACGTGGATCAAGCTCTGTCGGAGTCTGGAGAAGAGGAAGGCGGTGGTGCGTCTCAAACCACGCTCCAGCTCCAGCAGGTGAAATTCACGCTGCCAAGCAACGCCGACCAGCAGACCGTCGCCGCCAAGCTCGCCGCCGCCGAGGCGCTTCGGGCTAAATTCAGCAACTGCGCCAACGTCGCCGACCTTGCCAAGAGTGGCGGCGCCAGCATCAAGGCTCTCCAGGATCAGCAGACGACCGGCCTCGCTCAGCCGGCGCGCCTTCTCGTGATGAATGCGAAGGTCGGGCAAATGACACCGCCAACCCTGTCATCGTCTGGCGTTGAGCTGTATGCGGTGTGCGGCAAGCGCTCCGTCAGCGGCAATGAAGACGTGCGCGAGGCGACCCAGCGCAAGCTCATGAACCAAGAGATGATGATCCGTGCGGAACGGCTGCTGCGCGACCTCCGCCAGGACGCCTTCATCGAATATCGCTAAGCCCGCTTTCGTGCTAGGGCCTTTGGCCCATGGAGCTAGCCGAGCGCCCGCTTGCCCTCACTCTTGGCGACCCTGCCGGGATCGGGCCTGATACCACCCTTCTCGCCTATGGCGCACGAAGCCGCGACCCGATTCCGGCTTTCGTCCTGCTTGGTGACGAGGCGGTGCTGGCCGCGCGCGCCGAGGCACTTGGTCTTTCGGTGACGATCGCCACTGTCAGCTCGGCCAGCGAGGCCGGCGGCGTGTTTGGCGACGCGCTTCCCGTGCTCCCCGTCAAAGTTCCCTGCCCGGTCGTTGCCGGACGCCCCGACGTCGCGGCCATGCCTGCCGTCAAGCAGTCCATCGAGCGTGCCGTTTCGCTCGCGCAACGCGGCGATGTGCGCGCCGTGGTCACCAACCCGGTGGCCAAGTCTCTTCTCTATCAGGCGGGGTTCGAGTTTCCTGGCCACACCGAGTACCTGGCCGCTCTCGCCGCGGACAGCGACGCCCCCCTTCCGGTCATGATGCTCGTTGCGGGGCCTTTCAAGGTCGTGCCGGTAACGATCCACATTCCCCTGAAGGATGTGCCATCGGTGCTCACCCAGGACTTGCTTCTCAAGACCATCGAGATCACCGACCAGGACTTGCGCCGCTTCTTCGGCTATGTGCGCCCGCGGCTCGCGATCGCCGGGCTCAACCCGCATGCCGGGGAGGACGGAAGCCTGGGCCGCGAAGAGATCGACGTGATCGAACCGGCAATCGCCGCCGCCCGCGAGAAGGGGTTCGACGTCTCGGGCCCCTACCCCGCCGACACTTTGTTCCATACCGCCGCGCGGGAACGGTACGATGCGGCGCTCTGCATGTATCACGATCAAGCGCTGGTGCCGTTCAAGACGCTCGCCTTCGAGGAGGGTGTGAACGTCACTCTCGGTCTTCCCTTCGTGCGCACTTCGCCCGATCACGGCACCGCGTTCGACATCGCCGGCACGGGCGAAGCCAACCCCAGCAGCCTAATCGAAGCGCTGCGCTTGGCCGACGCCATGAGCCGGACCGCAGAGGACGAGGCGAAGGCGTGACCACGCCCGACGGCCTGCCGCCGCTTCGCGACGTCATCCGCGACGCAGGGCTCGTCGCCAAGAAGAGCCTCGGCCAGAACTTCTTGCTCGATTTCAATCTGACCCGCCGCATCGCCCGAGCGGCCGGGCCCCTCGAAGGCGCGACCATCGTCGAGGTTGGTCCCGGTCCGGGGGGCCTCACGCGCGCGCTGCTCCTGGAGGGCGCGAGCAAAGTCATCGCCATCGAGCGCGATCCGCGCTGTCTCCCCGTGTTGGAGGATATCGCCGCGCGCCATCCCGGACGCTTGGAGGTCGTCGCGGCGGATGCACGCGAGATCGATTGCAGCGCTCTCGTTATCCAAGCCTGCACGTCTTGTTGCCAATCTCCCCTATAGCGTCGGCACGCCGCTGCTGATCGGCTGGCTCAAGACCGAGCCTTGGCCGCCGTGGTTCGACCGGCTCGTGCTGATGTTCCAACGCGAGGTCGCAGACCGCATCGTCGCCAAGCCCAACACCAAGGACTTTGGGCGCCTGGCTGTGCTGGCACAGTGGCGCACCGAGCCGCGCATCCTATTCACCGTTCCGGCGGCTGCGTTCACGCCGAAGCCCAAGGTCGACTCCGCCGTGGTCGAGCCTTCATACCGCGGGAGACGCCAACACATTGCAATGTTGCGCGGCTGGAGAAGATCACGGCCGCCGCCTTCGGTCAGCGGCGCAAGATGCTCCGCGCGAGCCTGCGCCAGATAACCCCCGACGCCGAAGCCCTTTTGGAACGGCTCGGCATCGACCCGAGGGCGCGCCGAGGCTCTGCAGATCGGTGATTTTTGCCGTATTACCAATGCCTTAGACGGTACAGTCTAAAGCGACGAGAGCAGTCCCTGCACAAAGGCTTTGAGCCCGGTGAGACGCGACCGCCGCGAGCGCTCCGCAGCAAGGATCGCACGGACCGCCTCGACCGAGCGGTCGACATCGAAATTCGACGACGTAGTCGTATTCGTCCCAGTGCTGGATCTCATTACTCGCGCCGCGCATGCCTTTGTCACGACTTCGCGTCAGGTCTTCCGCGCGCGTCTTGAGCCGCTCCTCCAGCGCCCGCGCGGTCGGCGGCAGGATGAACACGGACACGACGTCGTCCTTGGCGCTCTCACGCAGAGCGTCGGCGCCTTGCCAATCCACATCAAACAAAACGTCGCGTCCTTTTCGCAACGCCTGCTCGACCGGCTCGCGCGTGGTGCCATAATAATTGTCGAACACGACGGCCCACTCGAGGAACGCGCCCTGGTCGCGCATGCGCGTGAACGCCTCTTTGTCGATGAAGTGGTAGTCCTTGCCGTCCTTCTCGCCTTTGCGCTTCGGACGCGTCGTGTGTGAGATGGAGAGAGCGAGCTCTTTGTCTTCGTCGAGCAGGCGCCGCGCGATCGTCGTCTTGCCGGCGCCGGAGGGCGACGACAGCACCAGCATCAAGCCTCTGCGGGCGACCTTGTCCATGGCGCGCCTCACTCGATGTTCTGTACCTGCTCGCGCAGCTGATCGATCACCGACTTGAGATCGAGACCTGCGCGGCTGATCTCGATGTCGGATGCCTTGGAGCAGATGGTGTTGGCCTCGCGATTGAATTCCTGTGCAAGGAACTCAAGCTTGCGCCCGGCCGGTTCGCCGCTCGCAATCAATTCCTTCGCCGCCGCCACATGGGCCCGCAAGCGATCGAGTTCTTCTTGGATGTCGGCCTTGGCCGCGAGCAACAGCGCCTCTTGATGGAGCCGCTCCGGCTCAAGCCCGGCGCCGGCCTCGTTGAGACGCGCGATCTGCTCGCGCAGCCGCGCGACGACACCTCCGGTTGACGTGCGGCGGCAGCTGCAGCGCGCGCCACCAGCGCATCGATGTCGGCAAGCTGCTTTTCAATCACGTTTTGCAGCCGTTCGCCCTCGGCGAATCGGGCGGCGATCAGCTGATCGAGAGCGGCGGACAACCCTGCCAGCAGCGCGCATGGGTCAGCGCCGCTTGCTCCTCCTCGCTCTCCTCGGGCTCCGCCGTCTCCACCACACCCCGCATGCCAAGCAGCGTATCGAGACGCGGCGCCTGAGTTCGGTCAGCGCGCGGGCGCGCTCGGCGACGGCAAACGCCTGCTCGAGCGCCGCCTCATTGAGCTTGATTTCCGTCTGGCCCGCTTCGCGCTTGATCCCGAGGCTGATCGTGCAATTGCCCCGCGCAAGCTTCTCCTGGCAGAGACTGCGCGCGCCCGCCTCGAGACGCTCGAGCCCCGACGGGAGCCGCAAGCGCACATCGAGCGAGCGCCCATTGACGCTGCGCACCTCCCAAAACCAGCTGATATTGCCGTGCACGCCGTCGGCGCGGGCGAAGCCGGTCATGCTTTTCAAGGTCATTCGCTCGTGCCTCGCGTCGGTGGCTCGCCCGGTTTTATAGCCGAGTCGGCGGAGATTTCAGGCCCAAACGGAGAAAGAGATGAACGGGGCCTTCGGCGGCTCGATCACTGCACGCGACTGGGATTTCGCACGGGTAGCGGCACCGGTCCGGTAGCGACCATCAGGCCGACTTCGCCCTCTGGCAGCAGAGCGCCGAGTTCCGCCGCTGCGGCAGCGGCCGCCGCCTCCGCTTCTTGGCGCTCCCTGATCTGGCGCTCGATTTTGCGCCACTTCGCCACCTTCTTGTTGTGCTCGGCAAGGCTGGCAGAAAAGTCGTGGCCACCCGTACCGTCGGCCACGAAATAGAGATCGTTGGTCTTGGCCGGCTTCAACACGGCCTCGATCGCCGCGCGCCCCGGATTACCGATCGGCGTCGGCGGGAGACCATCGATCTTGTAAGTGTTGTAGGGATTCTCGCGCGCCAGCTCTTCTTGAGTGATCGGGTGATCGCGCATGCCTGCGCCCCCGAACAGACCGTAGATGATGGTCGGATCCGATTGCAGCCGCATGCGCTTCTTGAGGCGGTTGTTGAACACGCTGGCGATATGCGGGCGCTCATCGGCGCGGGCCGTCTCCTTCTCAACGATCGAAGCGAGGATCACGGCCTGCTCCGGCGTCTTGACCATGATGTCGGGATCGCGCTCGTTCCAGACCTTGGCCATGAACTTCGTCTGCGCGACCTGCATGCGCTGGAGGATCTCTTGGCGGGTGTCCTTGCTGCCGAAACTATACGTGTCCGGCAGCAGCGATCCTTCCGGCGGGACCTCGGTGATTTTGCCCGTCAGCTCAGGATTGGCCATCAGCCGTTCGACGACCTGCTGGCTGGTCCACCCTTCGGGGACCGTCACGCGGTGCTGGACCGACTTGCCCTCGACCAGGATGTCGAGCACGTCCCGCATGCTGGCATGCTTGTCGAACTCGTATTCGCCGGCCTTCAGGCTCCCCTCTCCCTTCAGATACATAAAGTAGAGAATGCTCGTCATGAAGATTCGGCGGTCGGCAATGACGCCTTCATTTTGCAGCCGATCGACGATGGCCGTGACACCCTCGCCCTTGGGCACGACCAGCACGGTGGAAACCTCCAACGGACCCGGACGGTCGAATTCGACGCGCACGAAATAGAAGAACGTGGCGGCGATACACGCCGTTATGAAGATGAGATTGAACAGCCCGTCGAGCATCCGCAAGAATGGATGATCGTTCTCCTCGTGCTCCTCCCGCTCAGGGGGCTCGGGCGGCCGCAAGGGCATCAGCGCCTCGGCGGGACTGCGCGGCGTAACCTGCGCGACCTGGCGGCCGGGCGCATGACCTACCGGGCGTCCGGGCGCGTGAGCAGCAGGACGCCCGGCCACATGACCCGTCATATGACCGCCGGGCGTGTTAGCTGGGGGAGGAGGTGGAGGAGGTTTCCTCGTCGAAGTCATGCCCGATTAGCGCGCGCCCCTCGGATAACTTGGTCCACTTTGCGTTGAAATATGGCGAAAGGGAGGTTCGCCTGACAAGTGAATCAGCGCCGAATTAAGCGGCGTATCGGCGCATGATGAGCGAAGCGTTGGTCCCGCCAAAGCCGAACGAGTTTGACAGCACCGTATCGATGCTTCGTTGCCGCGCCTGATGCGGCACGAGATCGATCGCCGTGGCCACCGAGGGATTGTCGAGATTAAGCGTCGGCGGGGCGATGTTGTCGCGTACGGAAAGCGCCGAGAAGATTGCCTCGACCGCACCTGCGGCGCCCAGCAAATGTCCCGTCGCCGATTTGGTCGACGACATAGAGACCTTGCCGGCGGCATTGCCGAACAGCCGCTCCACCGCCGCGAGCTCGATCTCATCGCCCATGGGCGTCGAGGTGCCATGGGCGTTGATGTAATCGATATCGGCCGGGTCGATCCCGGCCCGCTTGACGGCAGCCGACATGCAGCGGAACGCCCCATCGCCGTCCTCGGCGGGCGCAGTGATATGAAACGCGTCGCCGGAGAGCCCATAACCGATGATTTCAGCATAGATGTTGGCCCCGCGCGCCTTGGCGTGCTCGAGTTCCTCGACCACCACCATACCGGCCCCCTCGCCCATCACGAAGCCATCGCGATCGCGGTCGTAAGGACGCGACGCGCGCTGCGGCTGATCGTTGAAATTGGTGGAGAGCGCCCGGCACGCGGCGAAGCCTGCAATCGCGAGCCGGCACACCGGCGATTCAGACCCGCCCGCGAGCATCACATCTGCATCGCCCAACGCCACGAGCCGCGATGCGTCGCCGATAGCATGCGCGCCGGTCGAACACGCGGTGACCACCGCATGGTTCGGACCTTTGAGGCCGTGCTCGATGGAGACATAGCCGGAGGCGAGATTGATGAGGCGCCCCGGGATGAAGAACGGGCTCACGCGCCGCGGTCCCTTTTCGGCGAACAGCAGCGAGGTCTTCTCAATGCCCTGCAAGCCGCCAATGCCGGAGCCGATCAGAACGCCGGTGCGGATCTGATCCTCGTAAGCGGTAGGCTGCCACCCGGCGTCGGTCAACGCCTGCGTGGCGGCGCCCATGGCATAAATAATAAAGTCGTCGACCTTCCGCTGCTCCTTGGGCTCCATCCAATGGTCGGGATTGAACGTGCCGTCGCTGCCGTCGCCGCGCGGCACCTGGCATGCAATCTGACACGTGAGATCGGAGACGTCGAAATTCTCAACCCGGCGAGCGGAGTTCTCGCCGGCGATCAGCCGCTTCCATGCAGTTTCGTAACCGCAGCCGAGCGGCGAAACGAGACCCAATCCTGTGATGACGACACGTCGCATCGCGCCTTCGCGTGACCCTCGCGGGAATCTGTTGTCGAGCCGTTAGGGGCTTCGTTTGTCACGACGTGGGGGGCGGCAGATGCGCCCCGCGGACGGTCGCGTCAAGCGGCCGTGTTCTTCTCCAGGAACTTGATGGCGTCGCCGACGGTGAGAATGGTTTCTGCGGCATCATCGGGGATTTCGCAGCCGAATTCCTCTTCGAACGCCATCACGAGCTCGACGGTGTCGAGACTGTCAGCACCAAGGTCGTCGATGAAGCTCGCATTCTCGGTGACCTTGTCGGCCTCAACCCCAAGATGCTCCACCACGATCTTCTTTACGCGCTCAGAGATATCGCTCATGTCCTCCTCACCGTCCCTTCACACTGTCAGTCCCTAGGCCTCGTACCCCCGGCTTGCGGCTCATGGCCTGACGCACCCCCGAGCGGTAAGTTAGGAGGTTGATCGCGGCGGGAATGTCCTTTGTCAAGCCCCCACCGTGCGGCCGTTTGGGTACCATACTATAAGTGATCTTGCCAGAAGCCCTCACCCGGGAAAACCGCTTGCCAAAGCTGCTGAAGCCGTACTCTCAAGTCCTTGTTTGGCCAGCACTTAAATCATGATCATGCCGCCGTTCACGTGCATCGTCTCGCCCGTGACATAACCGGCCTCGTCGCTTGCGAAAAACACGACCGCCGCAGCGATGTCCTCGGGCTTGCCGAAGCTCTGCGCCGGGATGGCGGCGGCAATAGCCTCCACTTGCTTCTCCGTCAAGACATCGGTCATCGGCGTCGAGATGAAACCCGGCGAAATACAGTTGGCGGTGATACCGCGAGAGGCCACCTCCCGGGCGAGCGACTTGGTCATACCCACCAGCCCCGCCTTTGAGGCCGCGTAATTGCCTTGGCCAGGGTTGCCGAACACTCCGGAGATCGACGCGATATTGACGATCCGCCCCGCCCGACGCCGCATCATGCCGCGCAAAATGCCGCGGGTCAGGACGAACACCGAGCTCAGGTTGACGGCGATCACGTCGTCCCACTCCTCGTCCTTCATGCGCATGAAGAGATTGTCGTGAGTGATGCCGGCGTTGTTGACGAGGATGTCGACCTGACCGAGCGTCTTCTCCGCCGTGTCGGCGAGTTGAGCGACAGCGGGCCGGTCCCGCAGATCGCAGGGCAGCACGGACACGCGGTCGCCGAGCTCGGACGCAAGCTTCTCGAGCTTCTCGGCCTTGGTGCCTGAGATGGCGACCGCAGCACCCTGCCCATGCAGGGCTTTGGCGATCGCCCAGCCAATGCCGCCGCTGGCGCCAGTGACAAGCGCGTTCTTTCCCTTGAGGTCGAACATATTGGCTCTCCTTGTTGTAGCGCTTTAGCCTGCGAGCGCCGCGGCCGCGGCTTCGAGTTCGTCGGGCGTGCCGACACTCTGCGCTTGAATCCCTTCGAACCGCCGGGCGATCCCTGTCAGAACGCGGCCAGCGCCCACTTCGTAGACCGTGTCGACGCCGCTCTTGCCGAGAAACTGCATCGTCTCGCGCCACCGCACCATGCCGGTGACCTGCTCAACCAACCGTGTCCTGATCGCCTCGGGATCCGAGATGGGCTCGGCGAGCACATTGGCAACCACTGGCACCTCCGGTGCCTTGATCTCGACGCCGGCGAGCGCCGCAGCCATCACGTCGGCCGCCGGCTGCATCAGCGCGCAATGGAAAGGCGCACTCACCGGCAGAAGCACAGCGCGGCGTGCACCAAATTTCGGGGCAAGCGTCACCGCGCGCTCGATCGCCGCCTTGGCGCCGGAGATCACCACCTGGCCCGGCGCATTGTCGTTGGCCGCTTCGCAGACATCGCCCTTGCTCGCGGCCTTGGCCAACTCTTGAGCTTGAGGGAGATCGGCACCGAGCAGCGCCGCCATTGCTCCCTCGCCCACCGGCACCGCCTCTTGCATGGCACGCCCGCGCGTTTTGAGGAGCCGGGCCGTGTCGGCGAGGCTGAGCGCCCCGGCGGCGGCGAGCGCTGAGTATTCGCCAAGCGAATGCCCTGCGACGAACGCGACATGGTCCTTGAGCGATACACCCTTGTCGCGAAGCACGGCCATGGCCGCGAGCGACACCGCCATCAGCGCGGGCTGAGCGTTCTCCGTGAGGGTCAAATCGGCCTCGGGCCCCTCCCACATCAGCTTTGAGAGATCTTGGCCAAGGGCCTCGTCAACCGCGGAAAATACGGTTTTGGCGGCAGGATAGGCCTTGGCCAGCTCGGCGCCCATGCCGACGGCTTGGCTTCCTTGGCCAGGGAAGATGAAAGCAATGCTCATGTGCTGGAGAAAGGTTTGGCGTTGACAGACGGGGGCAGAGACACCGTTTCAATCTTGCCTGTCAAGCCGCGCCAGCCTTGGCAATTTGTCCAAGCAAAGCGCGCGCATAGCCCAATAACGCAACTTCAAGCACCACAAGGACGTTTCTATAACGAACACGCGCGCTTTACAGGAGAAGTTCATGAAACGCCCCTTCACATCAGCGCGGCATTGATCTGCGCAACGCTCATCGCCGGCACATCTGCACGCGCAGCCGACGTCGAGCCTTGGCCGTGGATCGAAAACGCCGCACCCAATCTCGCACTGGCCACCCTTTCCGAGGTCAAGAGCGTCACTGCGGAGATCGATGCCCTCGACCCGCCGACCATATCCGTGTCGGTTGAGGCCATGGCGCCAACCACCGGATTCACGGAGCTTCAGCTGACCCCCGTCATGGGCGATCCAGACGACCAGATCTTCACCTTCGAGGCGAAGGGACGCCCCCCGCAGGACGTGACGCCTCAAGTCCTGACCCCAGTGACGGTAACCGGAAAATACAAGGACGCGCCCGTGGCTCAGGTCGCCATCATCGAGGTCCGCGGCGTCGACAACTGCAAGGCCTACTCCCTCAAGGACAAGGCAGAAGTGGCCTGTACCACGCCCCAAGTTCCGCAAAGTCCGACTGCCCCTTGACCCTCAAGCCGGCCTTGCAAACCCCGCGCAAAACTCTATAAAGCCGCCACCAGCAACCGCTCCGGTCGGAGGCTGAACGGAGGACCGCCACAAGCGGTAGGCGATACGCCGCCCTCCCGTGTCTCCGCTCTCAAGGGCTTTCGCTCTCAAGAGCTAATCTTGGGCCTTTCCTTCAAAAGCGCCCATGCGAGGCTTCGCGCCGGGGCAATGAAGAAGGAAAGGCGTTTCATGCCTCTCTACGAGCACGTGTTCCTGGCGCGCCAGGACATTTCTGCCCAACAGGCCGAGGGCCTGTTGCAGACCTTCCGCTCTCTGGTCGAGGAGAACGGCGGGACTGTTGGCAAGACCGAGTATTGGGGGCTGAAGTCCCTTTCATACAAGATCAAGAAGAACCGCAAGGCTCACTACACGCTGATGAATATCGACGCACCACATACGGCCATCGCCGAGTTGGAGCGCCAGATGGGTCTCTCGTCCGACGTCATCCGCTTCCTGACCATCAAGGTCGACGAGCACGACACCGGACCCTCCGCCATGATGCGCCGCTCCGACCGCGACGATCGCGATGGCCGTGGCGATCGCGGCGACCGTGACGGACGCCGCGGCCCACGTCGCGACCGTGACCGTGATCGTGATCGCGATCAATCCAGCCATTCGCGCGATGACTCCGATGACAGCGACGACAAGTCCAGCGGCGAGGAGGACAGCGAATGAGCACGACCTCGGTTCAGCCCCGCCGTCCCTTCTATCGCCGGCGCAAGACATGCCCGTTCTCCGGCGATAAGGCACCCAAGATCGACTACAAGGACGTGAAGCTGCTGCAACGCTACGTATCGGAGCGCGGCAAGATGGTGCCGAGCCGCATCACGGCCGTCTCCGCCAAGAAGCAGCGCGAGCTCGCGCGCGCGATCAAACGCGCCCGCTTTCTCGGCCTGCTGCCGTATCTGATTCAGTAGATGGAGGTTTGAGCCTGGCGGCTTGAACCTTTGACAGAAAGTTGGGGCGGGCACTTGCCCTCCCCTAACCGCTCTTCGAGGAGGCGGGACAGCGAAACCGATGCCGATACATCTCATCATTGGCGCAGGCGCAGGCCTGGTCTCCGCGGCGCTTTTTGCGTCAGCCGGGGCCTCGCCCGCGCTCGCCATCGTGCTGTTCTACCTCGCGCCCTTGCCGCTTTGCCTAGCGGGGCTGGCTTGGGGTAGCGCAGCCGCGCTCGTTGCCGCTTTGACCGGCATCATCCTGGTCGGCGTCAGCATCGGCCCCGGCGCAGCGCTCGTTTTCGCCATCGTCTACGCCATACCGATCGTGGTGCTCGTGCGCTTGATTCTCCTGTCGCGGCCCTTCGCCTCGCCGGAAGGCGCGGCAAGCGGCGTCGAGTGGTATCCGCCCGGGCGGCTCGTGGGATGGGCAGCCGTCATCGCCGGGCTGCTGGCAAGCGCCGTGGTAATGGCGCTCTGGCTCAAGCAGGGCGGCTATGACGAGGCCGTGCGCACCATGTTCGACCAGACCATGCTGAAGGTGCTCGATCCCGACGGCACCGCCCTGACGAAGGAGACCGTCGAACAGCTTGCGACCCTCATTGCCACGGCATTGCCCGCGATGCTCGCCATCGTTTGGCTCACGGTGAGCCTGTTCAACTTGTGGCTCGCCGGCATCATCGTCGATGCCTCGGGCCGTGCGCTCCGCCCTTGGCCAAACCTGCACGACCTCGAAGTTCCGAACGCCTTCGTGTTGGTGTTCGCCATCGCGCTCGCTCTGTCATTCCTGCCGGGGCTGCTCGGCCTGCTCGCCACCGGCTTCGCCGGCGCGATGCTGTTCGCCTACGTCCTGCAAGGCTTGGCGGTGATTCACGTCTATAGCCTCGGCGTCCCTTTTCGCGGCCTGCTCTTGGCCCTCGTCTATCTCGGCATTCTTTTCTTGGGTTGGGTCGCCATTCTCGTGGCCATTGTCGGCCTCGGCGAACCCTTGTTCGGCTTACGCGCCAAAAGCGCCGGCCGCGGCCTGCCCTCCAAGCACGACGAAACAGACTGACAACGATAGGAGTACCGAACCATGCAAGTGATCCTGCTCGAACGTATCGGGCGCCTCGGCCAGATGGGTGACGTCGTCACCGTGAAGGACGGCTACGCCCGCAACTTCCTTTTGCCGCACGGCAAGGCGCTCCGCGCCACCGAGGAAAACCGCAAGCGCTTCGAGACCGAGCGCGCGCAGCTCGAGGCGCGCGACCTCGAGCTCAAGACCGAAGCGCAAGCCGTGGCCGGTAAACTCGACGGCCAGAGCTTCATCGTCATCCGCCAGGCGGGCGACAATGGCCAGCTTTACGGCTCCGTCTCGACCCGCGACATCTCTGACGCGATCACCAACGGCGGCTTTTCGATCGACCGGCGTCAGGTGCTGCTCGACCGGCCGATCAAGGCGCTCGGCCTGCACGAGGTCCGCGTCTCCCTTCACGGCGAAGTGGAGCCGCACGTCGTCGTAAACGTTGCTCGCTCCCAGGAAGAAGCAACCCGCCAGGCGCGCGGTGAAGACGTCACGCGCACCCTCACCGACGAGGAAGAGGACGCCGCAGCCGCCCGCGTTGCCGCGGAGAATTTGTTCGAGGAAGGCGCCGCCCCCACACAGGAAGGGCAGGAAGAGGCCAAGGAAGATCAGGATACCGAGGCCGCTTCGTAAAGCGACACAATGTCTTAAGGAAAGCGTACGGCAGGTTGTTGTAACGCCTGCCTTCGCTTCTTAAGATAACTATAGGCTCAACCGCGACTCGACGGAGCCTGAGGACAACGACACTGGGAGCGTAGGAGGATGTTCCGCCCGCTCCATTACTCGCTTGAGAAGACCGTTACGACCGGTCACCTGAGACTGGTCGACGCCGATGGTCGCGCCTACGGCTATGGCGACCGCAGCGGCAACCCGATTGTCGCGCGGGTGGCCGACAAGCGCACCGAATGGCTACTCGCGCTGAATCCGCCGCTCGCCATTGGCGAAGCCTATATGGATGGCCGGCTCATCATCGAGCAAGGGACCATCTATGAGTTCCTCGAGCTTCTGCTCACCAACGCCGCCAGACAACCTTGGCCCCGCTGGCTGAAAGTGCTTGATCGCCTGCTGTTCATCACGCGGCGCCTCCAGCACTACAACCCCGTGGGTCGCGCCAAGCGCAATGTCGCGCATCACTACGACATCGACGGCTCGCTCTACGACCTGTTCCTCGACAAGGACCGGCAATACTCCTGCGCCTATTTCGAGAACGAGCAAATGTCGCTCGACGATGCGCAAGAGGCGAAGAAGCGCCACATAGCCGCCAAGCTGGACCTGCGCGACGGCATGCGCGTGCTCGATATCGGCTCGGGCTGGGGTGGCCTTGCGCTCTACCTCGCCAAGACCGCTCATGTCGAGGTCACCGGCATCACCTTGAGCGAGGAGCAACTCAAGATCGCGCGCGACCGCGCCCGGGCCGAAGGCCTATCGAAAGCCGTCAACTTCGAGCTGGTCGACTACCGCAAGCTCGATGGCAAGTTCGACCGCATCGTCTCGGTCGGCATGTTCGAGCATGTCGGCGCCGCTCATTACCGCACGTTTTTCGAGCGCGTGGGCCACCTCCTCAGCGATGACGGCGTCGCCCTGCTCCACTCGATCGGCCGCTTCGATGGGCCGGCTGCGACCAACCCCTTCATCGCCAAGTATATCTTCCCCGGCGGCTATATCCCCGCCTTGAGCGAGGTCTTGCCTGCCGTCGAGCGCGAGGGCCTGCTCGCAACGGACGTGGAGATCCTCAGGCTTCACTACGCCATGACCTTGCGCCATTGGCGCCAGCGCTTCCGCAGCGCATGGCACACGGCGGCCGAGAAATTCGGCGAGAAGTTCTGCCGCATGTGGGAGATGTATCTCGCCGGTTCGGAAACCGCATTCCGCTACCAGAACCTGATGGTCTTCCAACTACAACTGACCAAGGACCAGGGCGCGCTGCCGCTGACCCGCGACTATATGTATGACGGCGAGCGGGAGCTTCGCGCCCGCGACGGCCAGCACGCCCAATCGCGCAAGCGCCGGACGAGCCGCTAGGGGGCCCTCGCCTTCCCTGTGGGTTCCGCCACGATCTCCCCGATGTTCACAGACCTGACATCTGGCAGGCCCATTGCTTTTGGGTAGTGTTGGGCAATGACCGCTTTGATTCGCCCTGCCCCTGAAACCCCGGTTTTCCGCGACGCGCCCCATAATCTCGAGGCGGAGCAGGCTCTGCTCGGAGCCATCCTCGTCAACAACGAAGCCGTGGACCGGGTGTCGAGCTTCTTGAAGCCCGGGCACTTCTTCGATCCGCTTCACGGCCGCATCTACGAGACCGCCTCGAAGCTTGTTCTCGGCGGCAAGCGCGCCACCCCGATCACCCTCAAGACCTTCTTCCAGGCAGACGAGCCGGTGGGCGATTTGTCGGTGCCGCAATATCTCGGGCGGCTCGCGGCCAACGCCACCACCATCATCAACGCCGAGGATTACGGCCGCACCATCTACGACCTCGCCGTGCGCCGCCAGCTGATCGACATCGGCGAGACCATGGTCAACACCGCGTACGATTCACCGATCGACGCGCCGCCGTCCACGCAGATCGAGGATGCAGAGCAGCAACTCTACGAACTGGCAGAGACCGGCAAGTACGGCGCAGGCTTCGAACCGTTCTCCTCCGCGCTCACCGACGCCATCGACATGGCCGCCAACGCTTATCGCCGCGACGGTGGCTTGTCTGGCATCGCCACCGGCTTCGCCGATCTCGACCAGCGCATGGGCGGTCTGCAGGCGTCGGACCTCGTCATCATCGCCGGCCGCCCATCAATGGGAAAGACGGCGCTCGCCACCAACATCGCCTATCACGTCGCGAAGACCTACATCGCCAACCAGGAGACCGATGAGCCGGTCGACGGCGCCGTGGTCGGGTTCTTCTCGCTCGAAATGTCGGCTGAGCAGCTCGCCACGCGCATCATTTCCGAGCAGTCCTACATTCCGTCCGAGCGCATCCGCCGCGGCCGCATCGACTCCGACGAGTTCGATCGCATCGTCGAGGTGTCCCAGGAGCTTCAGAACCTGCCGCTGTTCATCGACCAAACCGGCGGCATCACCGTGGCCCAGCTCGCCGCCCGCGCCCGGCGGCTCAAGCGGCAACGCGGTCTTGGCTTCATCGTCGTCGACTATCTCCAGCTGCTGTCGGGCTCGTCGCGGCGCGCCCAGGAGGGCCGCGTCCAGGAGGTTTCGGAAATCACTACGGGACTCAAGGCCTTAGCCAAGGAGCTTCACGTGCCGATCCTGGCCCTCTCCCAGCTCTCCCGCCAGGTGGAGCAGCGGGAGGACAAGCGGCCGCAATTGGCAGATTTGCGCGAATCCGGCTCCATCGAGCAGGATGCCGACGTGGTAATGTTCGTGTTCCGCGAGGAATACTATCTGGAGCGCAGCCAGCCCCGCGAGAACACCGAAGAGCACCGCCAGTGGCAAGAAGCAATGAACACCGTGACCGGCAAAGCCGAAGTGATCATCGGCAAGCAACGCCACGGCCCGACCGGAACCGTGACGCTGCAGTTCACGCCGGAGTTCACGAGGTTCTCCAATCTGGCGGCGTCGGAGCGGCTGCCGGAGCGGCGGGAGTGACGCCGGCGCGTCCGCGCGATACCGCCACCGAGCCACAAGCCGAGACCAACGAGACCGCCGTCCTCGTCATCGACCTCGACGCGCTCGTCGCCAACTATCGCCACCTGCGCGATCTCGCCGGCACAGCCGAGTGCGCTGCCGTGGTCAAGGCCGATGCCTATGGCCTCGGCATGGTGCAAGCGGCCGCGGCTTTGTGGCGTGCGGGCTGCAAGACGTTCTTCGTGGCAACCCTCGCCGAGGCAATGGCGCTACGCCGCCTCCTGCCCGAGGCGATCATCTACGACTTGAACGGACTCATGCCCGGCACGGCAGAAACGTTTCGCGAGTTCAATTTGCGTCCCGTGTTGAACAGCGCCGATGAGATCCGGGAGTGGGCAGCGTTTTGCGCCCGTGTCGGCGAAGCTCCCTGCGCCGTACATATCGACAGCGGCATGAACCGGCTCGGCCTAACGTTTGACGACGTGGAGACCGTTGCCGACGCGCGCGATCTGTGGGCGGCCTTCGCCCTCTCGCTGGTGATGAGTCATCTCGCCTGCGCCGACGAGCCCGAGCACGCCAAGAACGAAGCGCAGCGGCGAACCTTCGACGAACTCCGAGCCCGCCTCCCCAGCGCACTGACAAGCCTCGCCAATTCTGCCGGCATCATGCTCGGACCAGACTTTGTCTATGACTTGGTGCGGCCCGGCATCGCGCTCTACGGCGGGCATCCCCAACGAGTTGGGCCAAACCCGTTCCGCACCGTCGTTCATCTCAAGGGCCGCATCCTGCAAGTGCGCGAAGTCGCTCCCGGCGAGACCTTGGGCTACGGCGCGACGCGCACGCTTCAGCGGCCATCACGGATCGCTACGGTTTCCGTGGGCTATGCCGATGGGCTGTTCCGAACCCTCTCACGAGGCGACGGCGAACAAGGGCCCGTCGTGCATCTGGGCGATCATGCCGCGCCGATCCTGGGGCGCGTCTCCATGGATCTGATCACCGTGGATGTGACTGGCATTCCAGAGACCCTTGCGCGGCGCGGGGGCTGGGTCGAGGTGTTGGGGCCAAACACCAGCGCGCACGAACTGGCGGCGCATGCCGGCACCATCGACTACGAGGTTCTCACCGCGCTCAGCCAACGCGCCTTGCGCCGCTATATCGGCGGGTCGTAAATCTGCGCGCATGGCCAAAGCCTCCAAAGCTTATGTTTGTCAGGCCTGCGGCGCGGTGACGGCGCGCTGGTCGGGGAAATGCGCGTCTTGCGGCGAGTGGAACTCGATCATCGAGGAAGCGGCGCCCGCGACGAACTCACCGGCTCTGGTCGCTATTAAAGGTGGCAAGGGACGGCTCGCGTCGTTCGAGACACTTTCCGCAGAAGCGCTCGATGCGCCGCGTCTCGAGACGAACATCGCCGAGCTCGACCGCGTGCTCGGTGGCGGCCTCGTTCCAGGCTCCGCCGTTCTGGTCGGCGGCGATCCAGGCATTGGCAAGTCGACGCTCCTCCTGCAGGCCGCCGCGGAACTCGCGCAGGATGGGGTGCGCGTCGTCTACCTGTCGGGTGAGGAAGCGCCGGCGCAAGTACGCATGCGCGCGACGCGCCTCGGACTGGCCGAAGCCCCTGTCGCGCTCGGCACCGAGACCAATGTCGCCAACATCATCGCTACGCTCGGTAGTGACCGGGCCCCTGCTCTCGTCGTCATCGACTCCGTGCAGACGCTTTGGTCCGAGGGGATCGAATCAGCGCCCGGCACGATCTCGCAATTGCGCGGCTGCGCGTCCGCGCTGATCAGCTACGCCAAGGGAAGCGGCTCGACGCTGGTGCTTGTCGGTCATGTCACCAAGGACGGACAGATCGCCGGGCCAAAGGTGATCGAGCACATGGTCGATACGGTCCTCTATTTCGAAAGCCTGAGCGGCCATCAGTTCCGCATTTTGCGCGCCGTGAAAAACCGATTCGGTCCGACCGACGAGATCGGCGTGTTCGAGATGCGCTACGAAGGCCTGAAAGAGGTGGAAAACCCCTCGGCCTTGTTTCTCAACGAGAGCGACCGGGGCACGCCCGGCACCGCCGTGCTCGCCGGCATGGAAGGCACACGGCCGATCCTTGTGGAGATTCAAGCGCTCGTGGCGCCGTCTGCCCTTGGCACGCCAAGACGCGCTGTGGTGGGCTGGGACCCCAATCGTCTCTCCATGTTGCTCGCGGTGCTCGAGGCTCGCTGCGGCGTTCGCCTCGGCGCCCACGATGTCTACCTGAATGTCGCAGGTGGCTTGCGGCTCACCGAGCCTGCCGCCGATCTTGCGGCCGCCGCGGCGCTCCTCTCCTCGTTCGCCGGACGCCCGGCGCCCGACGACGCGGTCTATTTCGGCGAGGTGAGCTTGACCGGCGCGGTCCGCGCCGTGGGCCATACCGACCAGCGCCTAAAGGAGGCGGCCAAGCTCGGCTTCGGCCGCGCAGTTCTGCCTGCAGCTGGCCTCTCAGGTGACCGCGAGGCCGAGGGAATTGCCCTCAATCCGGTCTCGCAATTAGACGAACTTGTGGCGTGGTTCGCGCTGCCCGCAGAATAGCCACACCCCCTGCGACAATGCGCCAAGTGTTACCTGTGGGTCATTGCCCGGCCGGGCCATTTATGCTTCATCCCGAGGAATCGTGATAGTCTGCCGCCGACCCGAGGGAGCCTAGCGAATGCCGATCTCCTGGCTCGATATTATTTTAATCGTGATCATGCTCGTATCGGGCTTTCTGGCCATGGTCCGCGGCTTTACGCGCGAGGTTTTGTCGATTTTCTCTTGGGCCATGGCCGCCGTCGCGGCCCTTTATTTTACCCCCCGATATTTCGAGGTTCTGACGCCCTATATCGACAATCCGAGCATCGCTCAGATCGTCTTCGCCGCCGGCGTGTTCATCGTCACCCTGATCATCGTCAGCCTGATCACCTTCCGCATCTCCGACAAGGTGCTGGATAGCCGGGTCGGCGCGCTCGACCGGACGCTTGGCTTCATTTTCGGCCTGGCGCGGGGCTTCCTCCTCGTCGCCATCGTTTTCATCCTGTTCACCGCGCTAGCGCGAGACCAGCCAGAGTGGGTCCGCAACGCGCGATCCTATCCCCTTCTCCAGCAGACCCAGGTCGCGATCGAATCCCTGCTGCCCATGCACCCCGAAGAGTATTTGCCGGGCGGCCAGGACGATGAAGGGGGCACCGAAGGACAGCCAGAGGGCGAACCCGGAGCCCCTGGCGAAGGCGCGCCGGCGCAGCCCGACCAGCCGTCGTAAGTGCGCGCGTAAGGTAAAGAGTTGCGTGGCATTGAAGGCCCTGCCAGGGCGCCTATTTATGGGGAGGAGGCCTATGCCCGTGACCGAACAGGCTGACCTGAGCGATTCTCGTGCTTTGAGCTGGCTCGAAGAGGACCGGCTGCACGAAGAGTGCGGCGTATTCGGGATCTTCAACCATCCCGACGCCGCTGCGCTGACGGCACTTGGCCTTCACGCCCTCCAGCATCGCGGCCAAGAGGCCGCCGGCATCGTCAGCTTCGACGGCGAGCATTTCCATACCGAGCGCCGCCTCGGCCTGGTCGGCGATCATTTCACGTCGCGCCCCGTAATCGATCGCCTCAAGGGCGACATGGCCATCGGCCACGTGCGCTACTCCACCTGCGGCGATCCGGTCATGCGCAACGTGCAGCCGCTATTCGTCGATCTGCAATCCGGCGGGTTCTCCCTTGGCCATAACGGCAATCTCACCAATGCGCTCACCTTGCGCGAGAACCTCATCAAGAAGGGCGCCATCTGCCAGTCCACCACCGACACCGAGGTGATCCTCCATCTCGTCGCGCGCAGCGAGAAGCGCCTGTTCGTCGAGAAGTTCATCGAGGCTCTGCTTCAGGTCGAAGGCGCTTACGCCTTCGTCGGCATGACCAACAAGAAGCTCGTCGGCGCGCGCGATCCTTACGGCATCCGCCCGCTCGTCCTCGGCCGGCTCGGCGAGTCATGGGTGCTCGCGTCGGAGACCTGCGCGCTTGACATCATCGGCGCCGAGTTCGTGCGTGAGGTGGAGAACGGCGAGGTCGTGATCGCCACCCGCGACGGCATCGAGAGCCACCGCTTCGTTCCCAAGCATCCCGCGCGGCTTTGCATCTTCGAATACATCTATTTTGCCCGGCCCGACTCCATCATCGGCGGCCGCTCCGTCTATGACGTGCGCAAAGAGATGGGCCGCCAATTGGCCAGCGAGGCGCCCGCGGATGCCGACATGGTCGTGCCCATTCCGGACTCCGGCGTGCCTGCGGCCATCGGCTTCGCGCAAGAGGCGGGGCTTCCCTTCGAATTCGGCATCATCCGTAATCACTATGTGGGGCGCACCTTCATCGAGCCGGAGCAGCGCATCCGCCAACTCGGCGTGAAGCTGAAGCACAGCGCCAACGAGCTCCAAGTGAAAGGCAAACGCATCGTGCTGATCGACGACAGCGTGGTGCGCGGCACCACCTCGGTGAAGATCGTGCAGATGATGCGCGAGGCCGGCGCCAAAGAAGTGCATATGCGCATCTCAAGCCCGCCTATCACCCACCCCGACTTTTACGGCATCGACACGCCGGAACAGGACAAGCTGCTCGCGGCGCACCGCACGATCGAGGAGATGCGTGAGTTTATCGGCGCCGACTCCCTCGCCTTCCTCTCGGTCGACGGCATTTACAAGGCGATGGGATACGAAGGTCGCGACGACGACCATCCGCAGTTCACCGACCACTGCTTCACCGGCGAATATCCGACCAGGCTGCGCGACCGCGAAGGCCCGCCGCAGCAGAAGCAGCTCTCGTTCCTCGCTGAGGTCGGTTGAGCGCTGAGCGCCTCAAGGATCGTATTGCGCTTGTCACCGGCGCCTCGCGCGGCATCGGTCGCGCCACAGCGCTCGCGCTCGCCCGTGAAGGCGCGCATGTGCTCCTGCTTGGGCGGACACAGAAGTCGCTCGAAGACATCGACGACGCCATCAGGGCGGAAGGCGGCACCGCGTCCATCGTTCCGCTCAACCTCGCCGACGGCAAGAAGATCGACGCGCTCGGCCCCTCGCTTTACGAGCGCTTCGGCAAGCTCGATATCTTTGTCGGCAATGCCGGGCTGCTGGGCGGCTTGCGTCCCCTGACCCACATCGCGTCGGAGACGTGGGAGCAAGTGCTCGCCGTTAATCTCACCGCCAATTGGCGCCTGATCCGTACCCTCGATCCTCTGCTCCGCCGCTCAGATGCGGGCCGCGTGATCTTCGTGACGTCGTCGGGGGTCGCCGACACGGGGCGGGCCTATTGGGCGCCCTACTCCGTCTCCAAGGCGGGGCTCGAAACGCTGGCCAAGACCTATGCCAACGAGACCTCAGACAGCCCCATCACGGTCAACCTGGTCGATCCCAGCGCCACCGCCACCCGCATGCGCGCTGAGGCTTATCCCGGCGAGGATCAGGAGACTTTGCAGGCGCCTGAGGCCGTGGCCGAAGTCATTGCCGGGCTCGCCCTGCCTGGCGTCACGAAAAGCGGCGAAATCGTCGAAGTGTAACGAGGCTAAGCCGTCGTCAGGACCATGCCGTCATAGGCGGGCTCGACGCCGTCGGGCAGCTGGGCAGCCAACGCCGCATAGTCCAAATCCACATGCATGTGGGTCAGCACCGCGCGCTTCGGCTTGATGCATTCGATCCACGATAACGCCTGCTCCACCGAGAGGTGGCTTGGGTGAGTTGTGTAGCGCAGCGCATCGAGTATCCACACGTCGAGATTCTGAAGTAGCGGCACAGACCGTTCGGGGATATCGCTCACGTCCGGCGAATAGGCGATGCCGCCGAAGCGGAAGCCGAGCGTCTGTATCGTGCCATGCTGTTGGCTGAACGGCAGCGCTTCGATCACGCCGCCGGGCCCTTCGATCCGCACCGTCTCGCCCGCCGTGATCTCATGACCATTGAGCACAGCCGGATACTCGCTGCCGGGGGGCGTCTCGAAGCAATAGGCAAACCGCTCGCGCAGTAGCTTGCCGGTCGCCGCATCGAAATAGACATCAACCCGGCGGCGCCCGTTATAAGCGACGATGCGCAAATCATCGATGCCGTGACAGTGGTCGGCATGCTCGTGGGTATAAAGCACGCCGTCGAGCAAGCCGACGCCCGCATCGATCAGTTGCTCGCGCAGGTCCGGCGGCGTGTCGACCAGCACCCGAGTAGTACCATCGGCGCCTTCGCGCTCGACCAGAAGCGCGCAACGCCGACGGCGATTCTTTGGGTTATTCGGATCGCACGCACCCCATTCGTTGCCGATACGGGGCACGCCCCCAGAGGTGCCGCAGCCGAGAATGGTGACTTTCAAGCTCATGCGGCGCCAGGCTAGCCCTTTAGCGCCGCGCGCGGCACCTTCTTGAACAGGTGAAAGAAGTTGTCCGTCGTGGTGCGGGCCAACTCTTCCTCGCTCGTGCCGCGCAATTCGGCGAGCCGCGCCGCAGTGCTGACCACGTAAGACGGCTCATTGGTTTTGCCGCGATACGGCTCCGGCGCAAGATAAGGCGCATCGGTCTCGACCAAGATGCGGTCGTACGGCACGGCGAGCGCAATGTCGCGCAGTTCGTCCGCCTTCTTGAAGGTCACCACGCCAGAGAACGAGATATAGCCGCCGAGCGCGAGCCCGCGATGAGCGAGGTCAGCGCCACTGGTGAAGCAGTGGAGCACGAAGGGAAACGCCCCCTCCTGCGTCTCCTCTTCGAGAATGCGGGCGATGTCGGCGTCCGCCTCGCGCGCATGAATGACGAGCGGCAGCCCCGTCTTCCGCGCCGCGGCGATATGGGTGCGGAAGCTCCTCTTCTGCACATCGCGCGGACTGTTGTCGTAGTGGTAGTCGAGCCCCGCCTCGCCGATCGCCACCACCTTCTTGTGGCGCGAGATGTCGACCAGCTCCTCGACGGTGATGTCCGGCTCCTCCGCCGCGTTGTGCGGATGGGTGCCGATCGAGCAATAGACGTTGTCGTTGGCCTCGACGATCGCCTTCAGCTCGTTGAACTGCGCGACGCGGGTCGAGATCGTCACCATGAGGCCGACGCCGGCGTCCCGCGCACGGTCGAGCACCGCCCCAAGTTCGTCCTTGAGCTCCGGGAAGTCGAGATGGCAATGACTGTCGATCAGCATCACGGAAAGATGAAATGCCTTTGTTCTTCAGACTGCTAGGGTAACGGGCGCCCTGTTCGGCCAGACCTTTATGTGAAACATCGGAGCCTAAGAGACAAGAGGCGTTATCTCGCGATTTGGAGACAATTGTGATGCAAAGACGCAACGGCCATCGCGCGTACATCGTGGCGACTGTCACGGCAGCCCTGCTCGCCTTCGCAGCAGGACCGGCGGAAGCGGGATGCAGCAAGCGCGTGGTCTTGTACAACGCCTCTTGGTGCTCTTATTGCCGCCAGGTCAGGGCCATCCTCGCCCGTAATCACATCAAATATTCCATCCGCGACGCGACCACCCCGTCAGTCCAAGCGGACATGATCAGGCGGTTTGGCGATACGGCCGTCCCGCGCATGTTCATAGGCGGCGTGTTGGTCGAAGGCGTCGACGAACCGCGCATCAAACAGCTCTGCCGCTAATGCTAGGAGGCCGCGGCCTCGCTGCCTTCTTCGACGTGGCGCGGGAACACCGGTGACGGCGCCGGCAATGCCGTGCCCGGCTTGAGCCGTCCCTTCGCTCCGAGACTTGAGAAGTCGCGCGCATTTTTCGGCACGCCGAGCTGATCGAGAAGCTTGGCAGCACTCTCCGGCATCACCGCCTGCACCAGGATCGCGATTTGTCGCGTGATCTCCGCCGTGACGTAGAGAATGGTCTCCATGCGTTCTGGATTGGTCTTCTTGTGCGCCCACGGCTCCTCGCCAGCGAAATAGCGATTGGCGTCGGCAATCAGCGCCCACACGATCTCGAGCGCCCGATGAATGGCGAACGCATCGATCGCCTCCTCGACGCGTGGCAGCACGCCGTCGACCGCGGCGAGGATCGTCTCGTCGGCTTCCGTTAGCTTGCCCGGCTTCGGCACCTTGCCCCCGCAGTTCTTGGCGATCATCGACAGCGAGCGTTGCGCGAGATTGCCGAGATCGTTGGCGAGGTCCGCATTGATGCGCTGCGTGATGCCTTCACGGCTGTAGTTCCCGTCTTGGCCGAACGGCACTTCGCGCAACAGGAAGTAGCGGATCTGATCGACGCCAAAGTCATTTGCCAGCACGAAGGGATCGACCACGTTGCCGACCGACTTCGACATCTTCTCCCCGCGGTTATAGAGAAAGCCATGGCCGAACACTCGCTTCGGCGGCGCGACCCCCGCAGACATCAAGAACGCCGGCCAATAGACCGCGTGAAAGCGGATGATGTCCTTGCCGATGATGTGCACGTCGGCCGGCCAATATTTCTTGAAACTCTCCGAGTCCTCGTCGGGAAAGCCAACGCCGGTAATGTAGTTGGTCAATGCATCCACCCACACATACATGATGTGCTTGGGATCGTCCGGCACCGGCACGCCCCAGTCGAACGTGGTGCGCGACACCGACAAATCTTGGAGCCCGCCGCGCACGAAGCTCTTCACTTCGTTCGCCCGCGTCTCAGGGCCGATGAACTCGGGATGCGCCTCGTAATGGGCGAGCAGCCGGTCCTGGAACGCCGAGAGGCGGAAGAAATAGCTCTCCTCTTCGACCCATTCGACGGGCGTGCCTTGCGGCGACAGCTTCTTGCCGTCCACGCCCATTTTCAACTCGCTCTCGTCGTAGTAAGCCTCGTCACGCACGGAGTACCACCCGGCATATTTGTCGAGATAGATGTCGCCGGCATTTTTCATGCGCCGCCACAACTCCTGGCTTGCCAGGATGTGGCGCTCCTCGCGCGTGGTGATGAAGTCATCGTTGGAGCAGTTGAGCGCCTGCACCATCGCGCGAAACTTCGGCGTGTTGCGGTCGGCAAGCTCGGCCGCAGAGATGCCTTGCGCCCGCGCGGTCTGCAGCATCTTGATGCCGTGCTCGTCGGTGCCAGTGAGGAAGAACACGTCCAGGCCTTGCAAGCGCCGGAAACGCGCAAGTGCGTCCGTCGCGACGGCCTCATAGGCATGGCCGATGTGGGGCGCGTCGTTCGGATAGGAGATGGCCGTGGTGATGTAATAGGGCCGCTTGTCAGCCATGGCGGAGACATATCCCCGCTCGTCGCCCCCGGCAAGCGCGCCGACGGAATGCCCTAAACAGGATGCTCACGTGCGAGTTGTTGGAGGCGGAACCAGGCGTCGAGCACGAGAACGCTGCGGTCCAGATTGAGCGCGAAGGCCTCATCGCGTGCCTCGGAAATCGCCTCCCAGGCTTCCGCCCACCGTGCGAGATTGTTCTGCGAGACGAGGCGTTTAGCGATGTCCTGCTCATCCTGATCGATCAAGCCCTCGCCCGTCGCGGCGTGGCGGATGAGCCGTTCTATCAGGCCGAGCAACAGCGACAGATAGAGCTCGAGCCGCTCCGTATCGGCTGTGCTCGCGAGCCGGTCCACCTGTTTGTGCAGACCTGCGCCGTCGAGCTCGGGAAGGCTGGCTAAAGTCTCGATAATGTTGTTGTAGAGCCCGATCCCCTCACCCGAGACGAGCTCGAGCGCGCGACGCACGCTGCCCTGGCTCAGCGCAAGCGCCAAGCTGAGCGTCTCGGGATTGGCCTTCTGACCGTCGCGGGTCAACGCCGCCCGCACCGCCTGCTCCAGGTCGTCCGCGCCAAGAGCCGTCAGGCGAAGCGCGCGCACGCGAGCGAATGGTCACGGGAAGACGCCCCTCGGCGCTTGACACCAAGAGGAACAGCGTCTGGGGCGGCGGCTCTTCAAGCGCCTTGAGGAGTGCGTTGGCGGCGTTCTGATTCGACTCGTCGGCACGATCGACGATGACGACGCGCCAGCCATCCTCGCCGGCCGAGTGACCGAGGAACGCACGCAAGCGCCGCACTTCGTCGACACCGATCCATTGCGAGTAGCGCTTCGACTTCTCGATCCAGGAGCGCCGGATCAGCAGCAGATTGGGATGCGACAGGCCTGCCACTTTGCGGAACACGGGATGGTCCGCGTGGATGTCATTCGGGGATGGCCCGCCTTGCGCGAGCACCTCACGCGCGAAACGGTAGGCCAGCGTCGCCTTGCCAATGCCCTCAGGGCCTACCAACAGCCAGGCATGATGCATGCGGCCGCTCTTAAGCGCCGCCTCGAACTCGCCGATCGCCTCCTCGTGGCCGAACACGCGGTCGACTTCGCGTGGGCTTGAAAACGGATCGAGACGGTCTGGCTCGACGGCGGCGCTACGCGACCGCTCGGCAGCGAGGCTCATGGGTTCAATCGGTGGAGGACCGCTTCCCACACGTCCTCGGCCACCATCGCTTCGGGCTGGCTGGCGTCAACCACGATGCAGCGGTCGGGCTCCTCCTCGGCAATGTCGAGAAACGCACGCCGCACCCTTTCGTGGAGCATCAGCTCCTGTCCCTCGAAGCGGTCAGGCTCGGCGCCTTCGGCCCGCTCTTGCGCGCGGGCAAGCCCCTCCTCGGCGGGAATGTCCAAGATGAAGGTGATGTCAGGCGACAGCGGTCCCACGGTCAACCGCTCGAGTGCGCTGATCAGTCCGCGCGGTACGCCGGCTGTCGCGCCCTGATAGGCGCGTGTGGAATCGATGAACCGGTCGCACACCACCCACTTGCCTTGCTGAATGGCGTCACGGATCGCGTTATCGACGTGATCGGCGCGTGCCACCGAGAACATCACGGCCTCGGCGAGCGGCCCGAATTGCCACACCTTGCCGCCCAGCAGTGCCTCGCGAATTTCCTCGGCGAGCGGCGATCCGCCAGGCTCGCGCGTGGCGAACACAGGCCGGCCGGCTCGTGCGAGGCGGTTGGCGAGAATGCCAGCCTGCGTGGACTTGCCGGATCCCTCGCCGCCTTCGAAGGTAATGAAGCGGCCGATTTCAACGCCGTGCTGCATGGAGGTCGTTACAGAAGCCAGCCGAAGGCGAGCACGAGCAGCGAGTCGATACCGCGCATGTAGAAGCTGCTCTGCGCGATGTCCTCACCCGCATAGAGGGGAATGTCGTTTGTCGCCGTCGACTCGGCTGCGGTGACGCGGAGCGTCGCCACTTGATCCCCTTTGCGGATTGGCGCCTTGATAGGGCCGTCATAAACGATCGACGCCGACACGGCTCCCGTCGCGGTGATCGGCAGCAGGAGGTTGATGTCGCCATCGCCAACTAGCGGCACGTAATGCGAGGTGCCACCCCAGACCAGTGCGTCGCTTACCTTCTCACCCGCATCGTACAGACGGAATGGTTTGAAGGTTCTGAAGCCCCAGTCCAACAATTTGCGCGACTCTGCCTGCCGATCATTCGCCGACTCAAGGCCATGCACCACGAGAATGAGGCGCTGATTGCCTTGCTTGCCGCTCGCGACGAGCCCATAACCGGCATCTTTCAAGTGACCAGTCTTGAGACCGTCGACGCCGATATCGGCCCAGACCAGCGGATTGCGATTTCGGAACGTGAACTTGTCACGGTACCGAAATTCCTTCTGGCCAAAGTAGTGGTAGTACTCCGGATACGTGTCGATCAGGTGCTTGGCGAGGATGGCAAGATCACGCGCCGACATCACATGGCCTTCGGCTGGAAGACCATTCGTGTTGACGAAGTGCGACTCCGTTAGGCCGATTTCCTTCGCATAGTCGTTCATCATTTTGACGAACACCTCTTCGGTGCCGCCAATACCTTCAGCAAGGATGATGGTCGCGTCGTTGCCCGATTGAACGGTGACGCCCTGAATCAATTGATCGACGCTGACATTGTCGCCAAGCGGCGCAAACATCGCGGCTGTTCCCGACGGCGCGCCGCCGTCTCGCCACGCATGCTCCGAAACTTTGAACTCGTCCTCGAGCTTGATGTGCCCTGCCTTCAATTCCCGGAACACGACGGCAAGCGTCATGAGTTTGCTCATGCTCGCGGGCACAAACTGCGCGTCGGCGTCTTTCTCGAAAAGAACGAGATTGGCGCCAGAATCCATGAGGATGGCGTATTTCGCCTTGGTGTCGAATTCGGTCGGCGAAGCGGCGTGGGCAAGCTGGCCAACGCTTGCCGCGCCGAGCGCGAGGACGGCGCCGACCACGGCGATCTTCATCAATCTACGCGGAGCGTACACGAGCAAACTGGGTCGAATAGAGGTGGATAATGCCGCGGCCAAGCTACGGCGAACCGCCGTCACTATCGAACCTCCGGCTCCAAAAATCAACCAGAGGCATCCCAATGCCTAGTTTTGCATGATGATTTTGGCGCCCCGATAGCCGGCCGCTGTCACCCTGGGAAGGGCCGCCGCGGCCTCGGTTTGACCAGGAAATGGCCCCACGCGGACGCGATAGAAGATCTCGCCGCCCACGTCGACTTCCGCGACATCGACGGGGGCAATGGGCGACAGCACGGAGCGCGCCCGCTCGGCATTGTCCTTGTTCTTGAATGAGCCTGCCTGAATTTGCGGCCCGGCGGACGGTACGAGGCGCGGCCCGGCAGAGGCCAGCGGCGCCGTCGACCCTGTGGCCTCAGGCGAGCCTTTGACTACACCAACGGCCCCGGCGGCCGGAGACGCTGGTATTGCCGCCATCGCGACTGGCCGCGCGGCTCCTTGCTGGGCGGGAGTGCTCGCCACCGCGATCGGGTCTTTCGTACCGCTGCTGGGCGCGGATGTCGAGGCGTAGCGCTGGAGACCACGGCTCGCCAGATAGCGCTGCTCATAGCTGTCATCGCCGTTGAGCGGCGCGCGGCCGAGATACTTCACCCGCACCGTGGCGGTGCCGCGACTGCGAAACCCGAGCGCCTCGGCGGAGCGTCGCGACAGATCAATGATGCGATCCTTTCTAAACGGGCCGCGGTCGTTGACCCGCACGATGATGGTGCGGCCATTGTTGAGATTGGTCACTTGCGCATAGACCGGAAGCGGCAAGGTCGGGTGCGCCGCCGACAGCCGGTCCATGTCGTAGATCTCGCCGTTGGCCGTGTAGCGGCCATGAAACAACTCGCCGTACCACGACGCCTGGCCCGTACGGTCATAGTTCGGATCTTCGTTGGGGTAATAGGTCGTGCCGGCGATGTCGTAAGGTTCGCCGACGAGATAGCGGCCGCCCCCTTTCGGCACCGGCTGGCCAAGTGGAATGACCCGCTCGCCGAGCTTCTGTCCGCCGCCGCCGCACGCCGATATCGCTACGGCCAAGCTGAAGATGAGTGTGAGAGTCAACGCAGCGCGCAGCATGGCGCAAGCGCCAACGCGATACCTTAGCCCGCCCGCACTTTGTGCAAGCGTGAGCTGACCCACCCCACGCAACGACCCGACCCCCGAAGGGCTTACAAGGATGCGCCCGGAAAGACCTCGTACGCAAAACCTGGCGGGTCTCTCCTGGGCGCACGGTTAGTCTCCGCCACAGCGCGTTAGCAAAGAATGAATGGCGCTTAAGCCTTTGGCGCGACTCGTGAAAGACACGCGGCGACAACCGCGTCGAGGGCTTGGCTAGCATCGACGCGATGAAAGTCGATCTTGCCAAGGTCATAGGCGAGTTGGCCCTCGACCACTTGAGGCGTGGCGTCTGACACATCGCCATGGCGGCGTGCGACCCGATCTTGCATCACGTCCGCGGGCGCATCGAGCCATAGGCCAACAAAATCAGCGCCATGTGCGGCGGCGAGCGCAGCGACCGCAGCGCGCTCTTCAGGCTTGGCGTGGACCGCATCGACGATCACCGACCGGCCCGCGGCAAGCGCCAACGCCGCTTTCTTGCGGACCATGGCATAGACCTCGTGCGAGACCTCGGGCGCGTAGGCGCGAGCGGGAAGTTTCTCTTCGAAATCAACGGCGAACAGCCGCTTGCGTTCGATGTCGCTGCGCACGATGACGGCGCCCGGAAACGCGCCGATCATGGGCGCAAGCGCCCGCGCCACCGCAGATTTCCCGCTCCCCGACAGACCCCCGACCGCGATCAACTGCGGTGCGTGCGGCGAAAGAAAGCGCCGCGCTAATGCAAAGTAGTCGCGCACGTCGTCACTTATTGCAGCGGACTTATCGCGAAGTGCAGCGCGCCCGCGCAGCAATTCCACCTTCGCGCGGATCATCGCGCGCAGCGACAAGAAGAACGGCAGCGCAGCGAGCCCGAGCAGGTTCCCGCTATCCCCGTCCGCGTCGAGATAGGCGTTGAGCACCGTGTTGGCGTGAGCATCGAGCCCGCGCTTGCCGAGATCCATCAACAGGAACGCAACATCGTAGAGCACGTCGATGGTCGCGAGCCGATCGTCGAACTCAATGGCGTCGAACAGCGTGGGCTTGCCGCCGACCTCGACGATGTTGCGCAAGTGAAGATCGCCGTGACAGTGGCGCACATAGCCGGCCAACGCGCGCTTGCGCAGAAACGGGGACAACGCCGAGAACAGCGCGTGCGTCCGCTGCGCGAAGTCTTGGGCTTCGTCGGGCGGAAACGCATCCGGGTTGTCCGCGAGCACGCCGTCGTGGTCGCGAATCACGCCCTCGAGCGGCCGCACCGCCTGGTCCTGGGTCAGGATCCGGTCGGCGGAGGCGTGAAACCTGGCGATGACCTCGGCCAGAGGCCCCATCATCTCCAGCGACAAGCGCCCGTCCGCCGCCATGTGGTCGAACAGCGCCTCCTGATCGAATCGGCGCATGACGAGCACCCATTCGACGACCTCCCCGCGCCCGCGAAGCCGGAAACCGCCGCCAGGCTCTCGGGTTATGGGCGCGACTTCGAGATAAAGCTGAGGCGCGGTGCGCGTGTTGATGCGGAGCTCGTTGAGGCAAGCAGAATGCCGCTTTTCCAGGCTCGAGAAGTCGAGAAACGGGTACTTGACCGCGCGCTTCACCTTGTAAGCGAAGTTTCCTGCCAAAAAAACGATGGAAGCGTGGGTCTCGATGCGCTCGACGGTTGCAGGGGGCGGGTCGTACGAATCCGTACACCCCATGAATTCCAAGACCTTAGCTTGGGACACGCTCAGCCTCCCGCCCAAATGTTAACCATAGCATGACATCTGCGTGCCCGCCGGGCCACAGAGTCATTGAAAACACTCGCAAAACCCCCGCCGCTACTGGACGAAAAAGGGTTAAGTCACTACCTTTTGCGGCGGATGGGGGTCACTGTGGGGCTCAACCTACGGGGCGCCTCTCGGAAAGGCCGAGCGGTCTGGTCATGAGGGTTCTGGCGAATTGGGCAATCGCGATCGCGATTGCCGGTCTCGTCGTGTGCGGGGCCGCGCCTGTCATTGCCGCTGAAGGTGGAACGGATGCGCGCCGCGAGGCCTTGCTGCGCGAGATGCTCGCGCGCCCGAACGATCTCGACCTTGCTTTTGAATACGCGCAGCTTTCCGCGGACGCCGGCGACTACGAAGGCGCGATCTCCACGCTCGAGCGCGTGCTGATCTACGCGCCAAACACGCCCCGCATCCAACTTGAGCTCGGCATCCTCTACTACCGCCTCGGCGCCACGGACGTGGCGCAAAGCTATTTCCAACAGGTCTACGCCAATCCGAACGTGCCGCCCGACGTGAGGAACAAGGTGCGCCTCTACATGGATCAGATCGCGCTCGCCTCCGATCCGCCGCCCTTCTCGGCGACGATCTTCAGCGCCATCCGGTATGAGACCAACGCGAACTTCGGTCCCGGCACCAACAGCGTGACCTTGAACGGTATCGATTTCACCCTCGACGACCAGTCGGTCGGCCGCCCCGGCTGGAGCGCGCTCAATATCGGCACATTGCACTATGGGTACGATCTCAAACAGGGTGACCGCATCGAGTTCGACTTCCTCGCCTACTCGACCGCGTATTTCGAGGACGAGCTCAACGATATCGATCTCGATTTCTTCGAGCTGACCCTTGGCCCCTCCTTCAATCTGAAGCGCATCGGCTGGGACGCCACCCGGTTCTACATCTACGCCATCGGCGACCTCGCCTATCTCGGCTACGAGGAGTATTTCACGGCGCCCGGCGCGGGTATTCGGCTCCTGAGCTTCTCGGCCGAGCGGAGCGTCCTCGACGCGCGCCTCGAGACCCGCGACCGGAACATCAACAACACGCCGGATCTCCCCACCAACACGCTGCGCGACGGCTTCCAGACCCGCTTCGGCGCCACGTATTCCTACTATTTCACGCCCGGATTCGTCGGCACCTTCCAGGGCTACGCCCAGCGCGAGATG
>JAWKWG010000019.1:0-53875 GCA_041397675.1 Hyphomicrobiales bacterium | reverse complement strand
ACGACGTTGCCGAGCACGCCGGACTGTAACTGGGCCACGGCGCGGGATCCCGTCGAGGGGCTGGCGTGAAGCGCGACCGCGGTTTGGCCCTTGTCCCAAGGGCTCACGAGCACCGTCCGGCGTCCGCTCAGGAGACTGTGGAACACCCAGCCGTCGGCGCCTTCGCTGTCGCGCACGCGCCGCCAGTTTTCGGATTCGGCGATGATCTCCACGGGGAGGCCGGCGCGGGAGAACACCCAGACGATGGACTGGTCGGTGCTCGGGCCGCGGCGCACGTTTACCTTGTCGGACTTGAGGCTAACGAACCGCGGCACGCGCAGCCCCGACGTAGAGCCGGTCGCGGCCTGCGCGGCACCGTCCTCGGCGGCAACGTGTGCCGAACCCGCGGCAAGCGCCAGGCCTAAGGCCACGCCCAATCCGATCAAAATGCGATTGCGCACTGTCACACCCCCGCCGTGGCGCCTGAAAATAATGGCCGGCTGGGCCCCCAACCCGAATCGGCAGCCCTCCTTGAATGGCCGAGAAAAGTGAAAGGATCGTGGCTCACGGCCATTTCCAGGGCCCCTAAGCCAATATGACGCTTTATCTCGGAAAGCCCCTTCTGTTAGACAAAGCGCGCAAAACAACGACCTGGCAATCATCTCCGGGGACTCTTGCCCGGATCCTAGCCGCCTTACGGGATTGATTATGGCTTCTGACCGACCGCTCGTTATCGTCACGCGTAAGCTCCCCGATGTCGTCGAGACACGGCTGCGAGAGCTATTCGACGCGCGGCTTAATCTTGAAGACAGGCCCTTTTCGCGTGAGGAACTGATCGAGGCGGTCAAGACCGCCAACGTCTTGGTCCCGACAGTCACCGACCGCATAGACAGGGCGGTGCTGAGCCAGGCCGGTCCCGATCTCAAGCTGATCGCCCAGTTCGGCACCGGCGTCGACAATATCGATCTCGACACGGCGCGGAACCGCGCGATCATCGTCACCAACACGCCGGGCGTCCTCACCGAGGATACCGCCGACATGACCATGGCGCTGATCATTGCCGTGCCGCGGCGCCTGACCGAGGGCGCGAACATCCTGCGGGGCGCCGAAGACGAATGGCAGGGCTGGTCGCCGACCTGGATGCTCGGGCATCGCATCTACGGCAAGCGGCTCGGCATTGTCGGCATGGGGCGTGTGGGTCAAGCCGTTGCACGCCGGGCCAAGGCATTCGGCCTCCAGATCCACTACCACAATCGCAGACGCGCGCAGCCCGACATCGAGAAGGCGCTCGAGGCGACCTATTGGGACAGCCTCGACCAGATGCTGGCGCGCATGGACATCATCTCGATCAACTGCCCACACACGCCGGCCACCTACCATCTATTGTCAGCGCGGCGGCTGGCGTTGCTGAAGCCGAGCGCCTATGTCGTCAACACCGCGCGCGGCGAAGTGATCGACGAGAACGCGCTTGCGCGCATGATCGACAACAACGAGCTTGCCGGCGCCGGCCTCGACGTGTTCGAGCACGAGCCCGCGGTCAATCCGAAGCTGTTGCGGAACGAGAAGGTGGTGGTGCTGCCCCACATGGGTTCGGCCACGCTGGAAGGCCGCGTCGACATGGGCGAGAAGGTCATCATCAACATCAAGACTTTCCTCGACGGCCACGCTCCGCCGGATCGCGTCCACCCTGCGATGTTCTAAGGTCGCCTGGCGCCGCTACTCGGCGGGCGCCGGAGAGCCTTCTCCAATCTTCACGTGCTCGGGCCTGAAGCCCATGCCGATAAGGCGAGCGGGAAGGCGCCGCAGCCACGGAAAGCGGTTGAGCATGTTCGCCACGAAAGGCGGCTTGGGCTGCGTCTTCATGGTGAGGACGTTGGAGATGACGCGGTTCTGAATGAAGATCTGGAGCGCCTGGGTCAACTCGGTCGGCAGTTGGCGGCGCTTCTGCACCTCGCGCAGAGTTTCTTCCGTTACCTTGCCCTCTTTCAGGGGGCCGGCGAGGATGTTAGCCGCGGCGACAGCATCTTGAACCGCGAGATTGATGCCGACGCCGCCAATGGGTGACATGGCGTGCGCCGCGTCGCCGATGCACAAGAGGCCCGGCCGGTACCATTGCTTCAAGCGATCGACGCGCACGGTGAGAAGCTTCACGTCATCCCACGAAGCGATCTCGCGCACGCGGTCGTGGAGCTTGGGCTCGATCGCGACAATGGCGAGGCGAAACTGCTCGAGGCCCTTGCGGCGCAATTCGTTGAAGCCGCCTTTCGGAATGACGAAGGCGCACTGCCAATAGTCGCCGCGGTCGATCATGATGAAGAACCGCCCGGGCTCGATGCGGCCAAGACTCTCGGAGCCATCCCCTGGGCGCTTCGACAAGCGCAGCCACAGAACGTCCATGGGCGCGCCGCGATCCTCGACCTCCAGCCCCGCGAGCTTGCGTACGGTGGAGTGGCGTCCATCGGTGCCGACGACAAGATCGGCATGAATTTCAAGATCGCCTTGCGGTGTTGCGGCCCTTAAGCCGACGACGCGGTCGACGTCCTTGATGAGCTCGTCGACCTCGGCCTTCATGCGCAGGTGGAACGTCGGATAGGCCTTGCCCTTCTCTGCGAGGAAATCGAGGAAGTGCCATTGCGGCATAAAGGCGATGAACTTGCAGCGTGTTGGCAGATGCGAGAAGTCGGCGATCTGCACGAGCTCGTCGCCGATCTTGGCGCCGAGATGGGCCACCTCCTGATGGGGCCGCTTGAGGAAATCGTCGAGCACCCCGAGCTCGTCCATGACCTGGAGCGTCGAGGGGTGGATGGTGTCACCGCGGAAGTCGCGGAAAAAGTCCTCGTGCTTCTCAAGCACGACCACGTCAACGCCGGCGCGCGCCAGCAAGAAGCCGAGCATGACCCCGGCGGGACCGCCGCCGGCGATCGCGCATTGCGTTTGGATGTTTTCCGTCGTCATGCGACCAGTGGTAGCGGAATTTGGTTAACGCCAGCCTTTACCCTGTCCTAGCCCTTGGCCGTTTCCATGGCCTTCCGGTGATGGGTGAGGTCGCGGAAGCGCGGGGACCGGCCGTTCAACGGGTTTTCCGGGTCCCAGGCATATGTGACGGTGGAAAACCGCGCCTGGAGGGCGTCGTAGAGCAGGAGCCGGCCCACCAAGCTCTCGCCCAGCCCAAGCAACTCCTTCACCACCTCGACCGCCTGGAGGCAACCCAAGACCCCAGCGACCGCGCCCAAGATGCCGGCCTGCGAGCACGGCGGCACGGTGCCCTCGGGCGGCGGTTCGGGAAACAGGCAGCGGTAGTTGGGCCGCGGGTTGCCGCTCTCGTCGGTCTCGAAGGCACGGAAGGTGGTGAGTTGGCCGTCGAACGGGCCGACCGCCGCCGTCACCAGTGGCAGCTTGGCGAGATAGCAGGCGTCGTTGACGAGATAACGCGTGGCGAAATTGTCGGAGCCGTCGGCGACGATGTCGTAGCCGCGCAAGATGTCGAGCGCGTTCTCGGGCACGAGGCGCGTGGTGTAGAGCTTGGTCTCGACGTGAGGGTTGAGGCGCTCAAGGGTGGCTGCCGCGCTTTTCGTTTTCGAACGCCCGACACTTTGCGTGTCGTGAACGACTTGCCGCTGGAGATTGTCGCGGCTGACGCGATCGTCGTCGATAATGCCGATCTGACCGATACCCGCCGCAGCAAGGTAAAGCATCAACGGCGAGCCCAGACCGCCCGCGCCGACCACGAGCACGCGCGACGCTTTGAGCCGTTGCTGGCCTTCGCCGCCGATCTCCTTCAGCACCAAATGACGCTTGTAGCGCTCGATCTCGTCTTCGGTGAGCATGGCTTCAACTTATGCCTTCGCCCCCGGCTCTGCCAGCTTAGCCGGTGGAGCCGAAGCCGCCTTGCCCGCGTGTCGTGGAGCTCAACTCCTCCACGACGGCGAGCTCGACACGAACGACAGGCGCGACCACGAGTTGCGCGATGCGTTCTCCCCGGAACACCCGGAAGCTCTCGCTGCCGAGATTGGCAAGGAGCACCATGACCTCCCCGCGATAATCGGCGTCGATGGTTCCAGGGGTGTTGAGCACCGTGATGCCGTGCTTCGCCGCGAGGCCCGAGCGTGGGCGGACTTGTCCTTCGTAGCCGCGGGGTAACTCGATCGCGAGGCCGGTGGGAACGGGCGCTCGCGCCCCCGGTGCGAGCTCCAGTGGCTTTCCATCCGGTACAGCGGCTAGAAGGTCGAGACCGGCTGCATGCGCGGATTGATAGGTGGGAAGCGGCAGGCCGTGGCCATGACGGAGGCGGCGCACACGCACGACGAGACCCTGCTGTGGCGGTCTTGCGTCGCTCATTCAGCGGCCGAGCGCACGGTGGAGAGCGCTTCGGCGGCGCGCGCAAGGAGCCGTGCGGCCACCTCGTCCTTGCTCATCGGCGGCCAGTCCTCGACGCCGGCGCTCGTGACGAGATGCACGCGCGTGCGGTCGCCGCCCATGATGCCGGTCGCAGGCGACACGTCGTTGGCGACGATCCAGTCCGCATTCTTGGCGCGGCGTTTGGCGAGCGCGTTATCGACGACGGTCTCGGTCTCGGCGGCGAAGCCGATGACAAGGCCGGGGCGCGCCGGGGATGCCTTGGCGAGTGTGGCGAGGATGTCCGGGTTCTGGGCAAGCGTCAGGGTGACATCGCTGCCGCCCTCCTTCTTCAATTTCTGCGCCGCTTCGGCGGCGGCATAATCGGCGACGGCGGCGGCGCAGATAGCGATATCGGCTGGCAGCGCGTCGAGCGCGGCGTCGAGCATCTCGTTTGCAGTCTCGACCTTGACCACCGTCACGCCCTCTGGATCGAGAAGCGTGACCGGGCCGGTGATGAGCGTCACGCGCGCGCCAGACGCGACCGCTGCACGCGCGAGCGCATGGCCCTGCTTGCCGGAGGAGCGATTGGCGATGTAGCGCACGGGATCGAGCGGCTCGTGCGTCGGGCCGGACGTAATCAGCACGTGGCGCCCGGTGAGCGGGCCCTGCTGCTTGCGCGCGAATAGCTGCTCGATGGCCTCGATCATGGCCGCGGGCTCGGCCATACGGCCGGGGCCGTATTCGCCACAGGCCATCTCGCCCTCCTCGGGCCCGACGAAGGTGATGCCGTCGGCGCGAAGCGTCGTGAGGTTGCGGCGGGTCGCCGGGTGCTGCCACATGCGGACATTCATGGCAGGCGCGACGAGGACGCGCTTGTCGGTGGCGAGCAGGACGGTCGAGGCAAGATCGGAGGCCGTTCCCGTCGCCATCTTGGCGAGGAGGTCGGCGGTCGCGGGCGCCACGACCACGAGGTCCGCCTCGCGCGACAAGCGGATGTGGCCGATCTCAGCCTCGTCCTTGAGGTCGAACAGGTCGGTGAAGGTCTTTTCCTCGGAGAGCACGGAGAAGGAGAGCGGCGTGACGAACTCGGCGCCACCGGCGGTGAGGATCACGCGCACGGAAGCGCCCCGCTCCTTCAAGCGGCGCACGAGCTCGAGGCTCTTATAGGCGGCGATCCCGCCGCCGACGATCAAGAGGATGCGCTTTCCTTGCACCTTGGTCTTCCTCACTCGCTGTCATTCCCGCGAAAGCGGGAATCTAGTAACCCCAGACCTTAGCAATAATGGAACACGGTGGTTACTGGATTGCCCGGTCAAGCCGGGCAATGACAAGGAAATAGGGTTAGCGACCGAAAATCAAAATACCAGAGCGAGCGCGATGGCGACCAGGGCCGCCGCGGCGATCCAAATGCCGACCCGGCTCCAGCGGTCCTTGTGGCTTTGCGCCTCCGCCAGGCGTTCGACACTGTCGGCGTCCAGATGCATGCCCTCCTCCACCATGGCGGTGAAGGCATCGACTGTGCGTTCGGCCTGCAGCAGGAATTTCGGAATGTCGCCCATGAAGCGGCCGACCGACGCGGCGCCTTCGGCCGCCTGCTCGATGCGGGCCCCGGCGCCAAATTGGCTTTCCATCCATTCCCGCACCACCGGCTCGGCGACGACCCAGATATTGAGCTCGGGATCGAGGCTGCGACCCACGCCCTCCACCACCACCATGGTCTTCTGCAACAGGATCAGCTCGGGCCGCGTCTGCATGTCGAACACTTCGGTGTATTGGAAGAGCTGGCCGAGCAGCTGTGCCATGGATATCTCGCTCGCCGGCCGGTCCATGATCGGCTCGCCGATGGCGCGCAGGGCTTGGGCGAATTGGGCGACCGAGTGCTTGCGCGGCACGTAGCCCGCATCGAAATGCACTTCGGCCACGCGGGTGTAATCGCGGGTGATGAAGCCGTGAAGGATCTCGGCGAGGAAGCGGCGCTCTGTCAAACTCAGGCGCCCCATGATGCCGAAATCGACGGCGACGATGTTGCCGTCCGCGTCGACGAACAGATTGCCAGGGTGCAAGTCGGCGTGGAAGAAACCATCGCGCATGGCATGGCGCAGGAAGGTCTGCACCAGACGCGCGCCAAGCGCCTTCAAGTCGTGACCTGAGGCGCGAAGCTTGTCGTGCTCGGCGATGGGAATGCCATCGATCCATTCGAGGTCAGAACGCGGCGTGCGCTCCGCGTCCAATCCACGTGCGGCACGCGGAAGCCTTCGTCGTCCTTGGAGTTGTCGGCCATCTCCGAGATGGCGGCGGCCTCCATGCGCAGGTCCATCTCGATGGCCACGGACTTCGCCAAGGTGTCGACCACAGCGACAGGGCGAAGGCGCCGCGACGGCGCATGGAAGCGCTCAATCATGCGCGCGGCGAAGAAATAAGAGTCGAGGTCTTTCTGAAAGCGCTGTTCGATGCCGGGGCGCAGCACCTTCACCGCGACGGGCTTCAGCGTACCGTCAGGCGTCTTCACCTTGGCCTTGTGCACTTGCGCGATGGAGGCGGCGGCCACCGGCGGGCCGAACTCGGCGAAGAGCTTGTCGATCGGCGCTTCCAGCTCGAGCTCGACCGCCCTCACCGCCTCGCTTTGGGAGAACGGCGGAAGCCTGTCTTGCAGGGTTGAGAGATCGCGGGCGAGCTCGCGGCCGATGATGTCATCGCGCGTGGCGAGGAACTGGCCTAGCTTGATGTAGGACGGCCCGAGCGAGGTGAGCGCCGCGGAAAGCTTCGCCTCGTTGCCGGACGCCGCGCCGTTCTTGCGCAAAGGCGCCGTGACGCGGCCGAACACGGCGAGCGGGCCCGGCAGGGTCGTATGCTCTGGCAGCACGCGCGCGCCGCTCCAGGCGAGGGTCGCGCCCGCCTTGGTCAGCCGTGCCATATTGGCGATGGCGTTCACGTTGTAAGTCTCATAGCCGCCAGCCCGAGTGGATCGCAGCGATGCCACCGGTCAGATTTCGATAGCGCACTCGCTCGAAGCCCGCATCTTCAATCATGCACATGAACGATTCCTGATCGGGGAAGCGGCGGATGCTTTCCACGAGGTAGCGATAGGCCTCGGCGTCGCCGGCGACAAGGCCGCCAAGGGCCGGGATCGCGTTGAAGGAGTAAGCGTCATAAAGGGTATCGAGCAGAGGCACCTCGACGCTCGAAAACTCAAGGCAAAGAAAGCGGCCGCCAGGCCTCAAGACGCGAAACGCCTCGGCCAGCGCCTTGTCGATATGGGTGACGTTGCGGATGCCAAAGGCGATCGTATACGCGTCGAAGCTCGTAGCCGGAAACGGCAGGTCCTCGGCGTTGCCCTGCACGAAGGTGAGCCGGTCACGGCCCGCGGCCCGCTCTTTTCCGGCAGCCAACATCTCGGGGCTGATGTCGCAGATCACGGCGCTGGCCCCTTCTCCCGCCTCATCGAGGAAGCGGAAGGCGATGTCGCCGGTGCCGCCCGCAACGTCGAGCAGCGCGAACGGCGTCGCGCCCTTCGGGGGCGCCAAAGCATTGATCAGCTCGGTTTTCCACAAGCGATGGAGGCCGCCCGACATGAGGTCGTTCATCAGGTCGTAGCGGCGGGCGACCTTGGCAAAGACCTCGTTTACGAGGCCCTGACGGGCGTTTTCAGCCACCCGGGCGAAGCCGAAGCTGGTCTCGGACCCACCAGAATCGTTGTTTTTCAAGTCTTCCGACATGGCTCGCGGACAATAGCCTAAGCCGAAAGTACAGGCTATTGTTGCACTGCAATGCGATCTATCCTGCACCGCACTATGCTGGGAACTCATGCCGGAGCTGCCTGAAGTGGAGACTGTGCGCCGCGGACTGGAGCCTGTCCTCGTGGGCAACGCGTTCGCGCGCGTGGAGCAGCGGCGTCCGGACTTGCGCTTCCCCCTGCCGAAGCACTTCGGCGAGCGGCTCACGGGCCGCAAGGTCGAGGCGCTCGACCGGCGCGCCAAATATCTGCTCGCCCGCCTCGACGACGGCGAAGTGCTCGTCATGCATCTCGGCATGACGGGACGGTTCGCCATCGACCACGCCAACGGCGAGGTCAGCGAGCCCGGCCGGTTTGCACACGAGGAGCCTATCGCTCCGAAGCACGAGCACATCGTGTTCCACCTCGGCGACGGCACGGCGATCCGGTATTCGGACGTGCGCCGCTTCGGCATCATGGACCTTATTCCCGGCGCCACGCTCGACAGCCACACACTGTTCAAAGGATTGGGCGTTGAGCCGCTTGGCGACGCGCTCAGCGCTGAATGGCTCGCGAAGAAGCTCAAGGGCAAGGCCACCTCGATCAAGGCCGCATTGCTCGACCAGCGTCTGATCGCGGGGCTCGGCAACATCTATGCCTGCGAGGCTCTTTTCAGAGCCGGCATCTCACCTCTCAAGCTCGCCGGATCGCTCGCCACGAAATCCGGCAAGCCAACCAAGAAGACGGAAGCGCTCGTTGATGGGATCAAGGCGGTGCTGACAAGCGCCATCAAGGCCGGCGGGTCGTCGTTGCGCGACTACCGCCATACCGACGGCCGGCTTGGACGCTTCCAGCACCGGTTCAAGGTCTACGGCCGCGAGGGGAAACCCTGCCAACGGAAAGCATGCGGCGGCATCGTTCGCCGCATCGTCCAAGGCGGCCGCTCGACCTTCTACTGTCCAACCTGCCAGAGATAAGGGAACTGACACTCATGTACGTCGAAGAAATTGCGAGAGGCGAAGAAGCGCCAAAGGTGAATTCCTACGAGACGCTGATCGTCAGCAAAGAGGGCAAGGTTGGGCTCATCACGCTCAACCGGCCGCATGCGCTGAACGCTCTCAACACCCTCCTCATCAGCGAGCTCAACCGCGCGCTGAAGGCATTCGATCTCGATCCCGGCATTGGCTGCATCGTCATCACCGGAAACGAGAAGGCCTTCGCCGCCGGCGTCGACATCAAGGAGATGCATACCAAGACCTTTGTCGAGGCCTATGGCAGCGACTTCCTCGCTCCGTTCGACAAGATCAGCAATATCCGCAAGCCGATCATCGCCGCCGTCGCGGGCTACGCGCTCGGCGGAGGCTGCGAGCTTGCCATGAGTTGCGACATCATCCTTGCCGCCGATACCGCCGTGTTTGGCCAGCCCGAGATAAATCTCGGCATCATGCCGGGCGCCGGCGGCACGCAGCGGCTGACCCGCGCGGTCGGCAAGGCGAAGGCCATGGAGTTGTGCCTGACCGGGCGGCAGATGAAGGCCGAGGAGGCCGAGCGTTCGAGCCTTGTGAGCCGCGTCGTGCCAGCGGCGGAGTTGATGGACGAGGCTATGAAGGTCGCCGGCAAGATCGCCAACCTGTCACAGCACGCGGTGATGATGATCAAGGAAGCGATCAATCGCGGCTTCGCCACGACGCTCGCCGAAGGCACTCGCTTCGAGCGCGGCCAGTTCTACTCGCTGTTCGCAACGGAAGATCAGAAAGAGGGCATGGCCGCCTTCATCGAGAAGCGGAAGCCCGAGTTCAAGAACCGCTAGCGCGGCTCAGGCTGGCTCAGGACCGTATCCGGCTCTGAGGGGACAAAAAGCCCGCTTTTCGCCTAGTTGACGCTTGCGGGGGTGCTCGCTATAGAGCACAGCAAATTCAGGCGTTTCCAACGCCCTTTCCGCTGCCAAACGGCGCCGGAAAGCCGTTCTCAAGGATCCAGATCATGGCCAACACCAAGTCGGCGAAGAAAGCCGCTCGCCAAACCGTCCGCCGGACCGCTGCCAACAAGACGCGGCGGAGCCGCATGCGCTCGTCCGTGCGGAAGGTTGAAGAGGCGATCGCCTCCGGCAACAAGGACGCCGCCACGGCCGCGCTCAAGGAAGCCGAGCCAGTCATGGCGCGCACTGCCCAGAAGGGCATGCTCCATCGCAAGACCGCATCGCGCAAAGTCTCTCGGCTCGCGAAGCGCGTCGCCGCGATGGCCTAAGCGCAAATTTCGAAAACGCTAGGTGTGTGGCGGCTACGCCACAGACGTTGCGCGCAAGCTCGCGCGGCGTGTGTCAATTCGACGAATATTTCAATTGCTTGACATCGCAGCGACCCTGCGCTGACGCGGCGGTTTTCCACTGACGCCTCCTTCGAAAAAAAAATCGTCAGCGTCACTGCTGCGGAACGACTACTTTTGGCGTTTGCATGCGCGCGTCGTGGTGGATTCACTGTTGCGGGACAGAGGCTTGAGGTTCGGCGCTGACCGCTCCGCTTACGGGTCATCTGACGCCGAGCGACACGCCACCTTTGCTTGATTGCTGCGATTTGCGTGTGTATAGTTCAATCATCCGAACGGGGAAGTCCCCTCCTTACATTCGAGTAGTCTTGACCTAGGCATTTGCCGGGACAGGGTTTCTTTGTCTCCGAAGTAAGGAGGACAGCACATCTTGTGGAATGCTTATGTGTAAGCTGTGAATGATGCGGGTGTAAAGTTGGTGTGGACACCGCATATTGTGGCCAGCTCAAAATCTATTCTTACGTCGTGCTCATTATTTTTGAGGAGGAGGCTCGATTTTGGGCGCGCAGTCGGACGAAAACGCGGTCGACGAGGTTGATGTGGCAACGGCCTGGAAAGGCCTTCAAGCGACCCCTCGATCGCAATTGGTCGACGTGCGCACACGCGCGGAGTGGACGTATGTAGGGCTCCCTGATCTGGGGCCCCTGGGAAAGCGGCCTGTCCTCGTTGAGTGGCAGACCTTTCCCGACCAGTCCGTCGATCCGCGCTTCGCCGAGCGGCTCGGGAATGAGCTCAAGACGCTCGGCGTCCAATTGGACGATGACCTCTTCTTTATTTGCCGTTCGGGAAGCCGGAGCCTGGCTGCTGCCAGAGCGATGGCTGAGGCGGGCTACCGCGCCTGTCACAACGTCACAGAGGGGTTCGAAGGACCGCTCGACGACGCGCGACATCGTGGTGGCCTTAGTGGGTGGAAGGCGATCGGATTACCCTGGCAGCAAAGCTAGGGACCGGTCGTAGGAACGGGCAATGATTGTCCGCGTCGATCAAGTTGACTGCTCAAGTATGAAGCGTGCGGTGCGTTGTGGCGCGAACATGGCGAATGGGAAAGAGCAAGAACCGTGGCACCAGCACAGGCACAACAAGAGGAGCAGTGCGCCCCGCGCGATGCTTGGGCGAGAGTCAAGAGCCGACTACGCGGCGAGTTGGGAGAAGATGTCTACGCGAGCTGGTTCCAGGGCGTGGAGGTCGACCATGTGGACGACGGCGTTGTCCATCTTACGGTCGCGACGCGCTTCCTCAGGAACTGGCTGCGGACTCACTACTACGAGTCCGTTCTAAGGTCTTCGCGGACCGAATGGCCGGCGGCTGAACGCGTCGAGTTCAGCGTAAGACAGCCGCTGTTCAACACCGAACCGGTGAAGGACGCGCCGTGCGAGAGGCGAATGCCGGCCCCGTCCGCAGCCGATCTCGCGCCGCTACCCATGCCGTTGCGCACGGGCTATGGCGGCTTCGAGGGGTCGCCGCTCGATCCGCGCTTGAGCTTCGGAAGCTTCGTGGTCGGCGCCTCGAACAAGCTCGCGCACGCCGCGGCGATGCAAGTGGCGGCCGCGTTCTCGAGTCCCCAGGCCCCATTTAACCCATTGTTTTTCCATGGAAATGTCGGCCTCGGCAAGACGCATCTGCTGCACGCCATCTCGTGGGAGATCAAGCAGCAGAAGCCTGAGGCAGAAGTGCTCTATCTCACCGCCGAGCGCTTCATGTCGGGCTTCGTTCAAGCCTTGCGGGCACGCGATGCGCTCGCCTTCAAGGAGAAGCTCCGCAACATCGACATCCTTCTGATCGATGACATGGAGTTCCTGCAGGGCCCGACCATCCAGCAGGAGTTCTGCCACACGCTGAACTCGCTGATCGACGGCGGGCGGCAGGTCGTGGTGGCGGCGGATCGCGCGCCGAACCATCTCGACAAGCTCGACAAGCGTATGCAGTCGCGGCTTGGCGGCGGCCTCGTGGCCGAGATCAAGCCGATGGATTACGACCTGCGGCATCAGATCTTGGAGAAGCGGGCGCAGGAGGCGTGTGGGGATACGAGCGGGCTCGAAATCTCCGCGACCGTGCTTGCGTTCCTTGCCGAACGGCTCACCGAAAGCGGCCGCGAGCTCGAGGGCGCGGTGCATCGCTTGCGGGCGAGCTATCAGCTCACCGACGAGCCGGTGAGCATTATTATCGCCGAACAGATCGTACGCGACTTGATGCGGGGCACCGAGCCGAGGCGCGTGCGGATCGACGACATCCTCCGGACCGTCTCGAAGCACTACGGGGTCAATCGCGGGGACCTGCTGTCGGGTCGGCGTAACCGGTCGATCGTGCGGCCGCGCCAGATCGGCATGTATCTCGCGAAGCTGCTGACCTCGCGCTCGCTGCCCGAGATCGGCCGGCGGTTCGGCAACCGCGACCACACCACCGTGCTGCACGCGATCCGCAAGATCGAGCAGCTCATGACCGACGACAACCAGCTCCGCGAGGAGATCGAGCTTCTGAAGCGCTTGCTGCGCGACTGAGGGAAGGCGGGAGGGGCTGAGGCTGGACCAACGCTTCTCCCGCCGCTCTTGCAAATTGGCCGTCCTCGCGTCAAGTTCGACCGGGATTTCCGCCCGCCTCGCCAAGGCCTTTAACGAGGGTCGAACCGGAGCCAGGAGCGCTTCGGGCCGGGGATCGCGCTAGCTGAAAAAGCGTCAATTTTCGGGGTATTCTCCAACTATGCGCCTCACTATCGACAAGCCGAGCCTCGCCAAGGCGCTCGCCCATGTGGCAAGCGTGGTCGAGCGGCGCAACACCATTCCCATCCTGTCGAACGTCCTCCTCGGCGGTGGCGCGAACGAGCTCAAGCTGACCGCGACCGACCTCGACATGGAGCTCGTGGAAACGGTGCCATGCCAGGCCAAGGGCGAGAGCGCCATCACCGTGCCGGCACACATGTTCTACGACATCGTGCGCAAACTGCCCGAGGGCAACGACATCGCGCTCGAGCGCGACGGCGAGCAGGAGCGGCTCGTGATCACCAGCGGGCCGGCCCAGTTCGCGCTCCAGACCTTGCCGGCCGATGATTTTCCCGCGCTCAGCGTCGACGATCTCGGGCACGCTTTCACGCTGTCAGCTAAAGACTTGAAGCGCCTGATCGAGAAGACGCGCTTCGCCATCTCCACCGAAGAGACGCGCTACTACCTCAACGGCATCTATCTCCATGCGGCCGAGAGCGACGGCAAACCGACCTTGCGGGCGGTGGCGACGGACGGTCACCGGCTTGCGCAGGTCGAGCTACCGCTGCCATCCGGCGCCAAAGGCATGTCGGGCGTGATCGTGCCGCGCAAGACCGTGCTCGAGTTGTCGAAACTCGTGGAGGATGCCGATGGCGACGTGCGCATCGAGCTGTCGCCGTCGAAGATCCGCGTCACGGCCGGCCGCGTCATTCTCACATCGAAGCTGATCGACGGCACGTTCCCCGACTATGAGCGCGTGATACCGCAAGGCAACGACAAGCGCCTGGCGGTCGACAACGCGACGTTCGCGCAAGCCGTGGACCGCGTGTCGACGCTGTCGAGCGACAAGGGCCGCGCGGTCAAGCTCGCGCTCGCCGACAGCAAGCTCACGCTCTCGGTCAACAATCCGGACTCCGGCAGCGCCACCGAGGAGCTTGCCGTCGAGTACGGCTTCGATCCGCTCGAGATCGGCTTTAACGCCCGCTATCTTCTGGATATTTCTCAGCAGCTCGAAAGCGGCACCGCCGAGTTCCATCTGGCCGATTCCGGCTCTCCCACCATGGTGCGCGACGCGGAGGATCCGTCCGCCCTCTACGTGCTCATGCCGATGCGGGTATGAGGCCGCGCGCGCACGGGCAAGATCAGGGAGAGGCGCTCGCGGATAACAATGCCGCGCCCGCGCATCTGTTCGTCCGGTCGCTGAGGCTCACCGACTTCCGCAACTATGCAAGCGTTCGGCTCGACCTTGAGCCGACGCCGGTCGTGCTCGTCGGTGACAACGGCTCGGGCAAGACCAACCTGCTCGAAGCGGTATCGCTCTTGGGACCTGGTCACGGCCTGCGCGGCCGGCCCTACAGCGAACTTGCGCGAAAAGACGGCGCAGGCGGTTTCGCCGTCGCCGCGACGGTGATGTCTTGCCAGGGCGAAGTAGACATCGGCATGGGTCTTTCGTCCGGGGGGCGCGAGGACGGTGTTGGCCGAACCGTGCGTATCGCCGGCAAGGAGACGAGCGCCGGCACGCTCGGCGATTACGTGAAGCAAGTGTTTCTCATCCCGGCCATGGACGGGCTGTTCACCGGGCCTGGGTCCGAGCGCCGCCGCTTTCTCGACCGTCTCGTGCTCGCCATCGATGCCAAGATGCGAAAGCCGCTCGGCCGCTATGAGCGCGCCATGCGTCAACGCAATCGCCTGTTCCAGATGCGCGAGTATTCGCGCGCGCTGTTCGAAGGGCTTGAGGAGCAAATGGCGGAGGCCGGCGTTGCAATCGCCGCGGCGCGGCTCGACGCGGTGGAGCGCTTTTCCGCGCTCATCGACGAGACCCATGCGGCGCGCGGGAACGGTCCCTTCCCGCACGCGGTGCTCGCGCTTCACGGCACGCTCGAGACCGAGCTTACCAGCCGCCCGGCCACCGAGGTCGAGGACCTGTTTCGCATCCTTCTGGAGGAAGGGCGCGAGCGCGACCGTGCGGCGTCTCGCACCCTTGAAGGTCCCCATCTGAGCGACCTAGTTGTCATTCACGGCCCTAAAAACGCTCCTGCCGCGCAGTGCTCTTCGGGCGAGCAGAAGGCTCTTTTGCTCGGCCTTGTGCTCACCAAGGCGGAGCTGATTAAGGCACTCGAAGGCACCGCCCCGCTCGTCCTCCTGGACGAGGTCGCAGCCCACCTCGATCAGGCCCGGAGAGAGGCACTTTTTGGCGAAATCTCAAGGCTTGGAGCCCAGGCCTGGATGACTGGAACAGACCGGGAACTTTTTTCGCCGATCGAAAATGACGCCCAAATCTTGGCCGTGAATCAGGGTAAGATCAGAGCGTGAATCGGGGCCCTCCGAGGCCCCCTCCCAAAGACCAACAACGACCTCCAACGACCACCTCCAGGGAACCATGACACCAGCTGCAAAACGCAAAGCTGAAGCTGCTGCCGACTACGGTGCGGAGTCCATCAAGGTCCTCAAAGGCCTCGATGCCGTGCGCAAACGGCCGGGTATGTATATCGGCGACACCGACGACGGCTCGGGCCTGCACCACATGGTCTACGAGGTGGTGGACAACGCCATCGACGAAGCGCTAGCCGGCTATTGCGATGAGATCCACGTGACGCTGAACGCCGAAGGCTCGGTCACGGTGGAGGACAATGGCCGCGGCATCCCGACCGAGATCCACAAAGGCGAAGGCGTGTCGGCGGCGGAAGTGATCATGACGCAGCTGCACGCCGGCGGGAAGTTCGATCAAAACTCCTACAAAGTCTCTGGCGGTTTGCACGGCGTCGGCGTGTCTGTAGTCAACGCGTTGTCTAGCCTGCTCGAGCTCACCATCTGGCGCGGCGGCAAGGAGCACAGCATGCGCTTCGCCGACGGCGTGCCGAAGGCGCCGCTCAAGGCCGTCGGCGACTCGTGCGGCCGGAGCGGGACGCGCATCACCTTCGTGCCTTCACCCAAGACCTTTACCATGGTCGAGTTCGACTACGCGACGCTGGAGCATCGCCTGCGCGAGCTCGCGTTCCTGAACTCGGGCGTGCGTATCATCCTCGCCGATCACCGCGGCGTGGAGCCTAAGACAGAGGAGATGCACTACGAGGGCGGGTTGCGCGCCTTCGTGCAGTTCCTCGACCGCACCAAGCACCCGTTAATCACCGAGCCGGTCGTCGTGGACAAGACGCAAGACCGCATCACCATCGAGGCGGCGCTGTGGTGGAACGACAGCTACCATGAGAACGTGCTGTGCTTCACCAACAACATCCCGCAGCGCGACGGCGGCACGCACTTGGCCGGCTTCCGCGCGGCGCTGACCCGGACGGTCAACACCTATGCGGCGGAGTCCGGCATCGCCAAGAAGGAGAAGGTAGCGCTGACCGGGGACGACGCGCGCGAAGGGCTCACTTGCGTGCTGTCGGTCAAGGTGCCGGACCCGAAATTCTCAAGTCAAACAAAGGATAAGCTGGTTTCCTCGGAAGTGCGGCCCGTCGTCGAGAGCGTGATGGCCGAGGCGCTGTCGCAGTGGTTCGAGGAGAATCCCAGCGAAGCGCGCAATATCGTGCAGAAGATCGTTGAGGCCGCCGCCGCTCGCGAAGCGGCGCGCAAGGCCCGCGAGCTCACCCGCCGCAAGGGCGCGCTCGATATCTCCTCGCTTCCCGGCAAGCTTGCCGACTGCCAGGAGCGCGATCCTGCGAAGTCGGAGCTGTTCCTGGTCGAGGGCGATTCCGCCGGCGGCAGCGCCAAGCAGGCGCGCGACCGCGCGTTCCAGGCCGTGCTTCCGTTGCGCGGCAAGATCCTCAATGTGGAGCGCGCGCGCATCGACAAGATGCTGTCGAGCGCCGAGATCGGCACGCTGATCACCGCGCTCGGCACGGGCATCGGCGATGAATTCGATCTTTCGAAGCTCCGCTACCATAAGATCATCATCATGACGGACGCCGATGTGGACGGTTCGCACATCCGTACGCTGCTGCTCACGTTTTTCTACCGGCAAATGCCGTCGGTAATCGAAGCCGGCAATCTCTTTATCGCCCAGCCTCCCCTTTACAAGGTGAAGCGCGGCAACCAAGAGCGCTATCTCAAGAACGAGAAGGAGCTCGAGGACTATCTGATCGGCGAGGGGCTTGCCGACGCGGTACTCATCACCGGCGACGATGCCTCACGCGGCGGTGGCGACTTGCGCGACATCGTGGAGACGGCGCGGAGGATCAGCTCGATTCTAAAAGGTCTGCACAGCCGGTATCCGCGCTTCGTCATCGAGCAAGCGGCGATCGCCGGTGCACTGGCGCCAAAGGTGCTGAAGGATGAGAAGCAGGCTCAAGCCGCGGCAGCCTATATCGCCAAGCGGCTCGATGCGCTCGCCGACGAGACGGAGCAAGGTTGGCATGGCGAGGCGCTGCCCGAGGGCGGCCTGCGCTTCTGGCGCGAGCTTCGCGGCGTCATGGAGTCCCATCTGATCGACGGGCCGTTCATTGCCAGCGCCGACGCGCTCAAGCTCGACCATTTCGCGCCGCATCTGCAAGAGGTCTACGCCAAGCCGGCGGTCCTGAAGCGCAAGGACACGAGCCTCGTGGTGCACGGTCCGACGGATCTGCTGAACGCGGTCATGGAGACCGGCCAGAAAGGGCTCTCGCTCCAGCGCTATAAGGGTCTCGGCGAGATGAACCCCGAGCAGCTGTGGGAGACCACGCTCGACCTCGACAGCCGCACCATCCTGCAAGTGAAGATCAAGGAAGGCGACGACGCGAATGACGTCTTCTCGCGGCTGATGGGCGAGGAGGTGGACCCGCGGCGCGAGTTCATTCAGGAAAACGCCCTGCAAGTCGCCAATCTGGACGTCTAGGCGTCCGCCTCCGCCGCATTCCTTAACGCGATAGCAAGGCGGGAACCCTAAGGTTTCCGCCTGATTCTTTTGAGTCGCGCCGCCTTCCGCCGGCCGGCTCCTTTCGTGTTGAGTTGGGGGCTGTAACCGCATGCAGGGCGCGCGGCGAAGCGCAAAACCCGGAGCTAGATCCACCGCCAAGGGACGCCGGCGGCCTGTGTCGCGTTCTGGGGGACGGCGGAAATCCCCGTCCCGGCGCCGGCCATCATCGCGAGGCCGGTGGGCGCGTCTGAAGCGTGCGGCGCGCCGTCACCCTTACGCGTTCAAGGCGCTGCGCTTCTCCCTCCTCGCCTGCATCTGGGGCACGATCGTGCTTGGCGGGGCAGTGGTCTATTTCATCTCCCAGGTGCCGGACCCCGTGCTCGCCACGCTCGACGACCGGCCGCCCAACGTCACCATCCTCGCCGCTGACGGGACCGTGCTCGCCGAACGTGGTTTGCGGCGCGGCCACATACGGGTCGACGTGCTGCCGCCACACCTCATCAACGCGGTGATGGCAACGGAAGACCGCCGCTTCTACCATCATTGGGGCATCGATCCGATCGGGCTCGCGCGCGCCACCTACCGCAATCTCGTGGCCGGGACCGTGGTCGAGGGCGGTTCGACCATTACCCAGCAACTCGCCAAGAACCTGTTCCTCAAGCCCGACCGCACCATCACGCGCAAGCTCGAGGAGTTGATCTATGCGGTATGGCTCGAGCAGCGCTTTACCAAGGACGAGATCCTCGAGCTTTATCTGAACCGCGTCTATTTCGGCGGTGGTACGTACGGCGTCGAAGCAGCGGCGCGGCACTATTTCGGCACCTCGGCACGCTCCGTCACCCTACCGCAAGCGGCGATGCTCGCAGGGCTCTTGAAGGCCCCGTCCCGCTATGCGCCGACGCGGAGCGTGACCGTGGCAAGCGCGCGGGCCGACGAGGTGCTGGACAACATGGTGGAGGCCGGCTTCCTCACCGAGGCGGAAGCGCGCGCGGCGGGCAAGGCCTCTCTCAAGCTTCGCGCCAAGGGCGACGACACGGGCTACCCTTACGCCGTCGATTGGGTCGCGGAACTACTTCCTGAATTTGTCGGTGAGCAGCAGGGTGCCCTCATCGTCGACACGACCATCGATGCGACCCTCCAGCGTCAGGTGCAGGACAAGCTGCGAAACTTGCTCGACACCGAAGGCCGGGAGCGTAACGCGCACGAAGGCGCGGTGGTGGTGCTCGATCCGTCAGGCAGCGTGAAAGCGCTGGTCGGCGGCCGCTCCTACCGTGCAAGCCCTTACGACCGCGCCATCAAATCGCTGCGGCAACCGGGTTCGGCGTTCAAGCCGTTCGTCTATCTCGCGGCGCTGGAAGCCGGTTACACGCCCGACACCGTGGCAAATGACGGGCCGGTCCGGATCGGCAATTGGTCGCCGCAGAACTACACCAATGACTACAAGGGCGAGGTCACCTTGCGCTATGCCCTGGCGCACTCGCTGAACACCGTCGCCGTCAAGCTCACCGCGGATGTGGGACCCCGGCGTGTGGCGCGGACCGCACAGCGCCTCGGCATTACCTCGGACCTTCACGCTCAGCCGTCGATCGCGCTCGGCACCTCGGAAGTGACATTGCTTGAGATCACCGGCGCCTATGCGCCGTTCGCCAACGGTGGCCATGGTGTGCTGCCCCATGTCGTGACCCGCGTGCGCAATGGTGACGGCAACGTGCTCTACGAGCGCCGCAACTCGACCACGGGCCAAGTGATCGCTCTGCCTTACGTGGGCGCCATGAACGACATGCTCAATTCGGTGATGACCCGTGGCACGGGCCGGCGCGCCGCAATCCCCGGGCACGCCGCCGGCGGCAAGACCGGGACCACGCAGAACTCCCGCGACGCCTGGTTCGTCGGCTACACCGCGCACTACGTGACGGGTGTATGGATCGGCAACGACGACGGCGCGCCAATGCAGAAAGTCACGGGAGGCACTCTACCGGCTGAGCTGTGGCACGACATCATGCTGGCCGCGCATCAGGACAAGCCATCGCTGCCGCTGCCCGGGACTCACAACCCACGGCCGCTGCAAGAAGCGATCGCATCGCGCCTGCCTTGGACCTCGGGTTCCGAAAAGACCCAAGGCGGCCAGGAGGTGCCGTTTTATCAGCGCGTCTTCGGATTTCTCGGCGGCGGATAGCCCTACTCGATGCTCTGCGTCGGCGAGGAGCCGCGCGAGTACTGCGGCATGGCCTCGGCGCCATAGGCATGCAGGCTCGAGCCGTGTTTGCGGAGCCAGTTCCGCGCCTCTTCCTGCCGCGGCATGGTCTTGGTCACCAAGGCCCAGAAACGCGGTCCGTGGTTCATGTGCGCGAGATGCGCCACCTCGTGGGCCGCGAGATAGTCCAGCACGAAAGGCGGCGCGAGCACGAGGCGCCATGAGAAGGACAGCGCGCCTGAGGTCGAGCATGAGCCCCAGCGCGTGGTCTGGTCGCGCACGAAGATGCGCTTTGGCTTGAGGTCGAGCCGCTTAGCATGCAGGTCGACGCGCCATTTGAGGTCGTTATGCGCTTGGCGCTTCAGCCAGTCGAGCAAACGCCGCGGCGCATGCTCGTCGGCACCAGAGACGCAGAGTCGCGGCAGGCGCCGGGCTGAGACGCGGGCGCCAGCCGGCCAAGCCGGCGCGACCTTGGCGGTCTCAGATTCCTCGACCCACACCACCCCGCGCCGGCGCTCCGAGCCCGAGAACTGGATCACGTGGGCAAGCCCGCGCAAGGGGATGATGGCGCCGTGGGTAAAAGGGACAGGCTCAGGAAGATCGGCCACCCGCTCCTTCAACCAGTCCAGATGACGGGACAGGAACTCGTCCGCATCGGCGAAGCTCGAATAGACCGGCATGGTGAGAACGGCACCACGGCGGGCCTCGCTCACCTGCAGGCTGAAGCGCCGCGCCCGGGCGCTGCGCCGAAGCAGCATGGGTATGTCCAAGCCACGGATTTTGACCTCAATGGTCTCACCGCGCCCGAGATTCAGCCGCTTCAGCATGTGACGCTCCCTACCTGATACCTGTTGGGCCACCCCGAATCTGAGAGGCCTCACAGTAGCACCGGTCTTTGGGGAAGGCGTGCCTGTGCTTTAGGCAGAATGCCCCAGGGCCCGCGCCAAAATGCCTCGGCGACGCTGATTAGCCCTTATAAAATCTCGTATTTTTGGGAGTATTTCGGCCCGGAAGCGCGAACCATTAAAAACGCCGTAGTGGCCGACATCCGGCTGCAGGTGGTGGGCGCGGAGGTCGTCCGGGAGGTTTTTGCACAATGTTTGGGCAGCTTTCGTCTGGCCAATCCCCGAGATGTCATCCTTCTCACCCTCGACCGTCATCAGCGCCACGCGGCGGACCTTGGAGGGGTCGACGGGGACGCCGCGGTGAAGCATTTCGCCCTTCGGCAGACGGTGCTCGAGGAACACGGTCTCGATGGTCTGGAGGTAGTACTCCGCCGTCAGGTCCATGACCGCCAGGAACTCGTCGTAGAACTCGCGGTGCTTGTCGGCGGAGTCGCCATCGCCGCGGATCAGGTTATGGAAGAGATCTCGATGCGCCGTCAGATGGCGATCGATGTTCATGCCCATGAAGCCCGACAGCTGCAGGAAGCCCGGATAGACCAGCCTCATCATGCCGGGGTACGGCCAGGGGACTTGCGTGATGACGTTGCGGCGGAACCAGCCGAGCGGCTTGCCCTCGGCGAAGCGGTTCACGGCGGTCGGACTCGCGCGCATCGATCGGTCCTGCCATCAAGATCATCGAACGTGGCACGGCGCGATCGCGCGCTGCTTCCATCAGCGACACGGCGGCGAACACCGGTACGGTCGGCTGACACACCGCCATGACGTGCACTTTTCCCCGGAAATACCGCAGAAATTCGATGATGTAGTCGATATAGGTATCGAGGTCGAACGGCCCGTCGCTCCGCGGTACGAAGCGCGCGTCATGCCATTCGATGACGTAGACATCGTGGTCGGGAAGAAGATCGCGAATAGTGCCGCGCAGAAGCGTCGAGAAGTGCCCTGCCATGGGCGCCACGACCAGCACTTTCGGATCGTTCCGCAACCTCGAGACGTCTCGCTCGAAGTGCACGAGATCGCAGAACGGCTTCGAGATGATCGTGCGCGGGCGAACCGCGACGTCACGGCCATCGACCGTAACGGTATCGATCTCCCAAGCGGGCTTGCGGTAGCGGCGCGTAGAGCGTTCGAACAATTCGAGCGCTGCAACCGTGCCCCGGCCGAGCGCCGTGTAGGACGCAGGGTTCAGGGGATTGCGGAACAGGAGCCGATAGGCGTCCGCCGTCGCCCGGGCAGGGTGCAATGCGGCCTGGTTCAGCTCGTAGAGATGGTAGAGCATAGAATCCCTCTCGACTCAGATGCATTCTAATGCTGCATCGCGGAAACAAATGGTGATTCTATGCTGCAATGCAATGACACCTTGCCGCAGGGGAGTTAGGTCGCGCGTCTAGAGGTAGCGACGGAGCGTCTCGGCCAACTTTTCGGGGGGTGTTCCGTACGGAATATGCGTGATGAATTCGCCGTCGGGGCCCATTAAATAGGCAAGAGCCGAGTGGTCGACGCTGTAATTAGAGTTACCAGCGTCATCTTCGTACTCATACTTGTCATATGTGACGCGATAAGCCTTGGCCGCCTCCGCGACTGCCTCGGGCGATCCAGTCAGCCCAACAAAATTGGGACCGAAATTCTCCACATAAGCCGTCACCACTTCCGGCGTGTCGCGTTCGGGATCGACCGAAATAAATATGGGGACGACTTTGTCGGCGTCGGATCCGAGCTCGTCGAGTGCCGCCGCCATGACCTGAAGCTCGGCCGGGCAGATGTCGGGGCAATGTGTGAAGCCGAAGAACACGAGCATGTAGCGCCCGCGAAAGTCCTGGTCGGTGACCGTCTTGCCATCCTTGCCGATGAGCTTGAAGGAACCGCCGATCAACGCCTTGCCGCTCGTCACCACGCGCGGTTGCGTGCCCGCGTTGTAGATCATGATGGCGGCGCCAACGAGCGCGCCAAACAGGAAGCCGGCAACGACGATAAGAAGAAATGGGCGTCGCATGAGTCCTACTCGCCAAGTTGCAGCAATGTGCCGTTGACGCGGGCGCTATTCAAAAACCAGCTGAAGGTGGCGTAGCCAGCTACGAGGTAGATGGCATTCAGACCAAGCGCCCACCACAAATCCGTCGCGTCGAACGTGTGATGCAACAGAATGGACCGCATGCCCTCGAAAACATGCGTCGGCGGCAGCGCGAGCGCAACCCACTGCAGCCATTCGGGCAGCACGGAGACCGGATAGTACACGCAGCTCAAAGGGAGCAGCAGAAATGCGAGCGACCACGCTAGTTCCTCGGCGCCGAGGCCATAGCGCAAGATCACACCAGCGGCGATCAGGCCAAGCGACCAACTCGTCAGCACCAGCACGAAGAAGAACGCGGCCAGCGCCAAGCCCAGGTCGAGCAGGTTGAAGCCGAAGATGAAGAACGCGGCGATCGCCACCGGCACCATGCTGACGGCGAGGCGAATAATGCTCCACAGGCTCAGCGCCGCGACAAGCTCATAGGGACGCAACGGGCTCGTAAGCAAATTGCCGAGATTGCGCGACCACATCTCTTCGATGAACGTCGTCGAAAAGCCGATCTTCGAGCGGAACAGGATGTCCCACAGAAGCACCGAACCGATCAGCACGCCTGCGGCTTGGGCGTAAGGATTCTGCGTCCCCGCCAGGTATTTCTGGAGGAAGCCCCAGGTGAGCATCTGAAGGAACGGCCAGTAGATGAGCTCCACCAAACGCACACCCGAACTTCGGAGCAGATAGGTGTAGCGCCGGACGAGCGCCCCCATGCGCCGCAGCGAGGCGTGTAGCCCGCTCGGCGGCAGGAGGACGGGTTCGACATCCCGCGTGGTGGCGTGACTTGTGGTCATGACGCTTTCTTTGCGGGTCGCGACAATCGTTCGACATCCGAGTCACGGGAGACGCCGCGCACCACGTCGAGAAACACGTCCTCGAGTGTCTCCCGGCCGTAATTTTCGATCAGCGCCTGCGGCGTCTCGTCCTCGATGATGCGGCCCTGTTGCAGCAGGATGACGCGGTCGGCGAGGCGCTCGACTTCGGCCATGTTGTGCGAGGCAAGCAGCAGCGTGGCATTGCGGCGGTGCGCATAGTCCTTCAACTTGCGCCTCACCCAGTCTGCCGTATCCGGATCGAGCGAGGCGGTCGGCTCGTCGAGCAGAAGCAGCTCCGGCGCATTGAGCAGTGCCTTGGCGAGACCGACGCGCGTCTTCTGGCCTGCGGACAGCTTGCCGGTTTGCCGGCCGAGCAGCGTGTCGATCTGCAAATGCTCGGCAACGTAAGCAATCCGTTCGGCAGCGTTGGCGATGCCATAGAGACCGGCGTAGACGGTGAGGTTTTGCTTCACGGTGAGACGCGCCGGGAGATCGACATAGGGGCTCTGGAAGTTCATCCGCTGCGCCACGTCGTAGCGGTTGCGGCTCATGTCGGCGCCAAACACACGCACCTCGCCCGCGGTCGGCATGACGAGGCCGAGCAACATGGCAATGGTCGTGGTCTTGCCGGCGCCGTTGCCACCTAGCAGCGCCACGGTCGAGCCCGCCTCGATGGTAAAACTAATGTGATCGACGGCGGTCACCGGGCCGTAGCGCTTGGTCAGCCCGCGCACGGCGACCGGCAGGCGCGACTGATCGACCCCGACCTCGGATTTTTCCAGCAAATCATGCGCCGTTTCGTTCATGGCCTTGCGCTGTGCGTCCGCTTTGTCGGAATTATGGCTCCTCGACGCATGCTAGGGTTCACCTATGGCCGCTCTCGACAATAGTCAAACAGCCCGCCGGCACGCCGTGCCCGAGTGGCTGCGCGCGGACGAGACCCGTTTGCGGCTCCAGACCATTGTCCGGCTGCGCTGGCTCGCCGTGCTTGGCCAAAGCCTCACGGTCATGAGCGCCTATTGGCTGCTCGGCATGGACCTGCCGATTGGCGGCTGCTTCGCGATCATTGCGCTGTCCGCGTGGCTCAACGTGGCTCTGCGGATCCGCTATCCGGCGAGCCAGCGGCTCAAGAGCCATTATGCGTTCTTGATGCTGGCGTACGACGTGCTTCAGCTCGCGGCTCTGCTCTATCTCACCGGCGGACTCGAGAACCCGTTCGCCTTTCTGCTCATCGCACCGGTCACGGTGTCGGCCTCCACCTTGCCGCTTAGAATCACGGTCGCCCTCGGTACACTCGCGATCCTCGCGGCGACGGCGCTCACAACGTTTCATCATCCTCTCCCGTGGTTCCACCATTCGAGCCTCGATTTGCCGCTCACTTACGTGTTGGGCGTTTGGGCGGCGGTGGTCTCGGGAATCTTGTTCATCAGCTTCTATTCGTGGCGCACGGCCGAGGAAGGCCGGCGCATGGCCGAGGCGCTCGCCGCGGCCGAGATGGTGCTCGCGCGCGAGCAGAGGCTTTCGGCCTTGGACGGACTTGCCGCAGCCGCGGCGCACGGACTTGGCACACCACTCGCCACCATTGCCGTGGTCACGAAGGAGCTATTGCGGGACGCGAAGGGTGCCGACCCTCACTACGATGATCTGCTCCTGCTGCGCGCGCAGGCCGAGCGCTGCCGCGAGATCCTGAAAGAGCTTGCCGGACGCGGCGAGCAGCTTGACGTCTTCGTGTCCCGCATGCCCGTGACGCATCTGATCGAGGAGGTCGTGGCACCGCATCGCGCCCTCACGGTGCCGATCGAGGTGCATGCCGCGCCGGCTCCTGGCATCGAGTCCGGCAGCGATGCGGCCCGGGAGCCTGTCGCGCAACGCAATCCCGGCGTGATCTACGGGCTCGGCAATCTCGTGGAGAACGCCATCGACTTTGCGGCGACGAAGGTCGAGGTCGACGCGAACTGGTCGCAAGACGAAGTCCGCATCGTCATCGCCGACGACGGCGAGGGCTTTCCGCCGAATGTGCTTGAGCAACTCGGCGAGCCATTCGTCACGACGCGGCCCGGCGGACATTGGGACGAAGAGGATCCGGACGAGCACGTCGGCATGGGACTCGGCTTCTTCATCGCCAAGACGCTGCTCGAGCGGTCAGGGGCCAGTCTGGAACTCGCCAATCGGCCACAGCCTGCTGCGGGCGCCGTGGTCACCGTGATTTGGCCGCGGGCTAGGTTCGAGCAGGCCTATATCTAGACCCCCAAGGGAATGTTGCCCGGCTCAAAAATGGCTGATTTGCAGCCTTTTTCATTCACTTTGATACGAAAGTCTGCGGCGGCAAGGCTTGCCTGAGGGCACGAAAGCCCCTACCTAACGGCAAACAAAAACGCCAATTCGTCTGGGAGCTTACGCCAAGGTTGGGCCCATAACAGCAATGGGAGCTCAGCCATGGAAACCCAACAGGTTTCGCTCACGCCACAGGGCATTCGCGTGCCGCAGGATCAGACTCTCCTCATCGTCGACGACGATCGCGCCTTTCTGGTGCGGCTGGCGCGCGCCATGGAGGCTCGCGGCTTCGAGGTCGACGCTGCTTCATCGGTGGAGGAGGGGCTCTCTCTCCTCAAGCGGCGTCCGCCCGCCTTCGCCGTGGTGGACATGCGGCTCGACGACGGCAACGGCCTTGACGTGATCGCCACCCTCAAAGAGCTGCGGCCCGAGGCGCGGGCCGTGGTGCTGACAGGCTACGGCAATATCGCCACCGCCGTGACCGCGGTGAAGCTCGGCGCGGTCGACTATCTTGCCAAGCCCGCCGACGCCGACGACGTCTACAATGCGCTGGTCGCCACGGTCGATGCCAAGGCGCCGCCGCCGGAGAATCCGATGTCGGCGGATCGCGTACGCTGGGAGCACATTCAGCGTGTCTACGAGCTATGCAACCGCAACGTCTCGGAGACGGCGCGCCGGCTCAACATGCACCGCCGCACGCTGCAGCGCATCCTTGCCAAGCGCGCGCCTAAATAGGCGTATCGCTAGCTTTCGAAGCCGCAGCCAGGATCAAGATGATGCTGCAAGCGTAGCGCCGCCGCGCGCGCGAAGGTGAGCATCATCGCCTTGCGGCGCGCAGCCGGAAGGCGCTCCTCCGCCGGCTCGCGCACGAGCTCGGCGCCGTAGCGGTCGGCAAGGATCAGGCCCGCCTCGTCGGGAATCACCTCACAGGGAAATTCAGCGTCGACTGCGAAATAGAGCCGGTCGCAATATTCGAGATACTCGTGCCATTTGCCATCGGTGCGGTAGTCGACCAAGCACGACTTGATCTCGACAATCAGCACGTCGCCGGACGGCGACAGAGCCACCACGTCGGCGCGCCGTCCATTGGCAAGCGGCAACTCCGTCAGCACCGAATGACCCAGCGCGCGGAAGGCGCGGCATACGCCACGCTGGAGCGCAGCGGCGGCCTCAGACTGGCGTCCATCGAGGCAATTCAGTGCATCTTTGTCGGGCTGGAGCACGCCCACCTCTCCCCGGAATCAAAGAATCGTCACGGAATTGTGCATGGTTGAACATTTAACGAACCGGAACAAGCTGCTACATCGCAGGTTGAGACACAAGGCCCCGAGCCCCCGGAGGGACCATGAACCTCACCACCCCCGTTGTCGCCGAAGCTCGGCGCGAATCTCCCGCTCCTGACCAGTCCTTGCGCGACCGCCTGATGGAAACCCGGCGGCTGTCGCTCGCCCTCGCCGCGCCGTTGAGCGACGAGGATCAGGTGGTTCAGGCGATGGACGATGCGAGCCCCACCAAGTGGCATCTCGCGCACACCACGTGGTTCTTCGAGGCGTTCCTGCTGCCGCGCTTCCTGCCCGGCTATCGCGTGTTCGACGAGAGCTTCGAATATTGCTTCAACTCCTATTACGAGAGCGTCGGGCCGCGGCATCCCCGCCCCAAGCGCGGGCTCCTAACGCGGCCGTCGTCGGCGCAGGTGCGTGCCTATCGCGCGCATGTCGACGACGCACTCGCGCGGCTCTGCGAAGGCAGTTTGTCTCCCGAGGCAGCGGTGCTCATCGAGCTCGGCATCAATCACGAGCAACAGCATCAAGAGTTGCTGTTGACCGACATCTTGAGCTTGTTCGCATCCGAACCACTGAAGCCGGCCTACCGCGACGCCAAGCCCGGCGTGCCGGCGAGCGAGGGCTCGCCACTGACGTGGTCGTCATTCGGATGGCGGCATTTTCTCGGTGGGGCACGACGGCGACGGCTTTGCTTACGACAACGAAGGTCCGCGGCACGAAGAGCTCGTTCGTCCGTTCAAGCTCGCCAATCGCTGCGTAACCAACGCCGAGTGGATCGCGTTCATCGAGGACGGCGGCTATGCGACGGCGACCTTGTGGCTCGCGGATGGCTGGAACACCGTCAACACTGAGGAATGGACAGGCCCGCTCTATTTCGAAGAGGCCGAAGGCGGCTACATGCAGATGAGCCTCAACGGCTTCCGCCCCGTGGACCGCGCCGCGCCCGTAACACACATCAGCTATTTCGAAGCTGATGCGTTCGCGCGCTGGGCCGGCTATCGCCTGCCATCGGAGTTTGAGTGGGAGGTGGCGTCGGCAAGCGTTCCGGTCAAGGCCGCACGTTGGGCGCCGATCATTTGCGGCCGATGCCCGCCAACTCAAGCGCCGGTCTGGATCAAATGTTCGGCGACGTGTGGGAATGGACGGCAAGCGCCTACCTACCCTATCCGGGCTTCAAAGCGGCACCCGGCGCGGTCGGCGAGTACAACGGCAAGTTCATGTGCAATCAGTTCGTCCTCAAGGGCGGGTCGTGCGCGACGCCTGAGGGGCATGTGCGCCGCACCTACCGCAACTTCTTCTATCCCCATCAGCGCTGGCAGTTCACAGGCCTGCGCCTCGCGGCGGACGCCTAATGGTGAGCGACGCGTCCCTGTTTCTCGAGGACCGGCTCGGTCCAGCACCGGCCGCGCGGCGGGAGGCGCTAGCACGCGCCGACTTTGCGCAAGCCGTGCTGGCGGGCCTGGCGCATCGTCCACGCAGCATCCCCTGCCGTTTCCTCTATGACGCGCGCGGCTCGGAGCTGTTCGAGGAGATCACCAAGCTCAATGAGTACTACCCGACGCGCGTCGAGACGGAGATGCTGCAAGAGTTCGGCGCCGAGATTGCTCAATTCGCCGGTCCGGACCGCGCGCTGGTGGAGTTCGGCTCAGGCTCGAGCCGCAAGACGAGCCTGCTCATCGAGGCGCTGGGCGACATCCCCGCCTATATTCCCATCGACATCGAGCCGGAGTGCTTGATCGCGGCGGCAGAGCGGCTCAGCGAACGGCATGAGGATCTCGCCATCGTTCCCCTCGTCGCCGATTTCACCAAGACCGACGCGTTGCCGCAGGTCGCCCATGGCCGTCAGAGACTCGGCTTCTTCTCAGGCTCCACCATCGGCAATCTCAGTCATGACGAGGCGATCGCCTTCCTCTTGAACGCCGCGCGGCTGCTCGGACGCGGCAGCACGTTCCTGATTGGCGTCGATCTGAAGAAGAGCCTCGATATTCTGCTCCCCGCGTATGACGACGCCGACGGCGTCACCGCTACGTTCAGCCTCAACCTGCTGGCCCGGATCAATCGCGAGCTTCGTGGCGACTTCGATGTCTCGCGCTTTGCGCATCGCGCTATCTACAACGACCGTCGCGGCCGCATCGAGATCTATCTTGAGAGTCTCGCCACGCAGCGCGTCAGCGTGCTCGGCCGCGCGTTCAGCTTCGCCGAAGGCGAGCGCATTCACACCGAGAACTCGCACAAATATTCCATCCCCGAGTTTCAAGCGCTCGCGGGCAAGGCCGGCTGGCGTCCGGTCAAGGCTTGGACCGACGCCGACGACCTGTTCAGCTTGCATCTGCTACGCCTCGACTGAGCTCCAGGTCTGCTGATCGCCCCGCCTTGCGCTGCTGGGTGGGCCGGGGCATTGTGCGCGCCTCGCGACAACGGGCAGAGGGGACGCGCGTGCCTGATCTTCCAACCGGAAATGCGGTCATTGGCCAATCTGGCGGCCCGACTGCGGTCATCAATCAGTCGCTGGCCGGCGTCGTCGAAGGCTTGAAGCAAGGCCTCGCCGCCTCGGGCCAGGTGCGGCAAATCTTGGGCATGCGCCATGGCGTGCGCGGCATTGCCAAAGGACGCACCGAGGACTTGGTCGATCTTGGCGCGATCCTCCCGAGACGCTCGCACGTATCGCCGCGACTCCGTCGGCGGCGCTCGGATCGACCCGTGACAAGCCGGACGATGCCTATTGCGACCGCATCCTCGAAGGCTGCCGCGACCATGACATTCCGTATTTCTTCTATATCGGCGGCAACGACTCCGCCGACGTGCCGCATCGTCAGCGAGAAGGCGGCCGCGTCCGGCTACGAGCTTCGCTGCTTCCACGTGCCGAAGACCATCGACAACGATTTGCGCGAGAACGATCACACGCCCGGCTTTCCATCGGCCGCGCGCTTCGTGACGCTCGCGCACATGGGCGATGCGCTCGACAATGCGAGTCTCGGCGGTATCAAGATCAACGTCATCATGGGGCGCAATGCGGGCTTCCTCGCCGCATCGGCGGCGCTTGCGCGCGAGTTGCGCGAGACCGACGCCGATCCCGCCAAGCGGCCCGCGCCGCATCTCGTCTACGTGCCGGAGTTCCGTTCGTCATGGACGAGTTCCTCGCCGACGTGGATGCCGTCTATTCCACGCTCGGCCGCTGCCAAATCGCCGTGAGCGAAGGCATTCGCGACGCGGACGGCACGGCGAGATCGGGCCGCAGCTGATGCGTACGGGCGAGGTCGATGCTCACGGCAACGTCCAGCTCTCAGGTTCGGGCGCGCTCGGCGATGGTCTGGCCGACCGGGTCAAGAAGGCGCTGACGCCCGAGGGCGGCAGGCCCCCGCGTGCGCGCCGACACGTTCGGCTATCTCCAGCGCTGCTGGCCTGAGACGTCGGGTGTTGACGCATCGGAAGCGCGTGGCGTCGGACGCTTTGCCGCCGAGCTTGCAGCGAAAGGCGATGCGGGCGCCTCGGTCACCATCGTGCGCACGTCGAATGCGATCGACAGCTATCGCTGCGCGTTCGGGCGCGCCGAGCTTTCGGCGGTGGCGCGTTACACGCGGCACATGCCGGACGAGTTCTTGTCAGGCCGCAATAATGTGACGCCCGCGTTCTACGATTATTGCCAGCCGCTGATCGGCGACCTGCCGCCGTTCGCGCGGCTCTAGCCTCTAGGCCTCGACCAGCTCGCGCACGTAGGTCGGGAGCGCGAAGGCCGCGAGCTGAATGTCGGGGCTCCAGTAGCGTGTCGGGAAGCTGCCCGCTTTCTTGTAGCGTTTCTCGATCTTCCTGCGCTTGTGCTTCCTCAGCTTCTTGTCGTCGGTGGCCCAGCCATAGGACATGGAGCCGCCGAAATAGCTCGGCGTGGTCGCGAGATAGCACAACGCGTCGTCGAACAGCTCGCGGAAATAGCTCACCGACTGCTTCAGCTCTGGCGCTTGCAGGAATGGCAGGCCGTTCTGCGTCACGAGCACGCCGCCAGGCGCCAGCGCGCGGCGGCAGTCGGTATAGAACTCCTTGGTGAAGAGCACGGCGCCCGGACCGACAGGATCGGTCGAGTCGATCATGATCACGTCGAAGCGCTCGTCGGTCTCGTGCACGAATTTGGTGCCGTCGGCGATGACGACATTGGTGCGCGGATCATCGTAGGCGCCGGCCGACACGTCCGGGAAGAACTGGCGGCAGAGATCGATCACGCCCTGATCGATCTCGCACAGCGTGGCACTCTTGACCTCGGGGTGCTTCAGCACCTCGCGTAGCACGCCGCCGTCACCGCCGCCGACGATCAGGACCTTCTTCGCCTTGCCGTGCGCGAACAGAGGCACATGCGACATCATCTCGTGATAGACGAACTCATCGCGGGTGGTGAGCTGGACAATATTGTCCAGCATCATCACCCGGCCGAAATCGCCGTTCTCGAAGATGATCAGCTGCTGGTGCTCGGTCTCGCTGTCGAAGAGGACCGTATCCGCCTTCAGACGGGCGCGGAAGCCGCCATGGAGCGTCTCTTCGAGCCACCGGTCCATCGCTGAATTTCCTTACCACGGAGTTGCGTTTTGACGACCACCTTGCCGGGGGAGAATGCCTCCTTCAGCACATCGATGGACGCGCGTGGATTAGCGGCGCCGCACATGAACACGTCAAGCGCTGCGTACCCGTATTCGGGCCAGCTATGGATCGAGATGTGCGACTCGGCGAGAACCGCGACACCCGAGACACCGCCATTCGGCGTGAAGTGATGGAGGTGAATATGCAGGAGCGTAGCGCCTGCAGCCTCCACACACCGCCTGAGCGTCTGCTCGATGTGGTCTAGTTCGTCGAGTCGTTCTGCGCGAACGAGATCGATGATGAGATGAGTGCCCGCATAGCGGACCCCATCGCGCTCACAGAAAAAATCCTTGCGTCTCTCTCCGTCATCAGGAGCGAGGCACCGGGCAAGCTTTTCTTCCGTTTGGGCGGTGCTTGAACCATGATCCAAGTCCATCCCCAATTGGAAGAGGGCGTCACTGGACATGGCGTCCTCCCCAACCAGCAGATGATCCAAGTCGAAACGAACGCGGTATTTACACCCGCGTTCAAGCGATGCAAGAGGTTTTTGAGCCAATGAGGCAGAATGACCCCCTGACAGGCGCGGCCAGGAAGCGCCGGGCGCCCCAAGCCGAATTGTGACGGCGGGCTCAGCCCGCCACCGAGGAGAATGCGCGCTATGAGCATACGAAACGTTAAGACGGCGCGCGGCGCGCTCGCGCTCCTTGTCAGCCTCTCGCTGGCGCCAGCGCCGGCGCTGGCCGCCGAGGCGCTGCCGCAGCTCGGCACCAAGCTCGACGCTACATCTGTGTCCGGTCTTTCGTCGGGCGCCTACATGGCGGGCCAGCTGGAGCTGGCGCACGCGGCGGACGTCGTCGGCGCCGGAATTGTGGCAGGCGGACCGTTCGCCTGCGCCGAGACAGCCGCCGCGCGCGTCTTCCCATTCTGGCCGACCGCCGTCGGACAGAACGCAGCGCAGGCGCTCTATGGCTGCATGAAGACCACGCTCGGCGTGCCGGACTCCGAGCGATTGGTGAGCCGAGCCAAGGAGTTGGCGCAGGACGGGGAGATCGACCCGCTTTCGGCGCTGGCCACTCACAACGTCTATCTCTATTCCGGCAACGACGATCAGACGGTCGCCCGGCCGGTCGTCGAGGCGGCCAAGCGCTTCTACGAGCTTGCCGGCGTGCCGATCGGGAACGTCACCCTGGTCGAAGGCGAAGGTGGCCACGCCTTCCTCACCGAGGAAGGCGGCGCGGCCTGCGGCTTGAGCGAGACGCCCTACGTCAGCGACTGCGACTACGACCAGGCGCGAGCAATCCTGGCGTGGATCTACGGTCCGCTCGAGCCAGCCTCGGCAACGCCGCAAGGGGAGTTCCTGGTTTTCGACCAGACCGCCTTCGCCGAGCCCGATGACGGCCTCGCCGACGAGGGCGTGGTCTACGTGCCGCCGGCTTGCAAGTCGGAGCCCGGCTGCCGCGTCCACGTGGCCCTTCACGGCTGCAGCCAGTCGCGGGAAGACGTGGGCGACGCCTTCGTGAAGGAGGCCGGCTTCGCCGAGACGGCTGATTCGAATCGCCTCGTGATTCTCTTCCCGCAAATCAAGGCGAGCGTTTACAACCCGGAGGGCTGCTGGGACTGGTGGGGCTACACGGGGCTCGACTATCTCGGCAAGGACGCGCCCCAGATCAAAGCCATCTGGGCGATGGTCGAGCATCTCGCGCAGCAGGAGTGATCCCGGCATGGCCGAGGACCCGACCGTCTTGATCTTCGAAGCTCCGCTCGGCTCGAACCTCTACGCCCAAGCACTTGCCTTGCGGGAGGCGCTCTTGCGGAAGCCGCTCGGGCTCACCGTCACCGCCGAGGAACTCGCCGACGACGCCGAGCGCCAGCACTTCTGCGCCGTATCCTGCGGCGCCGTGGTTGGCACGGTGTCGTTGCGGCCGCTCGACGAGAGCACTCTCCATCTCAAGCAAATGGCGGTGGTCGAGGCGCGGCGAAAGGCGGGGATCGGCACGAGGCTCGTCACCCACGCCGAGAGCTGGGCCGCGGGCGGCGGCTTCCGCCTGATGGTGATCCATGCCCGGATCGGCGCCGAGGGGTTCTATTCGCGGCTCGGCTATGCTGAAGAGGGCGAGCGGTTCGACGAGAACACGATCGCGCATGTGCGGATGATCAAACGGCTGGGCTAGGAGGCGAACGAATGAGCTTGGACGTGGGCGACAAGGCGCCGGCTTTCAGTCTCCCGGCGGACGGCGGCGGCACGGTTGCCCTCAAGGACCTCAAGGGCAAGGCGGTGGTGCTCTACTTCTACCCGAAGGACGACACGTCGGGCTGCACGGCGGAGGCGTGCGCCTTTCGCGACGCGATGCCCGACTTCTCCGAGCTGAAGGCGCAAGTGCTCGGCATCTCGCGCGATCCTGTGAAGAGCCACGACAAGTTCAAAGCCAAGTACGACCTCACCTTCCCACTCCTCTCCGACGAGGACGGCGCGGTGTGCGAGGCCTACGGTACGTGGGTCGAGAAGAGCATGTACGGCCGCAAATATATGGGCATCGAGCGCTCGACCTTTCTGATCGACGGCGAGGGCGTGATCAGCGCCGTGTGGCGCAAGGTGAAGGTGCCCGGCCACGCCGAGGACGTCTTGAAAGCCGTCAAGGCGCTCAAATAACGGCATGCGGCTCGGCCTCTCGCGCAGCTTTTGGTGGATGCTGGCCGTCATCGTTCTGGTGACGGTGGCCGCGGTCCTGCTACCGCGCCTCTACAAGGTGGCACTGCTCGGCTCGGGTTACATGGCGCAAACGCTCTGCTCGGGCGTGTTCGTCTCGGGCCGCTCCATGGACGCGCTGTTGACGGAGGACCTCGCCGGCCCGGGCCTTGGGTCCCTGCGCTATTTCCAGCCCGTCCTCGACCGCCAAGGCGAGAAGGTCTCCGCCGCGGTCTACGGCATCGCGGGACAGACTTCGATCTATCGCGACGGCCTTGGCTGTACGCTGGTCGATGGCCGCAGCGAGCAGGCGCTACGCGAGGAAGCCGACGGACTGTTCCCACCGCAAGCACCTGACAGCGATGCCGAGTGGCCGCAAGGCGAGCGCGTCTCTCTCGCGCCGTTGCCCGAAGGCGTCGACGGCGCAGCCCTGGCGTCGGCGATCGACGCCATCTTCTCTGAGCCCGACCCGCGCGTCCCCGTAATACGCGGGCCCTCGTCGTAGTCCATGGCGGCCGGATCGTGGCGGAACGCTACGCGTCTGGCTTCGACGACGCCATGCCGCTGATCGGCTGGTCGATGACCAAGACGCTGGTCAACGCGCTGGTGGGCTTGCGCGTCAAGGACGGCACGCTCGCGCTCGAAGACGACGCTCTCCTGCCCGAGTGGGAGGGGGCGGACGATCCGCGCCGCGCCATCACGCTCAACGAGTTGATGCGCATGACGAGCGGGCTTCAGTTCGACGAGGACTATTCGAACAATCTCAGCGACGTCGCGCAGATGTTGTACGTGCACGGCAATGCGGCCCGCTTCGCCGCCTCGAAGCCGGTTGTTCATCCGCCTGGCACCGATTGGCACTATTCGAGCGGCACCACCAACATCCTCGCCGCCATCCTGCGCGAAACCTTCGCCGACGAGCACGGCTATTTGCGGTTCCCGCGTGAGCGGTTGTTCGCACCACTTGGCATGAAGAGCGCCGTGCTCGAGCCGGACGCCGCAGGCACCTTCATGGGATCATCGTTCTTCTACGCCTCGGCGCGCGACTGGGCGCGGCTCGGACTGCTGTTCTTGCGCGACGGGGTTTGGCAAGGCACGCGTCTTCTCCCGGAAGGCTGGGTCGCCTACTCGCTGACGCCGACGCCGCAGTCGCCGGACGGTCAATACGGTGCGCAAGTCTGGCTCAAGTTGGAGGGATCGTCGGGTCTCGGCGAACCGCCGATGCCCGAGGATGGGTTCTACATGCTGGGCTACGACGCGCAGATCGTGGCGATGGTTCCGTCGCGCGACCTCGTCATCGTGCGGCTTGGGCTCACGCCGGAGGACGGCGATTGGGACAATGCGCGGGACCTGGCGCCGCTGCTCAACGCCTTCCCGGCCCTAGACAAAGATAGGGCCACACCGCCAGCGGCGGTGCGGCCCTAACAGATCTGGAAATCCTATTCGTCCGCCGGAATCTCGTCGACCGTCTGGTCGTTGGGATCGGTGTTGGACTCGTCCATCATCGAATCATCCGACATGGAATCGTCCGGCTTTGCCGGCATTTCCTCGGCGGGCGCCGCCGGGGCAGCCTCGGAGGCCTTGTCTTCATCTCCGCCGCCACAGGAGTTGGCGGACAGACCGATGAGTGCAATCGACGCGGCCGCGGCGATTAAAAGAAACCTGCGCATGATGAGTATGTCTCCTCGTTTGCACGCACCAATATTTTCTGGGCGAAAATCGAGTTGGCGCGGGAGTAGGCAAAATAGCCGACCGCCCGCCCAAAAACCATAGGGACCCCAGAGAATCCCCAGGGTGAACGCACATGGTTTCTTAAGCGTTCCAGGATGCAACGGCCGCTAGTCTGCGCCGACAATCAAGGTGTTAGAGAATTGGCGCACCCGACAGGATTCGAACCTGTGACCTCTGCCTTCGGAGGGCAACGCTCTATCCAGCTGAGCTACGGGTGCTTCGCGCCGCGACCCTAGCCAAAGCCTCAGGGCGAGGCAACGGCGGCCGGTTGGACCTCGACAGGCTATGGAGTCGATAGACGGGCGATATTTCACGCCTGGGCTGCGGGGCGGCATGCTTAAGACAGCCTGATCCCTGCGCCAAAGGGCAGCTTGACGCGGGAAGACATTGGCTTAGGTAGGTAGTTATCGTCTGCGGCGAAAGGCTGGGCGGTCTATGGAAAAGAAGAAGATCCTCGTGATCGGGGGCGGCTTCGGCGGCGTGTTCGCGGCGAAGTCGCTGGAGAAGCTCGGCCGCGGCAAAGTCGACGTCCAGCTCATCAACAACAACAACTATTTCGTGTTTCAGCCGCTGCTCGCCGAGGTTGCCTCCGGCAGCATCAACTCCTCCGACGCGGTGGTGCCGCTCCGCCAGCTCCTGACCAAGGTGCAGATCCGCCAGGCGGAGGTCATGGGCATCGACTTCAAGAAAAAGACCGTGGTGGTGATGCAGGGCGCACGGCTCACGCCCGTCGAGCTTCCCTACGACGAGCTGGTCATCGCGCTCGGCACGGGCGTCGATCTCAATCGCATTCCCGGCATGGCCGACCACGCGCTGACCATGAAGGATCTCACGGACGCGCACATGCTGCGCACCCATGTGATCGGCTGCCTGGAAACCGCCGACGTGACCACCGAGCGCGCGGTCAAGGAGCAGCTGCTCACCTTTATCGTGGTGGGTGCGGGCTTCTCGGGCGTCGAGACGGTCGCGGAAATGCGCGAGCTGATCCGCCGCGCCCTGCCCTACTACCACAACATCTCGACCGATGAGATCCGCATGTATCTCATCGAATATGCGCCGCGCATCCTGCCAACCTTCCCCGCCGACCTCGCCGAATACGCGACGACCCAGCTTCGCAAGCAGGGCATCGAGGTCTTGACCGGCATCGGCACCAAGTCCGCCACGTCCACGGGCGTCGCGCTGACCAACAGCGCCATCATCAATTCCTCGACGGTCGTGGCGACGATCGGCAACGGACCGCACAAGCTGGTCGAGACGCTGGGCCTCGATTTGCATTGGGGCCGCATCAGGACCGACCGCTTCATGCGCGTGCCGGGTCAGGAGCATGTCTGGGCCTTGGGCGACGCGGCCCTCATTCCGCTCAACGACAATCCGCAAGAGGACCCCGCCGACTACGCCACGCAGACGGCGCAGTTCGCCGTGCGCGAGGGCTATCAGCTCGCCGGCAACATCATGGCCAAGATCAACGGCAAGGACCTCAAGCCGTTCGCCTACAAGTCGAAGGGCTCGCTCGCCTCGCTCGGCATGAGCAAGGCCGTGGCCGACGTCTACGGCATCAAGCTGTCGGGCATTCTGGCGTGGTTCCTGTGGCGCGGCTTCTATCTGTCTTTCCTGCCAGGCATCGCCGCGAAGTTCCGCGTCGGCATGAACTGGCTGTTGAACTCCATCATGCCGCCAAACCTTGTGCAGCTTAGGATGCGCCCGCCCGCGACCCGCTACATCCACTACTGGAAGGGCGACAAGGTGTTTGAGCCGGGCATGCTGATCGACGGCTTCTATACGGTGATCAACGGCCGCTTCAAGCTCACCATCGACAACCCGGAGACCGGCGAGCATTTCGAGAAGGTGTTCGGCCCTGGCGAGCACTTTGGCGAGCGCGTGCTGGTCAAGTCTGAGCTCAGGACCGGCCTCGTCGAGGCGCTCGAGAATGGGCTGCTGCTGTTTATCGCCCAGAAGGACTTCACCCGCTTCGCCCGGGCCTTCCCGTTCCTCGACCAGTACTTCAAGGACTATATCGCGAAGACGTTTGGGGGCACCGACAAGGCCTTTGCCCCGGGCTCGACCAATCAGCCGGGACAGCTGGCGAGCATGCCGGCGCCGGCCCCTGCTCCGACGGCCACGAAAGCCAAGTCGGCCAAGCGCGCCTAGCCGTTCCAGCGGTGGATGGCCGGCGAAAGCGACTCCCTTGAGGGAGCCGCGATCCCTATATTCCTGTCATCATGACAACCAAGATGGCTCAGGCCTCCGCGCCCGCGAAGGCGGTCGGACGTGGCGACCACGTCTACCTGATCGACGCCTCCGGCTACATTTTCCGCGCCTATCACGCGCTGCCGCCCCTGACCCGGCCCTCCGACGGGCTGCCGGTCGGCGCGGTGCACGGCTTTTGCGGCATGCTGTGGAAGCTCCTCCAGGAGACCAGCGAGATTTCGCCGCCGACCCACCTCGCCGCGGTCTTCGACCTGTCCGAGCATACGTTCCGCAACGAACTCTATTCGGACTACAAGGCCAACCGGCCGGAGATGCCGGAGGATCTCGGTCCGCAATTCCCGCTGATCCGCGACGCGGTGCGCGCGTTCAATGTCGCTTGCCTCGAGCAGAGGGGTTACGAGGCCGACGACCTCATCGCCACCTACGCCCTGCAAGCGCTCGAGGCCGGCGCCGATGTGACCATCGTGTCGTCGGACAAGGATTTGATGCAGCTCGTGCGCCCCGGCATCCGCATGTACGACACCATGAAGAACAAGATGATCGGCGATGCGGAAGTGGCGGAGAAGTTCGGCGTGCCGCCGTCGAAGGTCATCGAGGTGCAGGCCCTGATCGGCGATTCCACCGACAACGTGCCGGGCGTTCCGGGCATCGGGGTGAAGACCGCGGCGCTCCTCATCAACGAGTACGGCGACCTCGAGACGCTGCTCGGCCGCGCCTCCGAGATCAAGCAGCAGAAGCGGCGCGAGAACCTGATCGAATTCGCCGACCAGGCGCGCTTGTCGAAGACGCTCGTCACTCTCGACGCCCATGTGCCTCTCGATGTCGAGCTTGGCGATCTTGCCGTGCGGCAGCCTGAGTCCGAAGCGCTGCTCGGCTTCCTGCGCAAGCTCGAGTTCTCGACACTCCTTCGTCGTATCGCCGACGGCCTTGGCGTTGAGGCCAGGCGAAGGCGCGGCGCCCGCGCCCGCCTCCAAGGCAAAGAAAAGGACGACTACGACCATCCGTTGCGGCGCGGCCCGCGCGGCGATTTCGTCGCCGAGCGGACGTCGGCGGTGCCTTCGACCGCGGCCGGCGCGCCAGCCGAGCTTGCCATCGAACGTGCGCGCAAGCTGGAGGACGTGCCGTTCAACCGCGCCAACTACGAGACGGTGACGAAGGTCGAGCGTCTGACCGAGCTTCTCGATGCGGCGCGCTTCCAGGGACACTTCTCGTTCCGGGCGAAGATCAGCTCCGGCGATCCCATGCAAGGCGAGCTTGCTGGCGTGGCGCTCGCCATCGTGCCCAGGACACGCGGCCTACGTGCCGCTCGGCCATCGCGGCGGCGATGAGCTCGATCTCGGCGGCGAGACGGAGATCAAGCAAATTCCCATGCGCGAGGCGCTCGATCTGCTGAAGCCCGTCCTCGAAGACGAGGCGGTGCTCAAGATCGTGCAGAACGCCAAGTCCGACATGGTGGTTCTCGCCCGCTACGGCATTGCGCTCACCGCGGTCGACGATCCTGCCTCATGTCCTACGCGCTCGACGCGGGCCGCGTCGAGCATCTGCCCGCAAAGCTGGCCAGCAACTTGATGGGCTACACCTGCATGACCGAGAAGGAAGTCATGGGCTCGGGCAAGTCGACGATCGGCTTCGACCGGGTCGACGTGGCGCGCGACCGAATATGCGGGCGAAGAGACCGACATCGGTCTGCGGCTGTGGACCATCCTCAAGCCGCGCCTCGCCGCCGAGTCCGTCACCACCGTGTACGAGACCTTGGAGCGGCCGATCGCGCCGGTGCTCGCCGAGATGGAGCGCTCGGGCATCAAGGTCGAGCGGTCGTCGCTTGCAAGCCTGTCTGGCGCGTTCGCAGACCATCGCGCGGCTGGAAGACGAGATCCGCAGCCTCGCGGGCGAGGACTTCAATATCGGCTCGCCCAAGCAGCTCGGCGAGATCCTGTTCGACAAGATGAGCTTGGCCGGCGGGCGGCGCACCAAGACCGGCGCGTGGAGCACCGACGCCGCGGCGCTGGAGGAGCTGGCCGCCGAAGGCCACGAGCTGCCGCGAAAAGTTCTCGACTGGCGGCTGCTGGCCAAGCTCAAGAGCACCTATACCGACGCCCTCCCGGCCTACATCCATCCCGAGACGGGCCGCGTGCACACGTCCTATCAGCTTGCCTCGACCACGACCGGGCGGCTCGCCTCGACCGAGCCGAACCTTCAGAACATCCCGGTGCGCACCCAGGAAGGCCGCTCGATCCGCAAAGCCTTCGTCGCCGAGAAAGGCAAGAAGCTGATCTCAGCCGACTACAGCCAGATCGAGCTTCGCGTGCTCGCGCACATGGCGGACACGCCGACCTTGCGTCAGGCCTTCGCCGACGGCCTCGACATCCACGCCATGACGGCGAGCGAGATGTTCGGCGTGCCGATCGAAGGCATGGACCAGGCGATCCGCCGCCGCGCCAAGGCGATCAATTTCGGCATCATCTACGGCATCTCGTCGGTGGGTCTGGCGGCGCAGCTCGGCATCGGCCGGAGCGAAGCCGGCGCCTACATCAAGACCTATTTCGAGCGCTTCCCGGGCATCAAGGACTACATGGACGCGATGCGGGCGGAGGCGAAGCGCACCGGCTACGTGAAGACGCTGTTCGGGCGCAAAGTGCACTACCCAGAGATCAACACCAAGAACCCGTCCTTGCGCGGCAACTACGAGCGCGCGGCGATCAACGCGCCGATCCAAGGCTCGGCCGCCGACATCATCCGCCGCGCCATGATCCGCATGGCCGCGGCGCTGGACGAGGCCGGGCTCTCGGCGCGCATGCTGCTTCAAGTACACGACGAGTTGGTGTTCGAGGCGCCGGAGGACGAGGTCGACAAGACCATGGAGGTGGCGCAAGAGGTGATGGAGAAGGCGCCGGAGCCCGCGCTCAAGCTCAAAGTGCCGCTAAAGGTGGACGCGCGCGCCGCCGACAACTGGGAGGCCGCGCACTAACGGCGCGACTACTTCTTGGTCGGGCGGACCACGGCGATGATGTTGGTCTGCACCACGCCGTCGACCTTGGAGATGGTGTTGAGGATGACCTTGGTGCCGTCCTCGGAGGACTTGCAGTCGAGCTGGGCCACCAGCTTCTCGTCGGACAGCCGCACCACGTTGGCGAACTGGCAGTTGGCCATTTCCAGCGCCTTCAAAGTGTCGACGGTGGCGACCGCGTTCGCCGTGTGCAGCAGCTCGATAAACAAATAGATGTTCACCATCGCGCGTGTCCTCCTGACAATTTGATGAGGGTTTATCGCCCGGATTGGATGACTCCCGGGTAAACTCGCGGACCCCCTAGGAGGTCCCATGCGTCTCGCTATTTCCCTTTGCGCTGTCATTGCTGTCCTGCTCGGAACGGCGCCGGCAAGCGCTCTGCCGGCGCCCATGTCCAAGAGCGATCTCCTCACGAAGAGCGATCTCGTGGCGCTCGTCCGCATTCTCGCGGTCACCTGCACCAAGGTGACCAAGGACGCGCGCACGGGCGAAGAGCTGCCGAGCTACGTCGCCAAGGCCGAGCTGATCGAGGTGATCAAAGGCGACGAGCTGAAGGGCGACGACGTGATGATCACCTTCGACGCCATTCCGACCGGCATGCTTGGGCCGTGGACGGTCTACTACTATCCGGGCGAGATGGTGTGGACGCACCTCGTCAAGACGGACGATGGCTACACCACGACGTGGTGGAACGGGCGCGGCACCCTCGTGGAAGAGCCCATGACGAAGGACCTTCCGACCAAGCCCGGCGAGACCGTGGACATCACGCGGACCCGCGTCGAGCATCCCGTCGAGCGCTGAGATGTCAGACGGTGCGCGCGGTGCCTGGCGGCGCGGGTCGCCTGCGCCTTCGACGCCGCCGTCGCCAAGACGGCGCGCGGCGTGCACGCCGCCGAAGAAGAGATTCTGCGCGGGCCAGGCATGCGCTTTCTCGCCGAGCGCGCGGAACGCGGCTTCGGCCTCCTCGGGCAAGCCCGGCTCGAAGCTGGTCGTGCCGTCGCGCTCCACGTGGAGGCGCGGCGCGGTGACGGCTTTCTCCAAGCTCAGACGTAAATCGAGCAGGTTGACGGCGACTTGCAGGATCGCGGTGCGGATGCGGTTCGAGCCGCCGGTGCCGAGCGCCGTCACGGCGCCGTCCTTCTCCAAGATGATCGTCGGCGCCATCATCGATGACAGGCGCACGCCTTCGCGCCACGCATCGAGACCGCCGCTTCGTAAGATCCTCCTCGCCCAGCATGTTGTTCAGCATGAAGCCGTGGTTGCCGACGATGTAGCCATCGCCCTCGCCGTTGGAGAGACTCACGGCGGCGGCGTTGCCGTCGGCGTCGATGACGCTGATATGGGTGGTGCCGCGATAGGCTCTCGGATTGCGCAAGGCCGCGCGCAACTCGGTCGCGAGCGCGCCACCGGCGAGCCGCTCGGCCAGTCCTTCGCCGTGCTTGACGCGCGCCTCGTTGGTCGCGGTCATGGCGGCGTGAAGCGCGCCTGCGTCGATGCGCGCGCCGTTCCCGGCAAGAGCTTCGAGATAGGCGAGACCGAAGGCGATGAGCGCGCCGCTCGCCGCAGGCGGCGGGGTTGAGCGCGACGGTCGCGCCCGCATGCCGCCACTCAAGCGGATCGCGCAGCTCGACGCGATAGCTCTTGAGATCGTCAGCGGTGAGATGGCCGCCGAGGTCGCGCGACTGGTGCACGATCGCCTGGCCGATATCGCCGTCGACGAAAAGCCGCACGCCGTCCTCGGCCAGCCATTCGAGCGTTTCGGCAAGGCCTTCGTTGCGGAACGTCTCGCCCGCCGTCATCAGCTTGCCGCCCGGCGCGAAGATCGCGGCAGCGCCGTCGCTCTCTTGCAGGATCGGGGCGATGACGGTGAAGAGATAAGCCTGGAACGTGGTGAGCGGAAAGCCTTGGCGCGCGGCGCGCACGGCGGGCTCGACCAGCCGCTTCATGGGCAAGCGGCCGAGCGCCCCGTGCATGGCGAACAGGCCTTGCGCCATGCCCGGCGTGGCGGCCGAGCCGAGTCCGATATGGAACTCCTGCTTGGCGGGGCCGAAGTCGGCGTAGATCGGAAAGAACGACACCTCGTTCGCAGGCCGGCGTTTCAGCGGCGTCTCGACGAAGAAGTCGAACAGCTTGACCTGATCGCTGCCGGCGCGGCGCGCCATGAGGAAGCCGCCGCCGCCAGGCGAGCAGAACACGGCCTCGGCGACGAACGCCATGCAGATGCCGGCAAGCGCCGCGTCGAAGGCGTTGCCGCCATCGGCGAGAATTTCCGCTGCCGCCGACACGGTTAGCTGGCGAAGCTTCATCCACAGCTTCACCTCCTGCGGCGTCATTCTCTTGCGGAGTGTGCGTGCTGTTTCGCTAGCCATAGCGAGAGTCTAGCACGCCAAGAAAGTCGCCCCACCCGGATGCCGGCGCTAAAGCGACGGCATCCACCCTCCCCTCACGGGGAGGGAGTTTGCTCCAAACTAGCGTGCGCTTAGCCGAGGCGCTTCTCGAGCTCGGCGAGCTCTTCCTTCAGACCGCCCGGAAGCTTGTCGCCGAAGTTCGCGTAGTGCTCCTTGATCGAGGGGAGCTCGCCCTTCCAGTCCTTGGCATCGACCCTGAGCAGTTCCTTGAGGTCGGCGGCGTCCACGTCGAGGCCCTCGGTGTCGAGCCCGTCCGCCGTCGGCACCTTGCCGATCGGCGTGTCGACTGCGTCGGCCGTGCCATCGCAACGCTCGAAGATCCATTTCAGCACGCGAGAGTTCTCGGCAAAGCCCGGCCACAGGAACTTTCCTTCCGGGCTCTTGCGGAACCAATTCACGTAGAAGATCTTCGGCATCTTGTCGCCGCCCTTGGCGCCGATCTTCAGCCAATGGGCGAAATAGTCGCCCATGTGGTAGCCGCAGAACGGCAGCATGGCCATCGGGTCGCGGCGAATGTCGCCCTTCGCGTCCGCGGCCGCGGCGGTCTTCTCCGAGGCCATGATGGAGCCAAGGAACGTGCCTTGCTGCCAGTCCTCGGCTTCCGTCACCAGCGGCACCACGGAGGCGCGGCGGCCGCCGAACAGGATGGCGTCGATCGGCACACCCTTCGGGTCCTCCCACTCCGGCGCGATGACCGGGCACTGGCCGGCCGGCGCGGTGAAGCGTGCGTTGGGATGGGCGGCGGTGCGGCCGGACTCCGGAGTCCACGAGCGGCGCAGCCAGTCGACGGCGTGCGCCGGGGGCTCCTTGGTCATGCCCTCCCACCAGACGTCGCCGTCATCGGTGAGCGCCACGTTCGAGTAGATGCAATTCTCGTTGAGCGCCTTCATGGCGTTGAGGTTGGACGCCTCGGACGTGCCCGGCGCCACGCCGAAGAAGCCGGTCTCCGGGTTGATCGCGTAAAGACGTCCGTCCTCGCCGAATTTCATCCAGCAGATGTCGTCGCCGATGCACTCTGCCTTCCAGCCCTTCACGGTCGGGTTCAGCATGGCGAGGTTGGTCTTGCCGCAGGCAGACGGAAAAGCCGCCGCCATGTACTTCACCTCGCCTTTCGGGTTGGTGAGCTTGAGGATCAGCATGTGCTCGGCCATCCAGCCCTCGTCGCGGGCCTTCACGCTGGCGATGCGGAGCGCGTGGCACTTCTTGCCGAGCAGTGCGTTGCCGCCATAGCCGGAGCCGTAAGACCAGATCTCGCGCGTCTCGGGGAAGTGCGAGATGTACTTGGTCTCGTTGCACGGCCACGGCACGTCGGCCTGCTTATCCGATGTCAGCGGCGCGCCGACCGTGTGCATGCCGCGCACGAAGTCTTCTGAGTCACCGAGCGCCTTCCACACCTTGTCGCCCACGCGGGTCATGATGTGCATGTTGGCGACGGCGTAGGCGCTGTCGGTGACCATCACGCCGATACCGGCGATGGGCGAGCCCACGGGACCCATGGAGTACGGGATCACGTACATGGTGCGGCCCTGCATGGCGCCGTCATAAAGCTTGGTCAGCGTCTCCTTCATCTCCTTGGGATCGAACCAGTTGTTGGTCGGACCGGCGTCTTCCTTCTTCGCGGAGCAGATGTAGGTCTGGTCCTCGACGCGGGCGACGTCCTTGGGATCGGAGCGGACGAGAATGGAATTGGGACGCTTTTCCGGGTTCAGCCACATGGCGGTGCCGCCATCGACCAGCGCCTTCAACATGGCCTGGTACTCTTCCTTGGAGCCGTCGCACCAATAGACGTTGTCCGGCTTGAAGAGCTTTTTCGCTTCCTCGACGAAGGCCAAGACCTTCTTGTTTGTGGTCGGCGCAATCTTCGACTGAACGTTCATACGGTTTCGTCCCTAGATCTCGAATTGACGGAGAAAAGTCGTTGTGTATCGCCCTCTAGCTACCCCGAACCTAGAGGGGTTTCAAGAAAGGTCCTGTGACACGTCAGGCTCGAAGACTAAGGCTCGGCGGTGTTTCGCGCTTCTTCCGCCAAGCGGACGAGCTCTTTCCGCGCTTCCTGGGGGTTGGTCACACGGCTGACGAACAGGACCCGGCGGGTATCAGTACCAAGAGCGATGTCGCAGCCCTCGGGGTCGATGCCCGTCATGCGCCAGGGCCCCGGGTCGCCGCCGGTAAAGGCCAGGGCGTAGAGCTCGATCGCGTCAGTGTGGTCCTCGTTCATATGGGCGACGATGCCGAGCTCGGCCTCGACCAGGGATTGTGCGCCCTCCAAGGACACCGAGAGGTCGCTCCGGCCCAAGTCCACGATACTGCCGAAGCCGCCGATATAGTGGGCGCCCTCCAGAGCCAGGCGCCAAAAGCTGAAATCCGGGAAATCGACGTAGAACGCTGCTTCGGGATGCCGGGCGAGAAACCGGCGTTTCACAACCTCGTCATTAACTTTCTCGGCCCGGCCTTGCAGGGTGACCCGCGCTCCTTGGAGGGGATCGGCGGCCGGCCCGGTGGCGTCGATCAGGATCGATGCGCGGGGATCCTCGACCAGATTTCGCGTGTGCCGCGCCAGGGTGGAAATCAGAAAAACAGGCGCCCCGGAGGTGTCTGTGGCGAGGGTGACAAGGGAGGCGTAAGGCGCGCCCGTGGGGCTGTCCAGGCTCGCCAATGAACCCTTGAAGGCCCGGCGCGTTAAGGTGCGCGCATCGGCCGCAATCTCAGCCTTCGAGGGCATTTCTGGAGAGTTATTTACTTGCGCCATAACGATATTTGTTGCATCCCGGAGACGATGGGTGTGGCGCGAAGCGCCCCGATGCTGCCACGTTTACGGGCAGCCCTAAGACCATAACACCCTCAATTCGCGTCAACGCGCAAAAGGCCCCCCAATGCCCACAATCGCCCTTGTCGACGACGACCGTAACATCCTGACCTCCTTACGCATGGTGCTCGAGGCGGAGGGTTATAAGACCCAGACCTACAACGACGGCGCCAGCGCCCTCGACGGCTTTGCCGAGAGCCCGCCCGACCTCGCCATTCTCGATATCAAGATGCCGCGCATGGACGGCATGGAGTTGCTGCGGCGTCTGCGTCAGCGCAGCGAACTGCCGGTGATCTTTCTCACGTCCAAGGACGAGGAGATCGACGAACTGTTCGGCCTCAAGATGGGCGCGGACGACTTCATCCGCAAACCGTTCCCGCAGCGTCTCCTGGTGGAACGCGTCAAAGCGGTGCTGCGCCGGTCGGCGCCACGCGACACGGCTCAGGTGGTCGAGGACAAGTCCAAGGTGCTGGAGCGCGGCAAGCTCAAGATGGACCCCGAGCGCCATACTTGCGTCTGGGACAACCGGCCCGTGACCCTGACCGTAACGGAATTCCTGATCCTCCAAGCGCTCGCGGCGCGGCCGGGCGTGGTAAAAAGCCGGGACGCGCTCATGGATGCGGCTTATGATGACCAAGTCTATGTCGACGACCGGACTATCGACAGCCACATCAAGCGGTTGCGGAAGAAGTTCAAGGCCGTCGACCAGAGCTTCGACGTGATCGAGACGCTTTATGGCGTGGGTTACCGATTTAAAGAATAGCGGGCGAAATCCATGACCGCCGAGACCGAAAGGTCCTGGCAACGGGTCGACGCATCGTTCAAGGAACGCGTCCGGCGCGCCGCGCGCGGCCTGTTCGATTGGCTGAAACGCATCCCGGCCTGGGTCGGCGAGCATCGGCCGTTCCGGCATGGCTTCTCCAGCCTGACGCGCCGGATCGTGGTGCTGAACCTGATCGGCCTCGCCATCCTCGTCTCGGGCATTCTCTATCTCAATCAGTTCCGCGCCGGGCTGATCGACGCCAAGGTGCAGAGCCTGCTCACCCAGGGGGAGATCATCGCCCGCGCCATCGCCGCGTCGGCGGGCGTCGACACCAACGATGTTCCGGTCGACGCCGAGAAGCTGCTTGAGAGCGAGCTCGGTCAACCGAGCGTGAGCGACGACAGCAATTCGACATTCGCCAACAGCGCGCTCGGCTTCACCATCGATCCGGAGCGCGCCGCACCGATCCTGCGCCCGTTGGTCAAGCCAACGGGGAGCCGCGCACGTATCTACAATCGCGACGGCGCGCTGATCCTCGACTCCGACACGTTCTACTCGCGCGGCGAGGTGCTGCGTTACGACTTGCCGCCGCCCGAGACGGACGAGCCCGATGCGCTGTCCAAGTTCTGGCAGGCGGTGAAGACGCGCATGAATCAATACGATTTGCCGCTCTACACCGATATCGGCGGCGCCAACGGCAAGGCCTACCCGGAAGTCGCGACGGCGCTGACAGGCACCTCGGTGCCGATCGTGCGCGTCAACGACAAAGGCGAGCTTGTGGTCTCGGTCGCCGTACCCGTGCAACGCATGCGCGCCGTGCTCGGCGTGCTGCTGCTTTCGACGCGCGGTGGCGACATCGACAACATCGTCGCGGCCGAGCGCTGGGGCATCGTGCGGGTGTCGCTGTTCGCCGCGGCGGTGACCGTGGTGCTGTCGCTTATCCTCGCCAATACCATTGCCGGCCCGGTGCAGCGGCTCGCCATCGCGGCCGAGCGCGTGCGCCATAGCGTCAAGGGACGCGCCGAAATTCCCGACTTCACCGACCGATCAGACGAGATCGGCCATCTGTCCGGTGCGCTGCGTGACATGACGCACGCGCTTTACCGACGCATCGACGCCATCGAAAGCTTTGCGGCCGACGTCGCGCACGAGCTCAAGAACCCGCTCACCTCGTTGCGCAGCGCGACCGAGACCTTGCCGCTCGCCAAGACGAAGGAGTCTCAGCAACGGCTGATGGAGATCATCCAGCACGACGTGAGACGGCTCGACCGCTTGATCAGCGACATCTCCGACGCCTCGCGCCTCGATGCCGAGCTTGCGCGCGAGGATGCGACGCCGGTGCGCATGGACGACCTGTTGCGCACGACGGTGGCGTTGTTCAACGACATCCATCGCGACGACACGCCGGAAGTGGTGATCGACATCGCCTATGCTCCGGGTGCCCACCCCTACCGCGTCATGGGCCACGACAGCCGCCTGAGCCAGGTCATCATCAACCTGCTCGAGAACGCGAGTTCCTTCTCGCCGCCCGAAAGCAGCGTGTCAGTGTTGGCGCGCCGCGTCGGCAACGAGGTGCGGATCGCGGTGGAGGACGAGGGGCCGGGCATTCCGCAAGAGAATCTCGAGCGCATCTTCGAGCGCTTCTACACCGATCGGCCTCAGGAGAATTTCGGCCAGAACTCCGGACTCGGTCTCAACATCTCACGTCAGATCGTGGTCGCGCATGGCGGGCGTCTCTATGCCGAGAACCGTCCGCCGCGCAGCCCCGGCCGCGGCAAGGGTGATGCCGCTTCCGCCACGAGCGGCGGCGCGCGGTTCGTCATCTGTTTGCCGGCGGCGTAGGACTCAGCGGACAACCAAGAGAGGCATACGTGGCGCGCGAACTCGTTCACGGCACCTGCGTTGCTTTCGGTCCACGCGCCGCCTTGATCAGGGGCCGCCCAGGCTCGGGCAAGTCGGACCTCGCGCTGAGATCCTTGGCGTTGCCCATGGAGGGCGGACACCATCCGCTCCTGGTCGCCGACGATCAGGTTTGGGTCGAGGTTCGCGACGGCACGGCGGTCGCCTGGCCCCGGCACGATCGCGGGACAGATCGAGATCGCGGCCTGGGGATTACCGAGGCGCCCTCCGCTCCCTCGGCGCCGATCAAACTTGTATGTGACCTGGTTGGAATGGATGGCGTGCCGCGCATCCGCCCGGACCCTTGGGAACGGACGGAGATCGCGGGCGTTGCAATTCCGATGCTGCGGCTATGGGTATTTGAGGCGTCCGCCCCTAAAACTAAAAAATGGCTCTTTTACAAGTGCCAGAACCGTGATTTGAGGACGGCTTCGGACTTGCGTACTGCCCCGGTCCCGACAAAGATAGCGGCCCTTGACCGGGGGCTCCCCACCTAAAGAGGAAACATGATCGGCGTCGTCATCGTCACTCACGGCAAGCTTGCACGCGAGTTCCGCGCGGCGCTCGAGCATGTGGTCGGTCCGCAGGAGCAGATCGAAACCATCTCGATCGGACCGGACGACGATCTCGACGCTCGGCGCAGCGACATGCTGTCGGCGCTGACCAAGGTCGATTCAGGCGACGGCGTCGTCGTGCTGACCGACATGTTCGGCGGCTCGCCGTCAAACCTCGCGATCTCCGCCATGGAACATTCAAATGTCGAAGTGATCGCCGGGGTCAACCTGCCGATGCTGGTCAAGCTTGCGAGCGTGCGCGGTGAGTGCAGCCTCGAGGAGTCGATCATGCACGCCCAAGAGGCGGGCCGCAAATATATCAGTGTTGCGAGCCAGATCCTGGCGGCGAACTAGCGCCGTGGGAAAGGCGCGTCACATCGTCGGCGAAAAAGAGAAGGGTCTCTATTTCGCCGAGGTGACCATTCCCAACAAGAAAGGCCTGCACGCGCGCGCATCCGCGCAATTCGTGCGCCGCGCGTCCGAGTTCAATGCGGACGTCAAGGTGAGCCGCGAAGGTCACACGGTGGGCGGCACGTCGATCATGGGTCTGATGATGCTCGCCGCCGGCCAAGGTCATTCGATCCATATCGAGGTTCGCGGCGAAGACGCGAAGGCGGCGCTCGATGCGCTCGTCGCGCTGGTCGAGAACGGATTCGGCGAAGAGGACTAAGGCTCTTAGGCGCGCTTCTTTCCGGTAATCATGGCGCGGACGAGATTCTCGCGATGCACGAAGCTTGCGAGGATCACGGCGGCGATGTGCAGGAAGATCAGCGCGAGCGTGATGTTGGCGATGACTTCGTGCACCTCCTCGAAGGACTCGCCAAACTCCTCGGTGAACATGCCGGCAAGCGGCCCCGCCTGCTGATCGCCGCCATAGACCACAAGGCCGGTGACGACCGTCGCGGCCAGGAAGATCAGCAGCACCACGACCATGTAGCCGCCGCCGGGGCTGTGGCCGAGATAGCGGCGTCCGCGAAAGCGCAGCAGATCGCGCACGTATGTGAATGCCGTCGCCGGCGCGTAGACGAAGTCGCTGAAGCGCGCATGCTGCGGTCCGACGAAGCCCCAGAGTACGCGCGCCACGACGAGAATGCCGACCAGGTAGCCGGCCCAGACGTGGACCGTGAGGGTGTCATCCTCGGTGAGGTAGGCGACGGTGAACGCCACAACGACGGTCCAGTGGAAGACCCTGACGAAGGGGTCCCACACGGAGATTTCTGGCGCCGAAGGGCTGCGTTGCGGGTTGAGCATGGCCTCTCGTATCCAAGTCGAATTGTTGCGCTTTGCGCGGCGTCAAATCCAGAGGTTTCCGGTGATTTTTCCCGGCCTTGACTCTGAGGGCTCGAGATAAGATATAAGGACTTCTTTATATCTTTATGCAGCCAGAAGCGGAGACGGCATGAACTATCACGTCAAGGATATCGGGCTCGCCGATTGGGGCCGTAAGGAAATCGCCATCGCCGAGACGGAGATGCCCGGGCTCATGGCCGTGCGCGAGGAGTACGGCGGTTCGAAGCCGCTCAAGGGCGCCCGCATCGCCGGCTGCCTGCATATGACCATCCAGACGGCGGTCCTGATCGAGACGCTGAAGGCGCTCGGCGCCGACGTACGCTGGTCCTCGTGCAACATCTTCTCCACGCAGGATCATGCCGCGGCGGCAATCGCAGCGACGGGCACGCCGGTCTTCGCCGTCAAGGGCGAGACGCTCGAGGAGTATTGGGACTATGTCGATCGCATCCTCGAATGGCCGGGCGGCGAAGCCGCGAACCTCATCCTCGACGATGGTGGCGATGCGACGCTGATCGTCATTCTCGGCGCGCAGGCCGAGACCGACCCGTCTGTGCTTGCCAAGCCGTCGAACGACGAGGAGAAGGCGCTGTTCGCGACCATCAAGAAGCGTCTTGAGCGCGATCCGGGCTTCTACTCGAAGGTGAAGGCGAACTTGAAGGGCGTGTCGGAGGAGACCACGACCGGCGTGCATCGCCTCTACGAGATGCAGAAGAAGGGCGTTCTTCCCTTCCCCGCCATCAACGTGAACGACAGCGTCACCAAGTCGAAGTTCGACAATCTCTACGGCTGCCGCGAGAGCCTGCCCGACGGCATCAAGCGCGCCACCGACGTGATGCTCGCCGGCAAGCGCGCGGTGGTGTGCGGCTATGGCGACGTGGGCAAGAGCTGCGCCGAGAGCTTGAAGAGCCAGGGAGCGCGCGTGGCGATCACCGAGATCGATCCGATCTGCGCGCTGCAAGCCGCCATGGAGGGCTACGAGGTCACCACCATGGAGGACGCGGCGCCCGCCGGTGATATCTTCGTCACCGCCACCGGCAACAAGGACGTCATCACCGTCGATCACATGCGCGCCATGCACGACCGCGCCATCGTCTGCAACATCGGCCACTTCGACCTCCGGGATCCAGGTGGCCGGCTTGAAGAACTTCCGCTGGCATAACGTCAAGCCGCAAGTGGACGAGATCGAGTTCCCGGACGGCAAGCGCATCATCCTGCTCGCCGAGGGGCGCCTCGTGGATCTCGGCTGCGCCACCGGCCATCCGAGCTTCGTGATGAGCGCGTCCTTTACGAACCAGGTCCTGGCGCAGATCGAGCTATGGCAATACGCCGGCAAGTACGAGAACAAGGTCTACGTGCTGCCGAAGCATCTCGACGAGAAGGTCGCCCAGCTCCACCTGGGCAAGCTCGGCGCCAAGCTGACCACGCTCAGTGACGCGCAGGCGGCCTATATCGGCGTGAAACCGGAAGGCCCGTTCAAGCCCGAGCACTACCGCTACTAGCGGCACGCACTGGACTGACGCGCTGCGGAGTTTTCCCCAATGCGGCGATTAGTCGGCTCGCGAAAGCTTCCAGTGCGCGAAGAGTTCTGCTATCGGGCTTGAATCATGCGGCGATCCAAATTCACTCCCGGCGACTTCAAGCTCGCCGTCAAGCGGGCTAGCGCCGGGCGCGGCCTGTTCGCACTCGAGGACATCCCCAAGGGCGTGTGTGTCGAGGAATATGTCGGCCGGCCGATCACCGAGGAGCAGTGGCTGAAGAGCACCAGTCGCTATCTGTTCGAGATCAGCAAGACCAAGACGATCGACGGCTACATCAATAGGAACCGCGCGCGCTTCATCAATCATTCCTGCCGTCCCAATTGCGAGATCGAGATTCGCAAGGGCCGCGTGTTCGTGATGACCAAGCGCAAGATCAAGGAAGGCGAGGAGCTCGGCTACGACTACGGCAAGGATTATGTCGACGACATGATCAAGCCGATCGGCTGCAAATGCCTCAAATGCAAGCCCGCGAAGCCCGCCAAGAAGAAAACCGCCAAGAAGAAGACAGCTAGGAAAAAGCGAGCGGCTTGAGGTCGGCGAGGATCACCTTCGCCGCGTTGTGACCCGGCGCGCCGGTTACGCCGCCGCCGGGATGCGCCCCTGACCCGCAATGATAGAGGCCGCCGATCGGCCCACGGTAATCGGCATAGCCGAGCATCGGCCGCGCCGAGAACAGCTGGTTGAGCGACAGCGCGCCATGAAAGATGTCGCCACCGATCAGGCCGAACTCGCGTTCCAAATCGAGCGGGCTTAGCGCCTGCCGCGCGACGACGCTTGCGGCAAAGCCAGGTGCGTAGCGGTCGACGGTCGCGATCATGAGATCGGCGACCTCGTCGCGCGCATCGTCCCACGACCGCCCGCCAGGAAGCTCGGGAGCCACATGCTGGCAGAACAGGCTCGCCACGTGCGCGCCCGGCGGGGCAAGGCTTTCGTCGAACGTCGAGGGAATGAGCATCTCGATGACAGGCTCCCGGCTCCAGCCATGGGTCCGCGCATCGCGATAGGCTT
>JAWKWG010000018.1:0-56746 GCA_041397675.1 Hyphomicrobiales bacterium | reverse complement strand
CAGCTTGCCGCCGCGACTATCAACGAGGACGAGGACATCGACGAGCTTCAGCGCGAGATCGAGGAGCAGGCGGTTGTCATGATCGCCCGCCGCCAGCCCATGGCTTACGACCTTCGCCAGATCATGGCGGCGCTGCGTATCTCAAGCGACCTCGAGCGCATCGGCGATCTCGGCAAGAACATCGCTAAGCGCGCCGTCGCCGTGGTCACCGAGCAGCAGCCGAAGCAGCTCATGCTCGGGCTCAAGCATATGGGTGAGTTGGCACTGGTCCAGCTCAAGGATGTGCTCGACGCCTTCATCGAGCGCGACGCCGATCGCGCGCTCGCCGTCTGGTACAAGGACGAGGAGATCGACGCGATGTACAACTCGATCTTCCGCGAGCTCCTCACTTATATGATGGAGGACCCGCGCAATATCGGGCTCTGCACCCATCTCCTGTTCGGCGCCAAGAACATCGAGCGCATCGGCGATCACGCCACCAACATCGCCGAGACCGTGTATTACTTGGTGCACGGCCGCGCCATCACCGATCAGCGCCCCAAGGGCGATACCACGAGCTCGACCCCGGTCTCGTTGAAGCGTACGGCGGTCTAACCCATGTTGCAGACGAACGCCATGAACGCTGGAGCCAAAGTGCTAGTAGTCGAGGACGAGGAGCCGTTGGCCCTTCTCCTGCGCTACAACCTCGAAGCGGAGGGCTATTCCGTGGACGTCGTCCACCGCGGCGACGAGGCGGAAGTGGCCATAGCCGAAAGCTCGCCGGATCTAATCGTGCTGGATTGGATGCTGCCTGGCATCTCGGGTCTTGAGCTCTGCCGGCGCCTCAGGACCGGCAAGGACTCCCGCACCATTCCCATCATCCTGCTCACCGCGCGGAGCGAGGAGAACGACCGCATCCGCGGCCTCACCACCGGCGCCGACGACTACGTCGTGAAGCCCTTCTCGCTGCCTGAGCTCATGGCGCGGGTCCGCGCCATTCTGCGCCGCACGAGTCCCGAGCGCATCGCCTCGGTGTTGTCTGTTGGCGACATCGAGCTTGATCGGGAATCCCACCGTGTGACGCGCAACGGCCGCCAGGTCCATCTTGGCCCGACCGAGTTCCGGCTGCTGGAGTTTCTCATGCAGAGCCCTGGCCGCGTGTTCAGCCGGGCTCAGCTTCTGGATGGCGTGTGGGGCCGCAACGTCTATGTGGATGAGCGCACCGTCGATGTGCATATCGGCCGCTTGCGCAAGGCCATGATGCGCGGCAACGAGAGCGATCCGGTTCGCACCGTGCGCGGCGCGGGTTATGCCTTTTCCGACAAGCTTGAAGAGACCGCTTAGGGCACCCCAAACACCTAAGCCTAGCCTTCAGCAAAAGAGGCGCCGGAAACGGCGCCTCTTGTTTTTCTGCCTAAGAGTGTTCGCAGACGCTCAACCGCCGGCGGTCCGCTTCTCGCGGCGCCGCGCCTGCACCGGCTGGTAGGCCATGCGCGCATGGTGCTCGCAATAGGGCACGGTTCCCAGCTTCTTGCGTCCGCAGAAGTGGAAGTCCTCCTCGGTCGGGTCGCCGATAGGCCAGCGGCACATCGTTTCCTTCAGTGTCAGGATGCTCGCCCGCTCATGCAGCGGGATGACGAGTTCCTGAAGCGGCGCCGGGTCGTATTCGGCTTCGTAGCTCGGCTTCAGCGCGACGTTGCCGCGCGTGCCGAAAGTAAGCGATGACGAACGATGCTGCCGCGGCACGTGGTTTCGCCGTGGCCGTGGCGCGCTTGAGCGCGAGCTCGTCGCTCGCCCAGAAAGTCCGAGCCGATGAACCTTGCCGATCACCGCGTTGCGGGTCACGCCGCCTAAGCGACCCGCGATCTGGCTCGCGCTCAGTCCTTCCGCCCAGAGTTTCTTCAGCAGTTCAACCCTCTCGTCAGTCCAAGCCATGGTTTGGCCTCCTCGTTTGGACTCAGATTCCCCCCGTCCGCTAGAGACGGTTTTCGAAATACTCGGAATTACTGCTGAGAATGACCGCTCGGGCGCACGCAGCACCCACGACATCTGGTAGCCGAGCAGTTATTACCCTACTAAAACCGGTAGAAACCGACAAGCGTCCGCCACGCTTGGGTGCCCCGTTTTCCACCGGAACAAGGGGATTCTGCCACTTCTCTTGCGAGAACACAAACGTGGACGTTAACGGAAGAGTGGAGAAACACTGGATAAGCAGTCATTAGCTCGGATTGACAGCGTTCTGTGCGAGACCTAACACTCTGAGTTTCCTTGCTGCCGCCGATCGGCGGCAATTTTGTTTCAGGGATACGCAACTTTCATGTCGGCCCTGCTTCCCACGTATGCGCGCAGCGGTTTGTCGTTCGCGCGCGGCGAAGGCGCTTTTCTCTTTACGGAGAACGGCGAGCGCTACCTCGACTTCTCGAGTGGCATCGCTGTGACGGCGCTTGGGCATGCGCATCCGCATCTGGTCGAGGCTTTGAACGAGCAGGCTAAGAAGCTCTGGCATGTTTCGAACCTGCACCAGATCCCTGAGCAGGAACGGCTGGGGCAGCGCCTCTGCGACGCGACCTTCGCCGACAGAGTGTTCTTCGCCAATTCCGGTGCTGAAGCGGTCGAGGCGTCGGTCAAGGCCGCGCGCCGCTACCATTTCAAGAACGGTTCCCCTGAGCGCTACCGTCTCATCACCTTCGAAGGCGCTTTTCATGGCCGGACGCTTGCGACCATTGCCGCCGGCGGCCAGGCCAAGCACTTGGAAGGCTTCGGCCCGCCCGTCGAAGGCTTCGACCAGGTCGCTGCTTTCGATATCAAAGCCGTGGAAGCCGCGATCGGCGACGAGACCGCTGGCGTGCTGATCGAGCCCATCATGGGCGAAGGCGGCATGCGCGAAGTGTCATGGCGCTTCCTCCAGGACCTGCGGGCACTGTGCGACGACAAGGGCATTCTCCTGCTGCTCGACGAGGTCCAGACCGGCGTCGGCCGCACCGGGCGCCTCTATGCGCACGAATGGGTCGGCATCACCCCCGACATTATGGCGTCGGCGAAAGGGCTCGGTGGCGGCTTCCCCGTCGGCGCGTGCCTCACCACTGAGGCGGTCGGCCAAGCCATGACCGCCGGCAGCCACGGCTCGACCTTCGGTGGCAACCCGCTTGCCATGGCCGTGGGAAACGCCGTGCTCGACGTGGTGCTTGAGCCTGGGTTTCTCGAAGGTGTCGCGCAGCGGGGCTTGAGGCTGAAGCAGCGGCTTGCCGCGCTGAAGGATGAGCATGGCGACATCATCGATGAGGTGCGCGGTCAAGGTCTGATGGTCGGTCTGAAATGTAAGGTGGAAAACGCCAAGCTCATCGCCGCGCTGCGCGACCGTGGCCTTCTCACCGTTCAGGCCGGCGACAATGTCGTGCGCCTGTTGCCCCCGCTGATTATCACTGATGCCGAAGTCGATCTCGCCTGTGACACGATCGACGCCGCCTGCGTGTCGTTGAAAGACGCCGCCCATGCTGAAGCCTAGCCGTACCGTCCGAGACGAACAGACAATGGCCCTCTCGTCCCCTAGACATTTCCTTGATCTCGACGCGCTTCCCGCCAAGACCTTGCGCGCGATCCTGGATTCCGCCGCCTCGATCAAGAAGACGGGCAGGTTGCCGAAGAGCCTTGGCGTGCCTCAAGGCGCGGTGCTCGCCATGATCTTTGAGAAGCCGTCGACGCGGACGCGCGTCTCTTTCGAGGTCGCCATTCATCAGCTGGGCGGCACGTCGATCGTACTTAATCCGCAAGACATGCAGCTCGGCCGTGGCGAGACCGTCGCCGATACCGCGCGCGTGCTGTCCCGCTATGTCGATGCCATCATGCTGCGCACCGGGCCCCACGCGACGCTTCTCGAGTTCGCCGAGAACGCGACCATTCCCGTGATCAACGGGCTTACGTCGCGGTCCCATCCCTGCCAGATCATGGCCGACGTCATGACCTTCGAGGAGCGGAAAGGGCCCATCAAGGGCCGCACCATCGCCTGGATCGGCGACGTCAACAATGTCGCCACATCTTGGGTCCACGCTGCCGCCCGGCTCGGCTTCAAGTTGCGCCTCGCCGCGCCGGCTGATTTCGCGCCGTCGCCCGAGCTTCTGGCCTGGGCGCAAAGCCAAGGCGCCAACGTTGAGGTCACGGAGAATGCGCTTGAGGCCGCCCGCGGCGCCGACTGCGTCGTGACCGATGTGTGGGTCTCCATGGGCGACAACGATGAACAGAAACGCAAAAGCGCGCTCCGCCCCTTCCAGGTCGACGAGGCCATGATGGCAGCCGCGAAAAGCGACGCGATCTTTATGCATTGCTTGCCGGCCCACCGCGGTGACGAGGTGACGGCTGACGTCATCGACGGCCCTCAATCGGCCGTGTGGGACGAGGCCGAGAACCGGCTTCACGCACAGAAGGCGATCCTCGCCTGGTGCTTGGGCAATGGCCGCCTCGGCGCCAAGGCGAAGCGCGCCGCGCGTCCTGCCGCGAAGCGAAAGCCTGCCAAGCGCCGCCCGGCTCGCAAGACGAAATCCCGCGGGAGCCGGCGGTGACGGAGCAAGCGGGCGAAAGTCGCGTCCAGATTGCCATTCCTCAGGACGATTTGATCCTGCCGTTCCAGGCCGAGCAGGCCGACGTGCTCGGCCGTTTGGTGAAGCTCGGGCCGACGGTCGACACCATCTTGTCGCGCCACGCCTACCCAGAGCCCGTGTCGCGGCTGCTCGGCGAGGCGGTGGCGCTCACGGCGATGCTCGGCGCCTCCCTGAAATCCGACGGCAAGCTGATCTTGCAAGCGACCACCGACGGACCGGTTGATCTCCTCGTTGCCGACTACCAGGTGCCCGGAGAGTTGCGCGGCTATGCGCGCTTCGACGCCGAACGCGTCGCCGAGCTCGATGCAGAGGACGACGCGGCCCTTCTCGGCCAAGGTCATCTCGCCATGACCATCGACCGCGGCCAGGACACCGAGCGCTATCAGGGCGTTGTGCCGCTGGAAGGCGAAAGCCTGACCGAGGCGGCCGACGCTTACTTCCGGCAGTCTGAACAGCTCCCGACTTTCATCCGCCTCGCAGTGGCGCGTCACTACCGCTCCAACGGCAGCGAGGGCGCGTGGACCTGGCGTGCCGGGGGCTTGCTCGTACAGAAGCTCACCCGCGAAGGCGGCGTTTCGAGCACGAAGGAATTCGAGGAGGACTGGCATCGTGCCAAGATGCTGGCCGAGACGGTCGAGGATCACGAGCTGCTCGATCCAACGCTGTCGCCGGACCGACTGCTCTATCGCCTGTTCCACGAGGAGCAGGTGCGGGTCTATCGTGCCATTCCGCTTGAGACCTATTGCAGCTGCTCGCGCGAGCGCGTCGAGGAACTGCTCCACCGCTTCTCGCCGGAGGATCTCGCTGACATGGTGGTCGACGGCGAGGTGTGGGTCACCTGCGAGTTCTGCAACGCCCGCTATAACTTCGATCCGTCGGAGTTCGGCGTCGAGTAGTTAGGCGCGCAAACGGTCCGTCAGGTCGCCAAGGAATTTCAGGCACGCTTCGAGCTGGCTGATCGCGACGAACTCGTCGGCCGCGTGCGCTTGAGCGATGTCACCGGGCCCGCATACCACCGCCGGGCAGCCCGCTTCCTCAAAAAGCCCGGCTTCCGTTGCATAGGATACTGTCTTGGCGCGGTTCGCCCCGGTGAGTTCGAGCGCCAAAGCCACGGCGTCGGATTGCGGGGCCGCGACGAAAGCCGGCACCGACGTCTGGCTTTCCGTTTCGATTGCGGCATCTTTTGCGATTTTCCGCATCTCAGGCAGCAGTGCTTTCTCGGCGAATGCCGCCAGCGCGCGCGGCGCTTCATCAGCCTGCGTCTCAGGCAAGCTGCGCACCTGCCAGCGGAACGCGCAGGTCTTCGGCACGATGTTGGGCGCGGTGCCGCCATCGATGGTGCCGACATTCAGCGTGGAGTAGGGGGGCTCGAAGCGCTCATTGTTTTCCGTGGTGGCGATTCTCTCCGCTAACCGGTCGAGCTCGGCGATCAGCTTCGCCGCAGCCGAGATGGCGTTGACGCCGATCGCCGGCAGGCTCGAATGGGCCTCTTTGCCGGTGACCGTAGTTCGATAGCCAACGATGCGCTTATGCGCGTCGATGACCGCCATGCTGCTCGGCTCGCCGATGATCACCGCGCGTGGGCGCGGCAGATCTTGACCGAGCCGCGCGAGCAGCGGTCGCACGCCCGTGCAGCCCACCTCCTCGTCATAGGAGATGATGATGTGGATTGGCTCGCTCAGCTTGGCCGCCTTGAACAGCGGCACGGACGCAAGCACGCAGGCAATGAAGCCCTTCATATCGCAGGTGCCGCGCCCGTAGAGCTTGCCGTCGCGCTCCGTGAGCGTGAAGGGATCGCTCGTCCATTTCTGCCCTTCGACCGGCACGCAGTCGCTATGTCCCGAGAGCGCGATGCCACCGTCACCTTCGCCGATCGTCGCATAGAGGCTCGCCTTATCGTCGCCCTCGGCAGGAACCAAGGTCGAGGCGATGCCGTGGCCGGCGAGGTAGCTCTCGACGAAGGTGATCAGTTCGAGGTTGGACTTCGCGCTGGTGGTATCGAAGCCCACAAGCGTCGCCAGCAGCTCTTGCGCTTTGGAAAGAGAAGCCAACAGGGAACTCCTAGGTCTCGCGGCCGCGTCGGCTTCCCGTTGCGAACTAGACGGCTTGACCGAAGCGCTGCGCCGCGCGGGCCTTCGCACGGAGCGCCTCGGCCTCGCGATTGCGGGGTGGCGCGCTGGTCACGAGCGAATCGATCAGCTCACGGGCCGCATCGGCGACTTTGTCGACTGCGCGCTCGAAAGCAAGCTGGTTGCTCTTGGATGGCAGCGTGCAGCCGCTCAGCTTGCGCACGAACTGCAGCGCCGACGCGCGGATTTCCTCGTCCGTCGCCGGTGGGTCGAAGTTGTGCAACGTCTTGATATTGCGGCACATTGGTTGGCCTCCGCACTCACCACAAAGACAACCAAAGGGTGACACAGGGGCTTGCGACCCGCAAGGCGGTGTCCGGGCCTAGGCTAGCGCGATGCCGAGAGGGCCTGCTCCAAGTCAGCCTTGAGGTCGGCGACGTCTTCGAGCCCGATCGATAGCCGGATCGTATTGTCGAAAATGCCGAGCTCGGCGCGCGCCTCGGGCGTCAGCCGCTGATGGGTGGTCGTGGCGGGATGCGTGGCAAGACTCTTGGCGTCGCCGAGATTGTTGCTGATCTTGAAAATCTCGAGATCGTTCAAGAAACGGAACGCCGCTTTCTTGTCGCCTTTGATCTCGAACGCGACAATCGGGCCGCCGCCGCTCATTTGCGCCTTGGCCAGTGCATGCTGAGGATGGTCCGTGCGGCCTGGGTAGAACACCCGCGCCACCTCGGGTCGATCTGCCAGGAAATCGGCGATCGCCGCCGCGCTCTCGTTGTGGCGCGCGACTCTGAGCGGCAGCGTCTCGAGACCCTTTAGCATGATCCAGGCGTTGAACGGGCTGAGCGACGGTCCTGTTTGCTTGAGAAAATTATGGAGCTTTTGATCGATGAACTCTTCGAGGCCGAGCACGACGCCGCCGAGGCAGCGCCCTTGCCCGTCGATATGTTTGGTCGCCGAATAGACCACGATGTCGGCGCCGAGCTTGAGCAGGCGTTGACCGAGCGGCGTCGCGAACACGTTGTCGACGATCGTCAGCGCGCCTGCCTTCTTGGCGATCTTGGCCACGCCGGCGATATCGACCAGCTCAAGCACCGGGTTAGTTGGTGTCTCGAAGAAGACGGCGCGCGTATTAGGCGTCACCGCTTCTCCCAGGCGGCGAGATCGCGCCCATCAATCAGGGTCGTGGTGATGCCGAAGCGAGGCAGGAGGTCCTCGACGATGTAGCGGCAGCTGCCGAACAGCGCCCGCCCCGAGACGACATGGTCGCCGGCCTTCAGGTGACAGAGCATCGACGCCGCCACGGCCGCCATGCCGCTCGCCGTGCCGCGCGCCGCCTCCGCCCCTTCGAGCGCGCACATGCGCTTCTCGAACATGGCGACCGTCGGATTGGCGTAGCGGCTGTAGACATAGCCGTCCTCGTCGCCTTTGAAGCGGGCCTCGGCTTGCTCGGCGCTGTCGTAGACATAGCCCGAGTTGAGGAAGATGGCTTCCGAGGTCTCGCCGAACTGGCTGCGGAGCGTTCCCTCGTGCACCAGCTGGGTGGCAGGCTGCCACGCGGCTCGGCGGCTCCTCTTGTCCTTTGCGGCCATGCTCAGACTCCTAACGTCGTTGTCGCCGGCCGCAAAAAAACCCGGACCTTGGCTGCCGCCAAATGACCGGGATCGGCTGAGATGCCTCGCACGGCCTTTTAGCGACTTGTTTTACGTGGCTGCAAGCCGGCCGGCCAAATCACCACGAGGGGCGATTAATGTCCTTATGAGCCGCCGCCGTCAAGCCCAGGCGCCTCAAGCCCCTTCTGGCACGTTAATGCCGAGCCGCGCCGCCACGCGCCGGGCCGTCTCTGCCCGCCGCGTCATGATGGGCTCGGCTGCCGCCCGCACGGTCTCCACCACCGCTGGCGGCGCCGTGTCGGGGTCGCCCGCGTTGAACGGCGGCTCCGGCGCGTACTGCATATAGAGTTGGATAGCTTCGGCCGCCGCGTCGCCCCGCAACATGGCCGCGACCCTCAGCGCGCCATCGATGCCGGATGTCACGCCCGCCGCGCACACCAGATTGCCGTCGACCACGACACGCTCCTTGACCGGGGTCGCTCCGAAATAGGGGAGCAAGTGAAGTGCGGCCCAGTAGGTGGTCGCCCTGCGCCCCTTGAGCAGCCCAGCCGCGCCGCAGATCAGCGCGCCGGTGCACACCGAGAAGACGATCTTGGCGCCCGCCGCCTGGCGCCGGACCCAGCCCAGGACCGCCTCGTCGTCCATCAGGGCTTCCTGGCCGGGTCCGCCCGGCACGTGCAGCACATCGAGTTGCGGCGCCTCGGCAAGAGTCGCATCCGGTGCGAGCCGCAAGCCCCTCAGGTCGCGCACCGGCTCGAGGTCTTTGCCGTAGATCTGTACGTAGAGTGGGAATCCGCGACAGCACCTCGAATGGGCCCGTCAGGTCGATCTGGTCGAGGTTCTCGAACAGGAGCGAGCCGATTTGCAAGGGAGCGTGGTCTGTCGTCATGGATGGAGGGCCTTCGAAACGGCCGTTTCTGACCCCTTGTGAATTCGGGGGAGAAGGCCGAGCTTAAGGTGACCGAAGCCCCGGCAAATGCCAAGAACATCGTCCATGGAGCCCCAAGAGTCCGCAATGGCCGACCAGCTGTTCGAGACGCTGCCTGAAGACCCCCCGGCGGGGTCGTCGGAGGGCCGTCGGAGCGCGCTCACGCGCACCGGCATCCTGCCCTCGCAGGCCCTCCGCGCGCTCATCGCTGCGGGCGAGATCGCCGGCGCGCCGGAGATCGAGGACAACCAAATTCAGCCGGCGAGTCTCGATCTCAGGCTCGGCAAGGTGGCTTACCGTATCCGCGCAAGCTTCCTTCCCGGCACCAAGGCGACCGTGCGCGAGAAGCTTGCCGCGCTCACCTTCCACGAGATCGATCTCACCAAGGGTGCGGTGCTCGAAGCGGGCTGTGTCTATCTCGTGCCGCTGATCGAGCATTTGAAGTTGCGCTCGACGATCGCCGGCTTTGCCAACCCGAAAAGCTCGACGGGCCGGCTCGACGTATTCACCCGCCTCATCGCCGACCATCAGGAAAGTTTCGACGCCGTTGAGGAAGGTTATTCAGGTCCGCTGTTCGCAGAGGTCTGCCCGCGCACCTTCTCCATCAAGGTCCGCTACGGCTCGCGGCTGAATCAGATCCGCTTCCGCCGCCGCGTGAGCCAGCAGATCGACGCCGAAGATCATCCCGGCCGCGTCGGCGACCGCCATTTGCGCGCCATCCATTCCGAGGTCGGTCTCGTCGAAGGCGAGGCGGCGATCCGCGAAGGGCTCAACCTGCGCATCAGCTTGGCGCCCATTGCGCCTGCGGGCCTCGTTGGCTATCGCGCGCGGCGCTATGCCGGTGTCATCGACGTCGACCAAGTCGGCGCCTATGACGTCGATCAGTTCTGGGAGAAGGTCAATCTCGGCGGCGACCGGCGCCTCGTGCTCGACCCGCATGAGTTCTACATTCTCGCCTCGAAGGAGAGCGTCTCGGTCCCGCCCGAATATGTGGCCGAGATGGCGCCCTTCGATCCGTTGATCGGTGAATACCGCGTGCACTATGCGGGCTTCTTCGACCCGGGCTTCGGCTATGCGGAAGGCAAGGCTCCAGGCGCCAAGGCGGTGCTCGAGGTCCGCAGCCTCGATATTCCCTTTATCGTTGAAGACGGCCAGATCGTCGGGCGCCTCGTCTACGACAAACTCACGGACCTACCGGAAACCCTTTACGGCCAAGGCATTGGCTCGCATTATCAGGCTCAAGGCCTAAAGCTGTCGAAGCACTTCCGCCAGGAGTGACCCGCGCGGGGACGCGGCCGGCAGCAATGACCGGCAGCAATGAAATGACCGAGGGGGGGGGAACTGGCATGCAGGCGATCTCATCAGCCGTCGAATGGCTCGACGGCCTCGTCTGGGGCGTACCGATGCTGGTGCTCCTACTCGGGGTCGGCATCTATCTGACTATTGGCCTGCGCTTCCGCACCATCAGGGACCTGCCGTTTGCCTTCTGGATGCTGTGGAAGGGGCGCGTCGCCGAGGGCAAGGGCGATATCACCCCGTTCAGCGCGCTGATGACGGCGCTCGCGGCGACGATCGGCACCGGCAACATCGCCGGCGTTGCCACGGCAATTTTCATTGGCGGTCCAGGCGCGGTGTTCTGGATGTGGATGACGGCGCTGGTTGGCATGGCGACCAAGTTCGCCGAGGCGGTTCTTGCCGTGAAGTACCGCGAACATGACTCGCGCGGAAACTACGTCGGCGGCCCCATGTATTACATCAAGAATGGGCTTGGACCACGCTGGCTCTGGCTCGGCGTCTGTTTCGCATTGTTCGCCGGCTTTGCAGGCTTCGGTATCGGTAACATGGTGCAGGCGAACTCCGTCGCCGACGCATTGGAGGCCTCTTTCGGCGTGCCGTTTTGGGCAACGGGTGTTCTGCTAGCCATTCTCGTTGCCCTCGTCCTCATTGGCGGCATTCAACGCATCGCCTTGGTGGCCAGTTGGCTGGTGCCATTCATGGCGATCAGCTATGTCGGCGCTGGCCTGGTGGTAATCGGTCTGAACGTCGGCGCGGTGCCAGAGGCGTTTCGGCTGATCTTCGCCCACGCCTTCTCGCCCATCGCCGCGACGGGCGGCTTTGCCGGCGCAGTCGTCTGGGCGGCGATCCGTTTTGGCGTCGCCCGCGGTATCTTCTCCAACGAGGCGGGCCTCGGCTCGGCGCCCATCGCCCATGCTGCCGCGGAATGTAAAGGACCGGTGAGCCAAGGCGTGGTCGCCATGCTCGGCACCTTCATCGACACCATCGTGGTCTGCACGTTCACCGCGCTCGTGATCCTCACCACCGGCGCTTGGACCAGCGGGAAGACCGGCGCAGAGATGACGTCTTTGGCCTTCGAATCGGCGCTACCCGGTGTTGGTAGCGAGATCACCTCCCTGGCGCTTGCCATCTTCGCCTTCACGTCGCTGCTCGGCTGGAGCTACTACTGCGAGCGCTCCTGGCAGTTTCTGCTTGGGGTCAAGTCCATCACACCGTTCCGCATTGTGTGGTCGCTTGCGCCGATCATTGGCGCCACCGTGAAGTTGAGCTTCGTCTGGCTGCTCGCGGATGTGTTGAACGCGCTCATGGCGATACCAAACTTGATCGCGCTTGCGCTTCTCAGCCCGGTGGTCTTCGCCACGGCCCGTGAGTTCTTCAAGACCCGCGGCAAGTCAGAAAACAATCCGTTCTGAGGCGGGAATCCTGGAATGCCCCCGTTCGGGTGGCGCGCAATCGCTGTTCTGTGCCATCCTCGCGGGACGGATTTCACGGGGGGAGGGCATCATGAAAGTTGCCGCAGCATTCACGCTCGCCGTCCTGGCGAGTGCCATTTTCAGTGGCGTTGCATCTGCCGAGCCGATCACAGACCTGGCCAAGCAGGCTGAAAGCCAATCGGCGGACGGCAAGTCCCTCGACGCCTACGAAACCATGCGCAAAGCGACGCTCCAGGTGTGGGACGCGAGCCCGCTGGTGTTTCGCCGCGCGCTGTTCGTCGCCGGGTCGCCAGGTGGCTTCGGTATTTACAATCCGCGCCCCGACAACGTCTTCAAGCCCGGCGAGAAGCTCGTGATCTATGCAGAGCCGATCGGCTTCAAATGGCAGAACAAGGATGGACTTGAGCACGCGCTGCTCGTCGCCGATCTCGAGCTTCGCGCCGAGGATGGCAACGTTGTCGCCAGCCAGGAAGGCTTCGGCGAATTCACCTTCAATAGCCACGATCAGAACATGGAGGTGATGGCGGTACTCACCATCGACTTCACCGGCGCGCCGGAAGGCAAGTACGTGGTCGAATGCACGTTCCGCGACAAGATGAGCGACAAGACGGGCAAGTTCGAGTTGCCGTTCGAGATCAAGTAGCGCTTAGGCCGAGCAGGTGCCCCCGCCGAGCACACAGAATTTGGCGCAATGCGGATGGCAGAGCTTCACGGCCCCGTGGTCGAACATGCCGCCGTCCGCGCTTGCCGCGTCCGCCAAGGTCGCACCCATCTCGAAGGCGGGATCGTAGGGCAACAGGGTACATGGCAGCACCACAGGCGCACCGGCCCCGCGCCGCTTCACCACCATGCGGCTTCGAGGCACACATCACGTCTTCTGGCGCCTTGCCGAGAATGCCCCAACAGCTTTCGGTGATTTCGGGCACGTCGGCGCGCTCATCCATCTCCGGGAACAGCACAAGCGACCCCGGATCATGCGCATCGATCGGCCAGCCGCGATCGGCGACCAAGGCGGCGTAGCCATCGCGCGCGTTCGCCTCGGTCTCGCCCCAGCAGGTACGGCCCGCGAGCGCGACTGAGAAACCATGCGCCGAAAGCCAGTCGATCCCTTCAAGCGTCTTGTCGAATGTATCCGGCCCGCGCTCGTCTTCGTGCAGCGCCTTCGAATAGTGATCGAGGCTCACGCGCAATGTGAGACGCGAACCGAAAGCTTCGCGCAGCGCCAGCAAGCCATCCTGGATGCGCGGGCGCAGCATCGGCTGCATGGCATTGGTCAGGACCAGAGCCGCGAAGCCGCGGGTCAACGCATCCTCCAGCATGCCGAGCATGTCGGGGTTCAGGAACGGCTCCCCGCCGGTGAAACCGATCTCCGTCACGGGAAGACCATGCCGGGCAATCTCGTCGAGATAGGCGGCCGCCTCGGCGCGGCTGATATAGGCGAGCCGGTCGTTCGTGGGGCTCGATTCGATATAGCAGTTGCGGCAGGTGATGTTGCAGAGGGTCCCGGTGTTGATCCACAGCGTCCGCAAAGCGCGCAAGGCCACGCGGGCGCGCCGCTCGCCCTTGGCGGTCACGTCGGGATCCGAAAACTTGGCCTCCGGCAGCACAAGCACGGTGGTCATGAGAGCCCTCCAGCCAAGGCATTAACGACGGCTCAGGCGCGCCCCGCAAGGCCGAGAGCTTCACCACTCCGTGAAGCTGGCCAGCTTTGCGGCCGCCCGGTTTCATTGTATGAGGGCAAATCAAGCGGGTGTAGCTCAGTGGTAGAGCAGTAGCTTCCCAAGCTACGTGTCGCGGGTTCGATTCCCGCTACCCGCTCCATTTCCCTCCAAAGCTTGGCCCGCGCGCGCAAGACCATGCTCGGTCTTCTCCCATTTGAATGGCGCGGTCATAAACTGCCAGAGCGCCCGGTAGGCTGCCGCCGAAATCAATAACCAATAGAGCGGCATCAACGGGATATGCCGAACGAGGCGGAAAAGGCCGCGCCTGCGCGCGGCCAAAAGTGCAAGCCCCATTGCGGCGAGATAGCCGCTGACAAGGTCGAACCAGGCCACGCCCCAGAACGGGAGAATGAGCAAATGCTCTGGCCGGGCCAGGAGGTTGTCGCGCACGAGCTGGAGACCAACCAGCACGTAGAACCACGGATGCACCACCGCAGACAGGATCGTGCCTCCGACCATCGCCTGGAACCCAAGGAAGCCCGACGGGCCGAGCTCGCGCCATAGCGCTCGGGGGCTACGCATATGCACCAGCCACGTTTGCACGAAGCCTTTGAGCCAGCGGGTGCGCTGGCGCAGCCAACTCATGAAGCCGCGGGGCGCTTCTTCATATGTGGTCGAGTTGATCACGCGCGTGCAGTAGCCGCACCGCGCGAGCCGTGTACCGAGATCGGCATCCTCGGTGACGTTGTACGGGTCCCACGACATCAGCCATTTCAAGGCCGATACCCGAAAATGGTTCGACGTCCCGCCGAGTGGAATCGGCAGTTTGAGCCGGTCGAGCACGGGGAGAAGACCGTCGAACAGCGCTGAGTATTCGAGCGTGAACTGGGCGGTCAGCCAGTTGTCATCGGTATTGTAGATGTTGAGCCGCGCCTGCACCGTGGCGAGATTAGGCGGGCCCGCATGGAATGCCTGGAAGGCCTGCCGGAGTTGGTCGCGCCGAGGCCGGTCCTCGGCATCGTAGATGACAAGATACTCGCCACGTGCCAGCGGCAGCGCGTAGTTCAACGCCTTCGGTTTGGTTCGCGGGCCGAAATCCGGCACGATGACGATCTCGACATTGCCGGGAAGCTTCAGCGCGCGCGCCGCGTCGATCGTCTCCTGATCGACGGCCTCGAGGATCAGCTTGATGTCGAGTTTGGCAGCCGGCCAGTCGAGCCGCGTCAGCGCCTTGACGAGCTGCAGCACCATGTGTGCTTCGCGGTAGAGCGGTACGAGGATGGTGTAGATGGGCAGAGTCGTGTCGGGAACGCGCGGATCGAGCTTCTGCTCTTCGCGCGTCGCGTCGCGAAGCAGCCCGTAGACGGCGGCAAGGCGCAAGCCGATCACCGGCACGAACAGAACGGCAAGCAGCAACGTCAGCACGTGCACGGTCTCAGTCGGTGCGATGAGAAGCGCTGAGACCAACACCGTCACGCTTGTTCCAAGCGCAACACGCTGCCAGCGTACCATCACGCCGCGCGCGCTGAAGTCCGGCCGGCGCGTGGCGAGCGTTTCTACGGCGTTATGGGCGAAAGCACCCGCGAAGTGGTGATGGATCGCGTGCCGCACGGCGCGCGGCGACGCGACCGCGAAGTGATAAGGCGCAAGCTGTGTCAGCATCGCCCGCAAGGCATTGGGGCGCAGCCTATCGGGCGCGAGTACGAATCTATTCGCGCGGCCCCGCTCCCTTAGTAGTCCATGCATAAGACACTGCCGGGGCGTTGCCTTTGCGGGAGGCGCGATCTCGGCGGAAGTCAAGCGCTCTCGGAACGGGACGCCACAAGCGTCGGCCAGCGCGCGCGTGTAGTCGTCCGCGTCGAGCCAGCCGGTGGCAATCAGCACGTCATGAGGCTCCACACCCCAACGTGCCGCGAGCGCAGTCGCGCGATGGAGCGTCGAGGCATCAACGAGGCGCTCTAGGAGAAAGTGGTATTCCGCATCGGCGGCGACGCGCGGATCCTGGCTGCCGCCAGGCCCCTCGGCCTGGTCACGTGAGGACACCAGCGACACAGGACGCCTCCCCCTACAACTCCCCCTTGCATATTCTTACTGTTCTCGGTTGAAGCGCAATAGAAACAGCAACAAATTCGAGTATTCCGACATCGCGCAAGTAGAAGTAGAGTAAGACGAATATACAACTGAAGCGTGTTACATTGCTCTAGCGGCGGCCACAAAGCCGCGCTAATAGGAGCGCGTGACAACGACGGGCTTCCAGATCTCACACCTGGCCAAGCGCTGCGCGGCGTGGCTCGCGGCCCTGATGCTTGCGCTTGTGTGGCTCGCCCCCGCGCCGGTGCTGGCTCAGGCACGCAGCGACATCGTCCCCGATGCCTGGCCTGGCACCGACGCCGTGCGGCCCAAGCCCGACATGACGCGCATCGACAAGATCCGCTTCATCACCGACTCGGATTATCCGCCGTTTCATTATTACGACGAGGTCGGCGCGCTCACCGGCTTCAATGTCGATCTCGCCAAGGCGATCTGCGAGGTGCTCGAGGTCCAATGTGAGATTGATGCCACCAACTGGAGCGACCTCATTCCCACCCTCGATCGGGGCGAGGCCGACGCGGCCATCGCCTCGATCCGCATCACTAAGGAAGCGCTGGACGAGGCCGACTTTACCTCTCGCTACTACGCCACGCCGGCGCGCTTCGTCGCGCGCAAGGAAAGCGAGCTCACGGACATTCGCCCCGAGACCGTCGAAGACCTGAAGATCGGCGTCGCCAAGGGCACGGGCCATGAGGCCTATCTCAAGACCTACTTCGGCGATGCCGCTGTCGCGTCGTTCGACACGCCTGAGGATGCGCAGAAGGCGCTCATGAACGGCGCCATCGATCTTATCTTCGGCGACGGAGTCAGCCTCACCTTCTGGATCAACGGCGTCACCAGCGAATCGTGCTGCGAGTTCCGCGGCGGACCTTATCTCGATTCGAAATATTTCGGTGAAGGTGTCGGCATCGCCGTCAAGAAGGGCAACCGCAGGCTTGCCGAGGTCTTGAACTACGGGCTCGAGCAGGTGCATGCGAGCGGCCGCTACGAGGAGCTGTTCCTCCGTTACTTTCCCATGAACTTCTTCTAGGCCGCGCGTTTGCCCTTCCGCGCAGGCTTGGCTGTCGTTTGGAAATTTGACGGCCTAAACGGCAGCCACAAGCTCCAACCGAAATGCGATGGATCCTCGCTCTGATAGGGGTTTAGCCCGATGGTCATGCCCTGGTGGCCGCCTTCGGGCTGGGCGGTATACGTCCTGAACAGCCGGTCCCATACCGAGAGATTGAAGCCGTAATTGGAATCGTGCTCGCGCCGCTGCACCGAGTGGTGCACCCGGTGCATGTCGGGCGTCACGACGAAGAGACGCAAAAACCCGTCGAGCCACCCGGGCAGCGCGACGTTGGCGTGGTTGAACATGGCGCACGCGTTGAGGATCACCTCGAACAGAAACACCGCGAGCGGCGATGCGCCGAGCGGCACCACAACAATGATCTTCCACAGCATCGACAGTGCGATCTCGATCGGATGGAAGCGCACCGCGGTGGTCACGTCGATATCGCGGTCCGTGTGATGCACTTTGTGAAGGCGCCACAGGATCGGGATCTTGTGCGAGGCGAGATGCTGCGCCCAGATGGCGAGATCGAGCACGATGAGAGCAATAGCGATCTTCAGCCACGCGGGCCACGCCACAGTGTTCAGGAGTCCGATGTCGTTCTGTTGCGCATAGAACGCCGCGGCGATGGCCGCGACCGGCACGGCAAGTGCCGCCATGAGCCTCAGTACGAGGCTCGCGGTGACGCTGATGCCGAGATTGGTGAGCCAGCGGCGTCCTTTGGCGGTGACGAGGGTCCGTTTCGGCCAGCCAAGCTCGATCAGCGCCATGATGACGAAGACGCCGAAAAAGACAGAGAGGCGAACCCAGGTGTCGCCGAGGCCAAAGATGTTGTTCATGGATGTCGCGTGGTCACGAGATTGTAGTCAGGTAGTGTGCCGCGACCCGTGCAGCAAGCCAACGGGCGGAGGATCACAAGAGCGAGAGTCCTGACTCGGTCAGGGGTACGGGCGACAGAAAAAGGCGGCGCGAGGGCGCCGCCTTTTTGACCATACGAGCCTTGCGGTCAGGCCCTTTTCTTCGCCGTCCGTGCCGCTGGCTGTTTCGCGGAGCGCTCTTCCTTCTTGCCATGAAGCTTGAAGGCAAGGATCAGCAGGAACACGCCGAACACGACGGCATAGGCGCCGAGCCACCAGGTGAGCACCACCGCGCCGACCACCGGCGCAATCAGGAGCACGATGCCGAAGATCACCGAGGCGATGCCGCCGAGCGCAAGCCACCAGCGGCCATGGTCGAGCTTCAGGCTGAATGCCGCGGTCAGCATCAGCGCGCCCGAGATGATGGCCCACACCGCAATCAGAATGACGAAGGCAATCGTGGTGATCGCGGGCCACAGGAAGGCGACCACGCCGGCCGCGATATCGACGATGCCTTCGAGGATGAGCAAGCCCCAGCGTTCGCCATTTTGAGCCGCCTTGATGCCGGACACGATGGCGAACACGCCGTCGACCAGCATATAGGCGGAGAACAAGAGAATGAGCGCGAGGATCGCCGCCGGCGGCACCAACAAACAGATGATGCCGAACGCGATCGCAAGCAGGCCGCGCAAGCCTACCGCCCACCAACTGTCGGCCAACACCTCGCTCAATGCGTCGCTGCGTGCGGGCGCTGACGCACGGCTTCTCGCAGTTTTGCTCGTAGCCATGAAACGCCTCCTTCGATCAGCCAGTGATCAGGGTGAGTTTTCTTCAAGACGCGGAAACGTGCGACTCGAATCGGCGCCAATGATGAAGCCAATATGAAGTCGAAAGCGCCGCAAATTGGCAGTTGTCCACACCCCGCTTGACGCCTCAAAGCTCGAGTTCGTGTTGCGAGACGAGCCCCGCCACCGTCTGGCGCAGCCATATGTGACCCGGATCATGGTCGAAACTCGCATGCCACAACAGCGAGATCGTGAAGCTCGGCAGATCGATCGGCACGGGGCTGGTGGCAAGGCCGAATGTTTCGGAAAAGTAACGGGCGAGCCGCGACGGCATGGTGGTGATGACCTGCGAACGGCGCACGACGAACGGAACCGCGAGAAACCCCGGCGTCGTCATGACGATGCTGCGGCGAAGCTTGTGCTTGGCGAGCGCCTCGTCGACCGCGCCGTGGGCGTCGTCGGCAAGACTCGTCAGCACATGCGGCCAGCGCAGGTAGTCTTGCAGCGAGATAGGGGGTTTCAGGTCGAGCTGCTCGGGATTGAACAGGCACAGAAAGCTGTCGGTGTAGAGCTGGCGGCGCTTGTGATGTGTTTGGCCGTGATCGAACACGCCGATGCCGAGGTCGAGACTCCCGGAGTCGAGTTCTTCGAGAACGCTCAGACGACTCGTGGAGCGAAGGCGCAAGGATACGCCAGGCGCTTGCTCTTGAAGGCGCTCCATGAGGCCCGGGATCACGGCAACCTCGATGGAGTCCGCAAGACCGATGCGGAACACGCGGTCCGCGGTCGCAGGTTCGAACGCCTCGCGCTGCAAGACGGCCGACTGAATCTGCGCGAGCGTAACGCGCACCGGGTCGGCGAGCGCCAGCGCGCGCGGTGTGGGGCGCATCCCGTCGGCCCCGCGGGTCAGAAGCTCGTCACCGAACAGCATGCGCAGCCGCGCCAAGTTGTGGCTCATGGCCGATTGGCCGAGACCGACGCGGTTGGCCGCCCGCGTGACGCTGCGCTCCGTCAAAAGCGCGTCGAACGCGACGAGGAGGTTGAGATCGAGCCTACTTAGATTAGCGTGATCGATACTCATCATCGATCCCATCGATTGGCTTAATGGTACTAAAAGGCCCATCTTTGAGGCAACCGCAAATCAGGCCGACGGCCTCGCGGCCGCGGCGCGTGACGGGACTCTCCGGCGCCACTCCGGACCCCTGCGCGAGACGGAGGATAGAGATTGACGGACCCAGGAGATGCCCGGACCGAGTTGACCTCGCGCGATGAAAATCGCTCCCTAGCGGCGTAGAAGTGCGAGGCCCCGGCCGTCCTTCTGCTCCGCGAGTCGGAAGGGCGGCCGGACATCCAACGCCGCCGATGAGGCCGGGCTTTTAACCGTAACCTTTTGTTATGGTTAACGCGCCGGCCTTTAAATAGCCATCAAACGCTTGAAAATCATGGTGTTGCACGCTGGCGGCGAACCGGTGGGCATTAACTATGTCTGTGTAATCGTCAGCACTCTGGGGACGGGGGGAGGAAGCTGATGACATGCGTATCACTGCGACCCTAGCGCTCGCCGCGATCGGCGTTCTCGGCTTCGTGCTGCCTTGCGCGGCTCAGTCCGGCGTGTCCGTGGCACCCAAATCGAGCTCGGTGGCGAAGTCCGCGCCGCAGCGTCTCAGCCCGCCTGAATCGCCTGCGCCCGCGCCGGAGGATGTGCAATCCACACCGGTCGCGCCGCAACCGGCGCTCGCTCTGCCGCAAGAGCTTGCGCCGCCGCAAGCCGCGCCGAAGGTGCAATCCGCGCCCGCCCAAGCGCAGCCGGCGCTGCCACCACCAGAAGCGCTGACGGCACCGCAGCAAGCCTATGCACCGGCGGCGCCCGCTTACGCAGCGCCACTTCAGGATGCGCAGCCGCGCACGCAGTCGGAGTTCTCCTCGCCCGAGCAATTGCTCGAATGGGTGTCGAACTACCGCAAGCAGCCGCAGGTTTGGCGCGTGCCCGCCGCGGTGCATGCCATGCGCGACTACGGTCTCTTTGGTGACGGCGAAGGAGTGGTTCTGCATCGGCTTCATCGCGGGCGTGCTCGGCACCAATCCGAAAGACGGCCCCGGCCTCGTGCCGCGCATGTTCCCCATGCCCGACAAGGAGCAGGAGGTCATTATTCGCGCGATCGCTTATTCGGGCCGACCCGACTGGCGCGATCTACTCGAGAAGAATGCCGCACGCATGCCGCTTCGCCGTCCGCTCATCGACGACTTCATCAACGGCAAGCGCCCGATCTTGATGGAGCTGCCGCTCGAAAATGGCGGCTCGGAAGGCATTTATGCGCTGTGGGGTTACTACGTCGCCACCGGTCAGCACCAGCCGGTGATGCGCATCATGCAGGCCCTGAAGTGGTCAAAGAACAAGGACGACCACGGGTTCTCGTTCCGCAAGATCTTTTCCGGCTGGGGCTCTGATGGGAGTGACGTCGAGAGGTTTCGACCGGAGGCACCGCCAAGTGGACGCTCGCCTCTTATGCCGAACGCGACCGCGACCTGATCAGCCTCTATCGCGCCGAGTACGAGCACCAGCCTCCCGAGGTGGCGAAACCGTTGAAGGAGGTCATCGAGGCCGCGGAACTGTTTGAATCGGAGAAGATTCGCAAGGATCAGTTCGGCGCCATCGAAAACGCTCAGCGACTGCAGTTGACCAACGAGGCCGGCATGTCGAAAGGCATGACTGCGGGCTCGATCGCTATTGCCACCGGCTGTGTCGCGGCAACGGCCCTCGGTCAGCCACAAATCGCCATACCGTGCGTGATTGGCGGTGCGCTCTATACCGGCGCCGCCAAGCTCGGCCGCTAGGTCGGAATTACTCGGTGCCGCGGCGGATGAAGTAGCCGACAAGCACGCCGACGCCGACCGCGACAAGCAGCGAAGCGGCGAGATGATCCTTCATCGCTTCCTCGGCCTCTTGTGCGGCTTCCGACGCGTAATCGCGTGCGCGTCCATAAGACTGGCCGGCGCTCTTGCCGACGCCGCGCGACAGCTCCTGCACGTAACCGCGCAAGGTGTCGAGCTGGTCGTAGAGATCGTCCAATTCGAGGTCGCGTCCGAACCGCGAAGACTTGCGCTCAGCCAAACCCCACATCGTAACCTCCTGCGAATAACGGGCCTAAGGAGCCTTCAGGCTCGAGCCTAGGCCGTGAGCATAACAGAAGGAAAACGGCCGGGTGCGGCCTCCGGTTCCACGGGTAAAGCGTGCGTAAAGAATGCAGGCAGGCGTCAGAGCACCGTATTGCGCGCCTTGATGCCGCGCTCGATCGCCGAGCATGTCAGCTCGTCAAGCTCGAGGCTGTCGCGCAGCAACTCCAGGAAGCGCGCCTCCTCCGGCCGTATGTTCAGGTCCGCCGCCGCCACTTCCAGTGCGACCGCGTAGGCCGTCTCACGTAGCTTCTTTGGCAGCATGTCGTGAATGAGGTGGAGCACCTGATCGAGCCCGTTGGCCTTGCCCAAGAGCTCGCCGCACGCCTCCGAGCTTGAAACTAGCCGGTCTTGGTCGAAGTCGGCGAATACGGGGAGGTTGGACACGATCTCGCCGATACGGGCAAGCTCGGCGTCGGTCATGGTCCGGTCCACGGCCGACATGGTGACCATCGCATAGATGAGCGCATCGTGATGGTCCAATGGCGCGGTCATGACCCCTCCAACCTCTGTTGTCCCTGAATGCTCCCGAAGCGGGCGGACGGTAGGAAATTGCAACAATTCGGGCAAGCGCCGAGTGGCGGTTGAGCCAGAAATACTGGCGTTGGCTGGAAAACTGTGAAATTTGTCGGACGTCGTTCCACCACCAAACCTTTCCCGACGATGTCCAAGACCAAGAGCGCCAAGCCCAAGGCCGCCCCCATTCGGGTCGATTCCGAGCTTCTTGCCCACGCCCATGTCAGCAAGGCCTGGCCGTTCGAGGAGGCGCGGAAAGTGCTGAGCCGCATGAAGCGGATCCCGAAGCCGACCGGCGCCATCATTTTCGAGACCGGCTACGGACCGTCTGGCCTGCCGCATATCGGCACCTTCGGCGAGGTCGCCCGGACCACCATGGTGCGCCACGCCTTCCGCGTGCTGACCGAGGACAAGGTGCCGACCAGGCTGATTTGCTTCTCGGACGACATGGATGGCCTGCGCAAAGTGCCCGACAACGTCCCCAACAAGGACATGTTGGCTAGGCATCTCGGCAAGCCGCTGACCCAGGTGCCCGATCCGTTCGGCGATCACGCGAGCTTCGGTCATCACAACAATGCGCGGCTCAAGGCTTTCCTCGATACGTTCGGCTTCGACTACGAGTTCCTGTCGGCCACCGAGTGCTACACCTCGGGCCGGTTCGACGCGGCCTTGCTCAAAGTGCTCGAGCACTACGACGCGATCCGCGATGTGATCTTGCCGACATTGGGGCCCGAGCGCCGCGCCACCTATAGCCCTTTCCTGCCGATCTCGCCCGAGACCGGTCAGGTGCTGCAAGTGCCTATCATCGACCGCGATCTCGCCTCCGGGTCCGTGAGATACAAGGACCCCGAGACGGGCAAGCTTACGCAAGTGCCCGTCACCCGTGGTCACTGCAAGCTGCAATGGAAGGCCGACTGGGCCATGCGCTGGGCGGCGCTCGGCGTCGACTACGAGATGGCGGGCAAGGACTTGATCGACTCCGTGCGCCTCTCCGGCCACATCTGCCGCATCCTCGGCCGCCAGCAGCCGGAAGGCTTCAACTACGAGCTGTTCCTTGATGAGAAGGGCGAGAAGATTTCAAAGTCGCGCGGCAATGGTCTGACCATCGAAGAGTGGCTTGCCTACGCCTCGCCCGAGAGTCTCGCGCTTTACATGTATCAGAGCCCGAGAAAGGCCAAGCGGCTCTACTTCGACGTGATCCCCCGCGCGGTCGACGAATATGTCGGTCATCTCGCCGCCTTCCCTAAAGAGGAGGTGGCCGCGCAGTTGATGAACCCGGTATGGCATATCCACAATGGTGCGCCGCCCGAAGCGGAGCTTCCCATCAGCTTTGCGCTTCTGCTCAATCTTGCCTCCGCGTCGAACTCCGAGGATCGCGAGGTGCTGTGGGGCTTCATCCGACGCTACGCGCCCGACGCTACGCCCGAAGGCCATCCGCTGCTCGACGAGCTCGTCGGCTACGCCATTCGCTACTTCCATGACTTCGTGAAGCCGGCGAAGGAATATCGCGTGCCGACCGACAAGGAGCGCAAAGCGCTTCTCGATCTCGACAAGCGGCTTGCTGCGCTGCCCGACAAGGTTCAGGCCGAGGACATCCAAGGAGAGGTCTACGCCGTCGGCAAGGAGCATGGTTTCGAGCCGCTGCGAGATTGGTTCCAGGCGCTTTACCAAGTGCTGCTTGGCCAGACGCAAGGTCCGCGCTTCGGCTCGTTCGTCGAGCTTTACGGCGTGCCGGAAACCCGCGCGCTCATCGCCAAAGCGTTGGCGGGCGAGCTGGCCTAAGTCGTCACATCACATTTCGGAACCTGAGCAGCAGGGCATGCGTTTTCTACGCAATGGGGCCGCGCGACCTGCGTCGTCGCGCGGGAACTTGGGACGCCCAACCAAACGAGGAGTGCCTGTTATGAAACTCACGACCCTGACAGCAATGATGCTGCTAACGAGTGCCACCTATGCCTTTGCCGGCGGTGGCGCCCCTGTGCCGGAAGGCTCGCAAGCCGATGACCCGTCGGGCCGTCCGGGCAAGATCCTGACCGAGGCCGAGTGCACCAAGGCTTGGGAGACGGCTGGTCCTGACGGCGATACCCTATCCCAGGACAAGGCTACGCCCTTCATTCTGAACTTCCAGATGGTGGACACGTCCAAGGACGCGAAGATCTCCGCCGAGGAATGGAAGGAAGGCTGTGCTAAGGGCTGGATTAGCGCTGACGCATCGACCGCCAAGGATATGGAAGGCACGCCCGCCGACTCGAGCGACAGCAGCAGCATGGACGACAAGTCCAGCGACTCTGACGGCTCGACCGACAAGATGTAGGAGCACGCTCTACAAGCTCTAGGCGAGGAGCGGCCCCGGACTTCCGGGGCCGTTTCTTTGTGCGCGCCCGCATTGCGACTTAGCGCTAACTTGATCGAACGGCGTAGGCCGTCGCTAACCACGCAACAAGCGCATCCTCCGTTTCCTCAGCGCGCTCCTGGAAGATGGGTAGGCCCTGTCTCACGTGAGCAGGACCTCTTGTTTGAGGAGACGTCCCCCATGTTCAAGTACACGCTTACCGCCGCGCTCGTTCTCGGTTTTGCCGGGACCGCGCTCGCCGTCGAGAATCCGAAATTCGTCATTGTCCAGGACGAGAACAAGAACTGCCGCGTCATCGAGCATAGCCAAGCAACCGATACGGAGCTTGGCATGATCATCGGCAAAAACGGCTACCCGACTCGCGACGCGGCTGCCCTCGACCTCAAGGTCATCTGCAACTAGGGTTTCGTGATCAAAGGCGGACCGGGCTCGAAGCCTGGTCCGCTTCCTTTTCATTGTTCAGCGCCACAAGCCGAGCCGCTTGTTGCGCGCGGCCTGCACCGCCTTGGCAAGTTTGGCTTCGGTCTCTTTGTTCGGCACGGCCCAGCCTTGCGTGACCATCCACGTCGCGAGATCGGTCTGGCCCACCGTGCAGCGCGCGGTGATTTGCTTCTGCGCACCCGTCGCGGGCGGATCGCAACGGACGGCGCGGCCTCTGATCAGACGCGTGAGCGCCACGCGGGCCTGCGCGCCACACCGCCATGACCGGCCGTTCTTATCCCTGCAAGTGGCGTCGGCATCGCGCGCATGAATGCCGCCCAAGCGGATCACCACACCGTCTGCTTCGAGCGTGCCGCCGTCGCGAACCACCACGTGATAGGTGAGCTTCGGCTCTTCTTTCGGCGCGATCTTGATCTCGTCGCTCTTGTCGATGGCGGCGGTCGGCGTGGCGTCCGCGACAACCTCCTCTTTGTCTTCCGGTGCAGCGTTAAGCTCGGCGGTCGGCGTAGGGATGGCGTGGGCCTTCTTCGGCGCTTCGGCAGGCTGCGCAGCTTGGGTGGGCTGTGGCGTGGCCTCTGGGGTAGGCGCAGGTACAGGCGCAGCTACCGGCGCCGGCTCCGCGGGCCAAGACGGCACTGCGGCTGGAGCCTCGGCCGAGGACACGCTAGGTTTGGTGAAGAGTTCCCGTGAGGGCTGCGGCAAGGGCTCGGGGCGTGTGAGCTCTTGCACCCACCAGGCTTGCGGAAACCCGATGGGCAGCCACGACGGCCAGAACAGCACGATGACCGCGAGCCCGAGCAGAGCCGTGATGAATCGCGAGGCGAACGACGACATGCGGCCATGCTAGCCCAGATGCGGGGCGGCATTAAGGAGGCGAGGCCCTATTGGCTCGCCCAGACGATCCGGGCGATCCAATCGATCCGATCCACCGGGAAGACCAAATTGGGGTGGGCCGGGTTGAGCGAGGCGAGCTCCACGGTCTTCGCCGTGCGCCGCACCAGCACCTTGGCCATCACCTCGCCGTCGGTGGTGCGCAGCACGATCCTGTCGCCTTTGCGCGGCGCGGAGTTTGGCGACACGATGAGGATATCCCCGTCGCGATAGAGCGGCGCCATGCTGTCGCCCGTCACTTCAAGCGCGTAGGCATTGTCGTCGTCGACCCGCGGGAAGCGGATTTGGTCCCAGCCGCCACCCACGGGAAAGCCGCCGTCATCGAAAAAGCCGCCGCCGCCCGCTTGCGTCATGCCGATCAGCGGGATTGGCCGGGCGAAATCGCGGCGCTTGGGCTCCGCGGTGATCAGCGCCGTGAAGTCGTCGAACGAGGCGCCGGTGGCTTGAAGTACCTTGGCGATGCTCTCGGTGGTCGGCCAGCGCGGGCGGCCTTCGCCCGTGACCCTTTTTGATTTGTTGAAGGCGGTGGGATCGAGGCCGGCACGCTTGGCGAGGCCAGACGGGGACAGGCCGTAGCGGCGCGCCAGCGCGTCGATGGCGGACCAGACCCTGGCGTGAGTGAGCCTATTCACGGTCCCGAACCAAGAAAACGACTCAAGGGAAATAATACCTAACACTAGGAATTATGGCTTATTTTCCTTGCTTGTCCACTGCCTTTGTGGCGGCCCAAAGGGGTTTTATCGGCTGAGTTCGTCCCCACATCAGATGGAGTGCCAGCGGAGGAGGGTTCAATGGATTATCTCGTCGAAGCGAAAAAGTTCATTCAGCGATCCCGCGACGCCAGCCAGCCCGAGGTTATCAGCCAGCATCTGTCGATGGCGGAGTGGTGTCTGTCACAGGCAATCGCCGAGCGCGACGAGGACACCAGCGGCAGCAACAAAGCGAACTGAACGGGGATAGTGGCGCCGCCATCCTTGTTGGCCGTGGAGGGCGCGGCTAGTGTCCGCCAAACGCCATGTCCGAACCCGTCTACAAAGTCCTCGCCGAAGCCGCCTTGGAGGCCGCCAAGAGCGAGGGCAAGTTCCTCGGGACAAGCGACGATCTCCGCGACGGCTTCATTCATCTCTCGGCCGGCCACCAATTGGCTGACACCTTGGCCAAGCACTACGCCGGCCAAGAGGACTTGCTGCTGCTCTCACTCGATCCCGACAAGTTGGGCGCGAGCTTGAAATGGGAGCCGTCGCGCGACGGTGCGCTGTTCCCGCATCTCTATGCGCCGCTCGCTCTCGATGCGATTGTCGCGACCGACCCGCTCGAGCTCGATGACGACAACCGCCACATCCTCCCTGAAGGAGTGGCCGGTTGAGCGGGCTGTTCGGACTCGGTCAAGCCCTTCTGCGGGCGCTCGATCCAGAACGGGCGCATGACCTCGCCATCAAGACGCTCGAACTCGGCATCTTTCCCCGCCGGCGGGAACCGGACCACCCGCACCTGAGACAAAATCTCTTCGGCCTCGACTTTCCGAACCCTATCGGCATGGCGGCGGGCTTCGACAAGGATGCCCGCGTGCCCCGGCAACTCCTCGACATGGGCTTCGGTTTTGCCGAGGTGGGGACGCTGACACCGCGCGCCCAACCCGGCAATCCGGCGCCCCGCGTGTTCCGCTCTCACTCCGATCGCGCCATCGTCAATCGTCTCGGCTTCAATAATGAGGGACAGGCGGCCGCGCTCGAACGACTTGCGAAGGATCGCCCGCGCGGCATCGTCGGCGTCAATCTCGGCACGAACCGCGACAGCACCGACCGCATCGCCGACTATGTCGAAGGCGTGAAGCGCATGGCGCCGGTCGCGAGCTACTTCACCGTCAACATCTCTTCGCCCAACACGCCGGGCCTGCGCGATCTGCAAGCGCCACGAAAGCTCGGTGAGCTGCTTGGCAAGGTGCAAGAGGTGCGGGCGACGCTCGGCGGCAAACCGCCGCCGCTTCTCGTCAAGCTCGCGCCCGATCTCGCCGATGCCGATCTCCCCGAGGTGGTCGGCGTCATCCGGGACAACGGCGCCGACGGCATCATCGTTGGCAACACCACGCTCGCCCGCGACGGGGTAACCGACCAGACCCTGGTCAGAGAGGCGGGCGGGCTTTCTGGGCGGCCGCTCTTCGACCGCGCCACACGCATGCTCGCGCGCGTCTATGTGATTACGGAAGGAAGCTGCCGCTCGTCGGCGTCGGCGGCATCGACTCAGGCGAAACCGCGATGGCCAAGATCGAAGCAGGAGCGTCCCTCATTCAGCTCTATACCGGGCTTGTCTTCGAGGGGCCGGACTTGATCAACGGCATCAAGCGTACGCTCCTCGCGATCAAGAACGACTACAAGTACAATTCACTCGCACCCTTCATTGGACGCCGCGCCGCCGAGTGGGCCGACAAGGAATTGCCGGAGGTCGTCGTATGACAGTCACCATCTATCACAACCCACGCTGCTCGAAGTCGCGCCAGACGCTGGAGCTGCTCGAGAAGAAGGGCGTCAAACCCAACGTCGTGAAATATCTGGAGACGCCGCCGTCGGTCGCGGAACTGAAGAGCATTCTCAAGAAGCTCGGACTCAAGGCACGCGACATCATTCGAAAAGGCGAGGCCCGCTTCGAGGAGCTTGGCCTGAAAGACCATGACTCGGCCGACGACGAGCTGCTCGGGCTGATGGTCAAGAACCCGATTCTCATCGAGCGCCCGATCGTCGTGCATGGCGACAAGGCGGCCATCGGCCGCCCGCCGGAAGCGGTGTTGAAGATTCTCTAGGCTTCGCGGTTCTGCGTCGGGGTCCCGGCCACTTCGGTGCTGGTGTCGCGCCCCAGCACCCTCAGCACGCGCATGATGATCCATACCGGGAATACGATGACCGCGCCGAGCAGGAAGTAGCGGAAGCCCTTCTCGACCGCCGCGAAGCCCATGTCATAGATGCGGTAGGCGAGTTCGCGGATGTTGGCGATCAGGTCGTAGGGGCTGAAGCCGAGCGCGGCGAGGACAACGCCCACGATCAGCGAGAGAATTGCCAGCCTGAGCAGGACGAGAGGCGGATTGCCGCCAAAAAACCGTTCCATCTGTCCGCTTTCCTTTTGAAGACCCTCGGCTTCGACTCGAACTTCTAGCACAATTGGGGCTCAAGACGGGCAAGATCAAGAAGGGAATGGGGATCTGGTGAGCGCAAACCGGGATCTCGTCATGGACGTTGAGGCGCCGCCGCACGCGGCCGCGCTGTCCGAGCCGTTCGCCGGCTGGTTCCGTGCGCGCGGCTGGCGCCCGCGCGAGCATCAGCTTGCCCTGTTGGAGCGCGTTTCGGCCGGCCGCGACACGCTGCTGATTGCTCCGACCGGTGGCGGCAAGACCTTGGCAGGGTTCCTGCCGAGCCTGGTGGAGCTTGCCGCGCGCCCCTTCCAACGAAAGCACCACTGCGATCCACACGCTTTATGTCTCGCCGCTGAAGGCGCTCGCGACCGACATTGCCCGGTAACCTCGCCGCGCCTGTGGGCCGAGATGGGCCTCCCCATTACACTCGAGACCCGCACCGGCGACACGCCCCAGGCGCGCCGTGCTCGCCAGCGTGACGCCGCCAGACATTCCTGTTGACCACGCCGGAGCAGATCGCGCTGATGCTGTCGCACAAGAGTGCTGCGGATCTGTTCGGCTCGATCAAATGCGTCATCCTCGACGAGCTACATGCGCTCGCCACCAGCAAGCGCGGTGATCTTCTTGCGCTTGATCTTGCGCGGTTGCGCACCTTGTCGCCCGAGCTGACCGCGATTGGTCTTTCGGCGATCGTGGCGCGGCCGTATGAGCTTGCGGCGTTCCTCAGCCCTACAGCGTGCCAGAGCGCGACCCGTCTCGCCGAGATCGTCACTGGCAAGGGCGGCGCCAAGGCGGACATCACCATCCTCAAGTCGAATGCCGACCTCCCCTTGGGCAGGCTGGCGCGCTACGCGCTGCCTGAGATTTATGAGGCCATCAAGGCGCACACAAGATGTCGCTCATGTTCGTCAACACCCGCTCGCAAGCGGAGATGCTGTTTCACGAGGGCCAGGGTTAGCTACAACGACGACAATCTCGCCATCGCGCTCCATCACGGTTCTCTCGACGTCGGTCAGCGCCGCAAGGTCGAGGCCGCGATGGTGGCCGGCAAGCTTCGCGCCGTGGTGTGCACCTCGACGCTCGATCTCGGCATCGACTGGGGCGATGTCGATCTCGTCGTCAATGTCGGCGCGCCAAAAGGCGCAAGCCGGCTGAGCCAGCGCATCGGCCGCGCCAATCACCGGCTCGACGAGCCGAGCAAGGCGCTGCTCGTACCGGCCAACCGCTTCGAGGTGATGGAGTGCCGCCGCTCTCGAGGGCAGGCGCGGAAGGCGCGCAGACGCCACGCTGCCGACCTGGACCCGGCGCGCTCGATGTGCTCGCCCAACACGTGCTCGGCATGGCGTGTGCGGAGCCCTCGATCCCGATCGGCTTTATCGCGAGGTGACCAGTGCTGCGCCCTATCAGGGGCTCACACGCGAAGGCTTCGACCGGGTCCTGCGTCGTTGTCACCGGCGGCTATGCGCTCGCCAACTACGACCGCTATGCCAAGCTCAACAGGACCAAGGACGGCGCCTACCGGGTCGCCCATCCCCGCATCGCCCAGCAATACCGGCTCAATGTCGGCACCATCGTCGAGGCGCCCATGCCGCGTGCGCCTTGCCTGCCTCAAAGGCGGCGCATCGGAACGCGCTCGCCGGGGGGCGTGTGCTCGGCGAGGTGGAGGAATATTTCATCGAGCAGCTTGCGCCCGGCGACACCTTCGGTGTTCGCCGGTGAGGTGCTGCGCTTCGAAGGCTTGCGCGATGATGCCATCGTCACCCGCGCCCATGCGCGATGCCGATGCCAAAGTGCCGTCTTACGAAGGCGGCAAGTTCCCGCCCACTTATCTCGCCGACCGGGTCCGTCACATGCTGGCCGAGCGTGACGCTTGGTCGAAACTTCCATCAGGGTGTCGATTGCTCCGCATCCAGGCCGAGTTCTCGGTGGTGCCGCATGCCGAGGAGATGCTGATCGAGACCTTTCCGCGTGGCCAGCGACATTGATCTGTCTGCTACCCGTTCGAAGGCCGGCTCGCGCACCAGAGTTCCTATGCTGCTCACTAGGCGCCTGGAACGGGCCCGCGCCATCGCTCGGTCGCTAACGAATATGCGCTCGCCGTATGGGGCTGAACGACATCGGCGAGATGATCGGCGATGGGCGCCTCGACCTCGCGCAACTGTTCGACGAGGACATGCTGGGCGACGATCTCGACGCCTGGCTCGCCGAGTCGAACTTCGCGAAGCGCTCGCCCCGCGTCTGCGCCATCATCTCGGGTTTGATCGAGCGTCGCCATCCCGGGCAGGAAGACTGGCCGCTGGATGACGGTCTCGTCGGACCTCATCTATGACGTAAGCAGCCAGCACGAGCCTGATCACGTCCCGCTCAAGCGCTGCCTTCGCCGACGACCGCCACCGGCCTCATCGACCTTGGCAGATTAGGACAATTCCTCAAGCGGATAGGCGGACGAATCAGGCATAGTGCGCTTGAGCACGTCTCACCGCTCGCTGTTCCGGTCATGCTTGAGATCGGCCGCGAAAGCGTGCCCGGAGACGCTGGTGAGCACATATTGCGTGAGACCGCCGAGGAACTCATCGCGGAGGCACTGGGGGGAACATGCTGCGCGCTAAACCCAATCTCATGCCCGAAACGGCGCCGACCTTGCGCGCGCATGTCACCGTCGCCGGCCACGACCTGAAGCCGCTGGTCGCCGGCGCGCTCTACTGGGAGGCGGAGGACACGCTTCTTCGCCGATCTCCATTTGGAGAAAGGCGCGGCCTTCGAAGGTGACTCGGCATGCTGCTGCCGCTTTACGACACGCGCACCACGTTATCGCGTCTCAAGATCATTTCGCCGTCGAGCCTACGCGTGTCGTCGCGCTCGGCGACAGCTTTCATCGAGCGAATGCGCCGACAACCTTGTCGCCGAAGATCTCGCGCTCCCTGACCGAGCTTCAACGTGGTCAGGCGACTGGTACTTCGATCTGCGGCAACCACGATCCGCATCTGCCGGCGAGCATTGGCGGCACACGGTCTGCGCCACGCCCAGCATCGGCGGCGTCACCTGCGCCACGAGCCGCTTGAGGCTGCGTCAGGTCCTGAGATCGTCGGACATCTGCACCCGGTAGCGCGCATCGCCCGGCGCGGCGCCGTGGTCCGCCGCCGCTGTTTCGCCACCGACGGCCATCGGCTGGTGATGCCGGCCTTTGGCGCCTATGCCGGCGGCCTCAACGCGCTGCATGAGGCGTTTAAGCCGCTCTTCCTGCGACACCGCCTCGAAGCCTGGATGATGGCCGGCACGCGGTCTATCCCGTCCTCGGTAGCCCGCTGCTGCCTGACCGAACCGGCTAGTCGCGGCGGAAGGCGTACCAGCCGGCGAGACCCGCCATCACCGCCAGCATCACCGCCAGAAGGCCGTAGACAAAGGAATGCTTGTAGCTGGCGAGCGCATAGATCACTTGCTCGATGCCCGCCTTGTTCACTTCCGAGCGAGCCTCGCTCTTGCTCGCCATCGCCGTCGCGGAACAGATAGACGCTCACGAGATAACGGCCCGTGGGCACGTCTACTGGGCAGCGCCACCGTGCCGCGGAACAAGCCCGGCCGATGAACTTCACGCCGTCGTCGTGCTCTTTGAACAGGTTTTTCTTTCTTCAGTCGGATCATGGCCGAGCGGAACGCTTGCTCTTGCGGCTCGCCGGACATGGCGTAAACCAGTCCCAGATCGGACAGGACAATGCCGAGGTCTCTGAGTGTCTCGTCTGTGGTGATCGCCCGGAACGGCCGCGATGACAGGACGGCGTAGAACCCTGCATATTGATGGAAGCCCCGCCGGGCCCGTTCACCCAGATGCCGGCGACGCGTTTCTCTTGCGGATGATGATCGTTTGCCTGGCCCGCGCACCGTCGGCGATCACGTCGTACTGGCCTTCCTCTCTGGCGTGTGCGCGTGTCGCTGAAGTCGACGCTACCGAAGATCAGACCCGACGCCAGAAGTTCGATTGGATGGCGATCTCACGCGTCGAGATGTCGGATCGCACCTTCCGACTTCCGGCCGGCGGTTCTGGCGGCGGTTTCTGGCAAGCGCCGGAGTCCATGATAGCGCGAGGAGCAGGGCGCAGATGGAGGAGCGCTTCATCATGACCCCCGCCAGTGGAACGATGCTGTAAAGCCGGACGGCAGCACGAGGTCGAGCAGCAACCTTAGCGCGACACCGACACCATCAATGCAAGCATCGCCCGCAATTGCTCGCCGCGAAATCTCTGTCCGGCACGGACGCCGAATTGCCCGCCGATCACGCCAGGGATCAACAGTAGGAACGCGAGCACCACGTCGACCGTGTAGTTGAACGTGGCATGTAGCAGGACGATGGTCAGGACGAAGATGATCTGAAAGATCGAGGTGCCGATGACGACGTTGGTCGGCATGCGCAGCAGATAGATCATCGCCGGCACCATGATGAAGCCGCCGCCGACGCCGAGGAACGAGGCGAGCAGGCCGACCAGCAGGCCGATCACGAGCGCGGCGGAACGGCGCTGATATAGAGGCGCGAGCGCGGAAGCGGCACCTTGAGGGGCAGCCCAGTTGATCCAGTTGTGCTGGCCCGACCTCCGCGCCGATACCGGCTTGCCGGCGCGTGCCCGCATCATGGCGTTGACGCTTTCCCACAGCATTAGTGCGCCAATCCCCCCGAGGAAGGCCACATAGGTCAGCGAGATGAACAGCCCGGCCTGGCCTGCCTCGCGCAGCATCTTGAGAAGGATGACGCCGATAATGGCGCCGAATCAAGCCGCCGGCAATCAGGACGGCCTCATACGGAGATCGACATCGCCGCGCTGCCATTGGGCCATCGTGCCCGAGACCGAGGTGGCCACAATCTGGTTCGCGCCCGTCGCCACGGCGATGGCCGGCGGGATGCCCGACAACATGAGGAATGGGGTGAGCAGGAACCCGCCGCCGACGCCGAACATGCCCGACAGGAAGCCCACCGCCGCGCCAAGCCCCAGCATCACCACGAGGTTCACTGAGATCTCGGCAATGGGCAGGTAGATTTGGAACATCGGCCAGGGCGTGGGAAAGCGTCCTCTGGCAAACTGTTCGCCGGGCGCTTGCCTGTCAATGCGTTAGGCCGCGCGTTACACAAATGTCATGAATTTTTTTGAGCTGAACGGCTCCCGGAGAGACCGTGCTAGCTCGCCAGCCGCTCCAAGGCGGCGATGAGCTGGCTGGAGACCGCGCCGGTCTCCTGAAGGCCGTTGCGGCGCTCGAACAGCATGATCGCCGAGCGCGTGCGCTCGCCGGCAATGCCGTCGGGGGGCCCGACATCGTAGCCGAGCTTGTTGAGCAGGGTCTGGGCGCGGGTCACCTGGGCGTTTTGCCCGGGGGCGGCTGTCCAGCCGGGTTGCTCAGCCACGTCGTTGGCCTCGGTCGCCGCGGTCTCGGCCTTCCAGGCCTTCACCGCCGCCTCGGCCTGCGCCAGCGTCTCAGGCGCGAGTTGCACCCGGATCACCTCGCGGCGCTTGGCGGCTTCGGCATCGCCTTGTGCCGCGGCCAGTGCGAACCACTGATAGGCCTCGGTCAGGTTCTTGGTCATGCCGAGACCGTGCTCGGCGAGGATGCCCAGATTGAACTGGCTATCGGCGAGGCCGTGAGTGGCGGCCGCGCGGTACCACTTTGCCGCCTGCGCATAGTCGGCCTCGCCGCCGTCGCGGCCGCTCAAGCTGACCGCGAGATTGTGCATAGCCTTGACGTTGCCTCTCTCGGCCGCGGCCAAGTACCAGGACCGCGCCTTGGCGATGTCCTTGTCGACGCCGATGCCGCGCTCGTACATGGCGGCGAGGCGGTACTGCGCCGGCGCGAATCCTGTGGTGGCCGCCCGTTCGAGCCAAGTCGCGGCCTCCTTCAGGTCGGCCTTGGTGCCTTTACCTTCGGCGTAGTTGACGGCGATGACGTATTGCGCCGCCGCGTCGCCATGTGCTGCGGCCTCGCGCAGAGCCAGCGGTCCAAGGCCGGGCGGCGCATCTCGGCCGTCGCCGGCGCGGCAGCCGCCTCGGGCGAGGGGACAGCGATCCCTTGAGCCGAGGTCTCGGCGGCGGGCTCTTCGATGGAGAAGATCACGCCCGGCGGTAGCGTCGCCGTCCCGGCAGGCGTCAACGAGGCGAGCTGCGGCTCAGGCGTGAGTTCGCCTTCTGGCATGGCGGGTGCGCGCGATTCTTGGCGACATCGGTCACGCCGCTCGCTTCGCCCCGCTTGATCGTGCCCTCGTTCGGGACCAGGATAGCCCGGCACCGGCTCCCACGGCCCCGACTGATCCGGCGTCGCCGGCGTCGTCTCATCGTTGCTCGGGGGTGGTCGGAAGGGGCCTTCGGCGCGGGCGTGGTCTCTTCGCTGGCGGGCGCGGTTGCCTCGGTCTCCGACTTCGATCCGAGCCGGCTGTAGAGCAGCACCGCCCAAGCGCGAGCAGGACGGCTGGTGGCGATCATCAGAACGGAACGCTTGCGGCGCCCAGGTTGCTCGGCAGGCCCGCTGCCCGGAAGCACGCTCGACAGCCGGCGTCCGCCACGCTCCTCGGCGCGAAGGGCTGGTGGCCTGCGCTGCGCGGGCGTGCCGCCGCAACGAGATCGTCCGGGGCGTCCATGCTGGCATCGGGCGCCGGTTTCGCATCCGCGCGCATGCCGTTTTTGCGGCGCAGCCGCGTCGAGATCGACGGCCTCTTCGTCGGGCGAGGGACGCTTGGAGCGGCCGAATGGTTGCGGAGCTTCCTCGAGCGTGGGTTCGGGGATTGCACCACCGAGGCGCTCGCGCAAGGTCGAGCCTTTGGCGGCCGATTGGGCGGTCCCCTCGGACTTGACCGCGGCGGCGACCATATCGGGCGCCTTGGCTGGTGCCGCGCTTGCGGCGGCTTGAGACTGCATGAGGGGCGAGGCGAGCTTTGCCTCCGTCTGGCGGGCGGGCGCGGTAAAGGGAGCTCGCACCTTCGGTTGGAGCGGCGCGCCCCGCTCGACTTGCTGGACGAGCTGCTTCAGGGATTCGTGCACCGCCTCGAGCGTGCTCACCAGGCGGTCGCCCGACTCGCGGCTCTTCGTGCTCATGGCGGTGATGTCGCGGTGGAGCGCATCCAGGCGCTCGGCGCTCTTGCTGGCGTCGCCGGCGACGAGCCGCGCGGCTTCCGTGGCCGCGTTGCTTGCGATCTCCTGGAGCTTTGTCTCGTCCACTTGGCCGGCGTTCTGCGCGCTCGCCTTCTCGTCGACCCGCTCGATCAATTTGATCAGGTGTTGTTCGATCCCGGCGACCTTGCTGAGCTGCCCTTCGGCGCGGCTAAGCTGTTGAGCCATATCGGAGATTTGACGCTCGATGTGGTCGATCGCCTCGCGCGTCGGTGCCCGTTCCAGGGCTTGGCTGAGCTGGCCGCCGATCTCGTCGAGCCGTGCATTGAGCGACTCGATAGCGCTGGTCGGCATGGCCGAGCCGATCGACTGCTCGAGCCGCTGCGCCATCTCGACCAGACGTTTGTCGAGGTCCGTGTCGTCGGCTTCCGTCGTCGCGACCGGCGGGACAGTCTCCTCGGGCACGTCGTAGTCGAAGTCGGAAATATGTGACCCTTGTGAAGCCTCGGGCATCGTCCCGGACATCGCCGCCTGGGCGAAGGGGCTCGGCTCCGGCGCGCCACCATACGGGTGCGGCGCGGGCGCCGGTTCGTCTTGGCTCATGCCCTGATCGAGGCTGTTCGACAGGGCCCGGCCAAGGCGCTCGAAATCGTCGAGCGGCGCCGCGCTCTCGTGCTCGAGGCGGCGGGCGAGATTGCTGACTTGAGTATGAAGGCGGCGGTCGAATGTGTCGGCGTCTTCCGGCGTGCCGGTGTCACGGACAGCTTCTGTCGTCTGCGACAGCTGGTCGAGGCGGGCGTGAAGTTCGTCGAGCGCTTCGCCATAGCGGCGCTCGCTCTCCTCGACCCGATCGACGAGGCGCCGCAGCAGGCTTTCCACCGTGCGCTGATCCATGGGCTCGTCGGCCGCGAAGGGGTCACGCTTACCCGCAGTGCTGGTTTGCCAACTTGCTTCTGAAGCCATACCGTTCCCCATGAAGTTGACGCCGCCGATTCCGCGTCCGAGGAAGGTGGCATCGGGCGGAGGACCCGCGCGAAGCGGTCCCGACAACGGTGTCAAGCCCGAGTAAATTTTGTCTTAACCGGCGCTCTAATACGGGACGGCGCCAAGGCGTCCGGGGCCGACGGTGGCCTGTTGCCGGCCGCAAGAGAGGGCGTATCGATGGCCAAGATGGTGCAGGCGAGCCATACGCTGGTCGTTCCGACCCGCGGCAAGGGGTTTGTCGAGCTGACCCGCGCGCTCGCGGGCTGGCTTGACAGTGCCGGCGCCGGCGACGGCCTCCTCACCGTGTTCGTCTGTCACACCTCGGCTTCGCTCACCATCCAGGAGAACGCCGACCCCAATGTGCGCGTCGATCTCCTCGATGCACTTGAGATCCTTGCGCCCGAGGATCGTGCCTACGCTCATGCCGAGGAGGGGCCTGACGACATGCCGAGCCACATCAAGGCCATGCTGACCTCTGTCAGCCTGTCGATCCCGGTCCAGGGCGGCCGCATGGTGCTCGGCACGTGGCAGGGCGTTTACCTCATCGAGCACCGCACGGCGTCACATCAGCGCAAAGTGGCGCTGAACTTCATCGGCCACGCGGTCCCCCGCGCCTGATCAATTCCCGGCGAAGATGCGTGTCGCCGCGACCAGCTCGTGCACGATGCCGGGTTCGGTCATGGCATGGCCCGAATCGGGGACCACGCGCAGGTCGGCCTCAGGCCACGCTTGCTTGAGATCGAATGCGTTCTTGACCGGCGTCACCACGTCGTAGCGCCCATGCACGATGACGCCGGGAATGTCCTTGAGCCGCGCGGCGTTTCGGATCAGCTGGTCGTCGGTCTCGAAGAAGCCGCCGTTGACGAAGTAGTGACACTCGATACGCGCGAACGCCAGCGCGTAGTGATCCTCCGAGAAACGGCGCACCCGGTCGAAGTCTGGCAGCAGCGACAGCGTCCGACCCTCCCACGCGCTCCACGCGCGCGCCGCCTCGATCTGCGTCAATGGATTTGCGTCGGTAAGCCGCCGGTAGTAGGCGGCGATCATGTCGCCGCGCTCGGCCTCCGGAATCACCTTGACGTAGTCCGCGAACGCATCGGGAAACAGCCAGCTGCAGCCCTCTTGATAGAACCACTCGAGCTCGGCGCGCCTAAGCGTGAAGATGCCGCGCAAGATGAGCTCGCTCACGCGCTCGGGATGCGTCTCGGCGTACGCAAGCGCGAGGGTGGAGCCCCACGAGCCGCCGAACACTTGCCAGCGCTCGATCTCGAGATGAATGCGCAGGCGTTCAATGTCGCCGACCAGGTCCCAGGTCGTGTTCTCCTTAAGCGAGGCATGCGGGATCGAGTGGCCGCAGCCCCGCTGATCGAACAGCACGAGCCGGTAGAGCCGTGGGTCGTGGTAGCGGCGCATCATCGGGTTGATGCCGCCGCCGGGGCCGCCATGCAGCAGAACCACGGGTTTGCCCGCGGGCGAGCCGCATTCTTCGTAATAGATGTCGTGCAGGTCGGAGACCTTGAGTCGCCCGGTGCGGTAGGGAACGATCTCAGGATAGAGCGTGAGGTGGGTCGCGCCTGGCGGGCGTTGCGGGTCCATGACGTCAGCCCTCAGTCTTCCTGCGCGGCCGCCGGCGTTGCGCGCCGCTGCGCTAGATCGAAGATTGCTTCCCCTTCGGGTTTCCGCATCTCTTCATAATACGCCATCTCGCCGGCGGTGGGCGCAGGGCCGTACAAGCTGGCGCCAATACCAGCACATGCCGCAAGCAGCGCTGCGACGAGGGCCGCCAACCCGGTGCCGACCGCCGTCTCGGCGACGCCGAACAGCCCGCCCACCGTGACGGCAAGCACCATCACCACGAAACCCGTACCCAAGCTTGCGAGCGCGCCCCATACCGTGCAGCGCGGCCACCATATGGCGAGGAGCAGCACGGGGAAGAACGTCGCGGCGGCGAAAGAAAACGCCGTCACTGCGCTGCGAAGCGCGTCGACCTCGGCGATGAACAGGAACACGGCGGTCGCGAGCGCGCACGCCGCGATCGCGGCCCACGCCGCCATCAGCCGCGGTAGCGCGATCGGCGTCCGGTCGAGCACGCCGTAAATGTCGTCGGCGAGGCTCGCCGCGAGCGTGAAGAGATGCGAGCCGGCGGCGGCGAGGGCGATCGCCAAGCCTGCCGCGGCCATTAGCGCGGTTAGCACATAAGGAAGTCTGGCGAGAACCGGTAGCGCCAACGCGACCCCGTCGCGCGCGATAAAAAGCTCGCCGGGTCCAATCAAGCCGTCGCCATTGAGGTCGCTCGTCTGCACGAGCTGCCACGCCTCGAGGGTTGAAAGCCACGCAGGAAGTCCCGCCGTGGGGGCAAGCGCCATGTCGCGGAACATCAAGAGCTTGGCGAACACCGCGAGCGACGGCGCCGTGATCACGAACAATGCCACCAGCGCCAGCGCCCAGGCCGTGGAGCGGCGTTGATCGGCGACCGAGCTCGTCACGCCGCTGCGCGCAAGCAGGCTCGGCAGCGCCGCCGTCCCGAGCGCGAACGCGAAGAATAAGACGATGAAGCCCGGCTCGTTGATCGCGCCGAACGATTGCATGAACGGCTTCACGGCCTGCATCGGCGCTGTGGCCGGGAGCGGGGGCACCAGCACGCCGGGCTTGAGGGGTGCCATGCCGGCCGCGGTCTCGGCGCCTTGCAGCGAGCCGAACATCTCGCTGTAAGTAAATTGCGGTGCCGGCAAGTTGGTGAGCAGCACCGATACGACGATGAGAGTTACCACCAGCCCTACGGCGCCCGCGATGAACTCGGCGCTGCCGGTCCATGTCAACGAGCGCATGCCGCCGAGGATGCCGGTGGCGGCAACCAACACGGCGACAAGCAGCACCGCGAGCCAGAATGACATCGGCAGGAAGACCGCGATCACCGCCGCCGCGATCTTGATCTCCGCGGCGAGCAAAAGCGCCGTGGGCACCACCTGCATGGCGCTCGATGTTGTGCGCGCAAACCGCGAATTGAATCGCTGGCCGAGAAAAGCCGGGAGCGTATAGGCGCCCGCCTTGCGCAAGTAGGGCACGAACAGGACGCCTGCGAGCAAGAAACCGGCGGTCCAGCCAAGGCCGATGGCGAGCCCATCGAAGCCGAGAAAGAATAGCGCGCCGGTATAGGCGAAGAAGCCGATACCGCCGACCGCCGTTGCGGCGAGCAGAAGCGCGTTATAGACCGGCGGCACCCGCCGGCCAGACGCGAAGAAGTCCTCGACGTCGAGTGTGCGCGATCCTGCGGCGATGAACAGATAAAGCGCGAGCGGCAGCAGGATCATGCTGCGCGCGATGGCGCCGTCGCTCCAACCGAGTTGTTCCGCGATTGCGAGCAGCACGGCGAGTGAGACGAACGCAGCGGTGATGATGCCGTAATAGGCGCCGAGATGCGGGTTCGGCGTGCGGTGACGCGACGGCGTTCTCATCGCTACACGACGTCCTCGTTGACGCTGCGCGTATGGTCGATGCGCTCTTGCACACGAACGTACCAGAACGTCACGAACACTGCGAAGATGAGGAGACCCTGCGCGAGCAGGTAGAAGCCAAGCGGGAAATGCAGGAACCACAGCCGGTTGAGCGACACGGCATAGAGGATGGTGATAACCACACCGCACAGCATGGCCGAAATGGTCGTCACGGCGACAGCAAGCGTCCGCAGTTGATGGCGGTCGCGCACTGCAGTTTCCGTGGTCTCGGGGACCTCCGCCGTCACGCTCCCTCCCATCCCGTCGTCTGCCAAGGAGTTAGCAGCTAGGGCTGTTCTTGCAAACTGGGCCTGGATGCAATTTCCGACGAAACGTGGCAGAGAAGTGACCGGCTGTCACATGAGGAGGTTGAGATGCGGTCCATGCTCCAGGAATTCAAGGAATTTGCGCTGCGTGGCAATGTCGTCGACATGGCCGTCGGTATCGTCATCGGCGCGGCCTTCTCGACCATCGTCAAGTCGCTGGTTGACGACATTATTATGCCGCCCATCGGGGTCGTCACCGGCGGGGTGGACTTTTCCAACCTCTATATCCCCTTGAGCAGTGCGCACTACGACTCCCTTGCCGCGGCTCGGGAGGCTGGTGCGCCGACCATGAATGTGGGCCTGTTCATCAACAGCGTGATCAGCTTTGCCATCGTCGCCTTCGTTCTATTCATGGTGATCAAGGCGATGAACCAGTTGCGGCGTAAACAAGAAGAAGCGCCGGCCACCGAGCCGCCGCCGTCGCGCGAGGTGCAGCTTCTCGAGGAGATCCGCGACGCCTTGGTCAAGCGGGGATAACGCGCGAATAGATCAAAGGCCGGTAACGCACGAAAGGCCTTGCCAGCTGATGCGCCACCCGCGCGGAAAATTCGGCTGACTACCAGTTGTAGCGCATTCCGGCCTTCACCCCGATGCCTTGGGTCTGGTCGGCGAAGGTGTAGTCCAGCTTGGCGAACACGGCGGTCTGGGCCCCGGGATTGAAGAAATTGACCCCGGCCGAAACCACGCCCCAGACGTCCTCTGGCTCGTCGATGAATTCGTACATGTTGCTGCCCGAGGTCAGGGTCGCGTTATGCGTGCCGGAGAAGTTGCCCCATAGGCTGCCGATCACGAACGGCTCCATGGTGGTGCCTTCCCATACCTCGCTGCTGGTGCCGACCCGCAAGCCAACGCGGCCACGTACGTCCTCGTCGTTCTTGAAATTGATTCCGTTGCCGTCCTGGGCAAAATCGTCGATGTCGTTCCACGATACTGCGATGGTGGCGAGTGGCTCGAAGAACGGACCCCACCGCATGCCGCCGAACCGATAGCCGGTGTCGGTCCGGAACCCATAGGTGTTGTTGTCGAGCTTGTTGGGAAAGCCGGGCACGTCGTGGGGATCGAGCTTGCCGAAGATCGCCTTGAACAGCGTATCGACGAACAATCCGCCATTGAGGTAGGTAGCATAAGCGCCGGCCTCGCCGCCCCTCAAGGTGAACGTTCGGACCAGAGACTTGTAGTCGAGGCTGGACTCCACCGCGCCGCCAAGCACGCCGAACACGAGAATGTCGCCGTCCGCGAACAAATCCCGCTTGCCGAGGTCGATGCCGGACTCCACCAGCCAAATGTCGAGGTTACGTTCGAGATCGTACTTGTACGTTCGGCCGTTGGCTGTGGTCTTGGCGTTGTCCTGAAGATCGAACCACGCGCCGGCGCCACGCACCCAGACACCCGGCGTGAAATTGTAGAGCTGCTGACAGCGCACGTCGTCTTGCGCGCGTGCCTGACCATCCGAGCACATCGAGCCGCGCGCCAACAACACGCGCAGGTCCGTGCTCTGGTCGAACCAGGTCTCGGTCGTGTTGTGGAACGTGTCGTGCGTGACGGTGACCAGGTGCGGCAGGATGTGAGAGCCGCCGCCCGGATGGTTCTTCAACTCGAATATGCCGCTACCTGTGGGCCGGAAGAACAGGTCATAGTCGAAGAAGCCCGCATCGATCGGCTTCTCGAGATAGAACGCGTTCTTTTTGACGTTGCCCTCAACGAAAATGACGGGAATAGGCACCGGATTGAAGCGCGCGGATCCCGTGTTGGTATTGTTGACGTGAAGGAGCGTCCTACCGGTCGTATTGCCTTCGATAACAAAATGATCCGATTTGGAGCCCGGCCCGCCAAGAAACGTGTCGACTGCGAGTTCCGAGTTGGAACCGCCGTCGAAATTGAGATCGGTGCCTCCCACGGTGTTTGAGATTTGAAACGTGTCGCCGGCCTGCTCGTCCACCATGTTGATCAGGCCGTGGTTGCTGAAACGCTCCAGGTTGACGAAGCTCGTGGTCTCGTTGGCGGTGGGCCGGGTCGCGGTCCGCAATGTGGCGCCTTGTTGGTTGATGAACGCGTCGCTCCCGCCACGAAAATTGCTTTTCCTCTTCGCGTCGAACACGCCACCGTTCCTATTGACGAAGAGATCGTGGCGTGACGTGAGATCGATGAAGCCGGTGATGAGGCCGCTGTTGTAAATCCGAGAGCCAGCGCCCGTCGTGTCGATGGCAAGGCCGCTACGCGCCGAGATGTCGCCACTGTTCATGATTTTGGTCGAAGTGGCGCTGTACGTGTAGATGCCGGCAGTCGTTCCATGGATGCTTCCGGAATTTTCGATGATGATCGGCGATGCGAAGCCAAAGGTCTGCGCGTAGATGCCGAATCCTTGCGCGCCCTCGGTTGTGACATGTCCACTGTTCTCGATCTTGAGGGAGCTGCCTGGGCTGAAGGTTCCGCCGTAAATGCCCGCAGAAAACAATCCCTTTGTCGTGATGTCACCACTGTTGACAATGTGAATGTCACTGCTTGGCCCCAGGGTGAAGGCATAGATGCCCTCGGCCAGCCGGCCGCGAGTGGTTATGTTTCCCCTGTTGACGATCGTGAGGTTGTTATCAGGGGCATATGTCCCGGCGTCGATGCCTTCCGCCTCAAAACCCCGGGTGGCGAGATCGCCGCTGTTGGTGATCTGGATATCGCTGTTTAGGCCCAGGCTGAAACTGGCGATTCCGGCTGCGAACGCGCCCCTCGTAGCTACGCGGCCCCGGTTGGTAATTGCGATGTTGCTGTTTTGACCTGACGAGTATCCGTAAATGCCATAGGCGGACACGCCGATCGTAGCGACATCGCCGGTGTTGATGATGTCAATGGGGCTGCCATTGCCGAAAGTAATGGCTTGGATGCCTACCGCTCCGAGCCCCGCAGTGGCGATGTTGCCCGAGTTGTTGATATCGATGGGGCTGGAGCCGAAGAGGGTTTGCGTGTAGATGCCGCTCGCGAGAAGGCCGGCGGTCGCGAAATCCCCCGTATTCGTAAAGTTGATGGATTTGCCGGGGAGGATTGTCCGGATCAGCGCGCACGTACCAGGAAAGATGCAGTTGTTGCGATTGGTGATATTGACCGAGACAGGTGAGGCGGGTCTAAAAACTGCGATCTGCGCCGATGCCGAGGACGGAGCGCCGATCGCACCCAAGATCAAGGTCGAGGCGAGGGCAGTGCTGGCCAATAGGCTGCGCCGCTCGAGACGTCCGACAAAAATGCGGAGTTGGGACGACGAAGGTCGGCGGACGCTACGATCCACTCCGGCGCACAAACCAGACCTGCGGCGCCGCGCACGCCCCATCTCAAGTCCCCCACTTGAACGTCCCCGCGGCCATATTTGGCCAGATCCAACGGTGGCACCAGCGCGCGACGTCGATTACGCACAGGCGTGACAGAAAAATCACTTTCTTTCCCGTGTGTTATGTCCAAAGGACACGTTTCCCGTGCAGGCCTCAACCGAGAAATTTCCATCTGCGACCCCTGCAAAATGGAAAAAAAATCCCTCAATATGACGCGATGGAAATGAGTTTCTGTTTTTTCTTAGATAGCGCCTTTTTAGGGGAATGATTTTTCAGTATTCTGCGCCATCTATAAGGGTCATGGGCTCTGGACCCGCGAGGCAAGCGATGCAGATGAGCAAAATTCACTGCGACGCGTTCGTTGCGGCGAACACGCCCATTGTGGTTCGCGCTTCAGAACTTCGCCCTGACAAGTCTGCGCGTATCGAGTACACGGGCCGCTCGTTTGAACCGCGGCGCTTTGCGAGAGTTGCTTGAGAATGTTTGTCAACGTGCGCATGCCCGACGGCACCGTTCATCGCCTCGAAGCCCTTGAGGGCTGGCGCGTGATGGAGGTGATCCGTGACTGGGGTCTTCCCATCAAGGCCGAGTGCGGCGGTGCCTGCGCTTGCGCCACCTGCCATGTATGGGTCGGGAAGGACTGGATCGAAAAGCTCACGCCACCGACCGACGAGGAGCTGGAGATGCTCGACGGCGCCTTCCAGGTCGACGATCGCTCGCGGCTGTGCTGCCAGATCATCATGACGCCCGAGCTTGACGGGCTCACGCTCGAGCTTGCGCCCGAGAGCCTTGCCGAGCCCACGGCTCAGTCCGTCGCGGTGGGGAGCTAGTCATGCGCACCTTCCCCATCTTCGTAAGTTTCGACGGCAAGCCGCCTCTCGTGGTCGGCGGCGGTGAACTCGCGCTCGTCAAGACGCGGCTTCTCTTGAAGCGTGCGCCTGGCGTCGATGTCGCGGCCGAAACGCTTGCGCCTGATCTCACCAAGCTTGTTGACGAAGGTTTCGTCACGCAAATCGCACCGCAGCCGGGGATCGATCAGGTGCGCGGTCGCCCGCTCGTCATCTCTGCCACCGAGGACGATACCGAGGATGCACGCGTCTCGGCCATCGCCCGCGCGCTCGGCGTGCCCGTCAACGTGCCGGACCGCAACGAGCTCTGCACGTTTGTGCTGCCGGCAATCGTCGATCGCGGCGAGGTTACCGTCGCCATCGGCACCTCCGCCGCCGCGCCTGTTTTGGCCCAGCGCCTGCGCGCTTGGCTCGAGCGCGAACTGCACCCCCGTCTCGATGCGCTCGCCAAGCTCGCCGGCGAGTTCCGCGGCAAGGTCGCCGCCCACATCCCCTCGGGCGCGCCGCGCCGGAAATTCTGGGAGGCCGTGTTCGAAGGCGCCGCCGCCGAGGCCATGCTCGAAGGCGACGAGCCGCAGGCGCGCGCCCTGATCGATGAGGCGATCGACAAGGCGAGCGGAGAGGGCACGCCGCAAGGTCGCGTGCTTCTGGTCGGCGCTGGTCCCGGCGATCCCGAGCTTCTCACCATGAAGGCGGTGCGCGCGCTGAAATCCGCCGACGTCGTGTTCTACGACCGGCTGGTGGGCGAGGGCGTGCTCGATCATGCCCGCCGCGAGGCCGAGCTGATCTCCGTCGGCAAGGCCAAGGGCGCCCACAGCGTTCCACAATCCGAGATCAATGCGCTTCTCGTGGCCCGCGCCAAGGCCGGGCAAACCGTGGTGCGGCTCAAGGGCGGCGATCCCTTCATCTTCGGCCGTGGCGGCGAGGAGCTCGATGCGCTGCGCGCCGAAGGCATCGTCATCGAGATCATCCCCGGCGTCACCGCCGGCATCGCCGCGGCGGCGAGCTTGCAGATCCCGCTCACGCATCGCGACGTGTCCCACACCGTGACCTTCGTCTCGGGCCACGAGGCTGGCGGTGCGGAGCCGTCTTTCGAGCATCTCGATCTCGCCGCGCTCGCTGGCGGCAAGAACACGCTGCTCGTCTACATGGGCGTCACCACCGCGGCCGCCATCGCCGCGAAACTGCTGGATGCCGGCTTCCGTCCCGATCTGCCGGTGATCGCCGTGGAGAATGCGAGCCGCGACGACGAGCGCCGCGTCGCGACCAATATTGGCGCGCTCGCCGCGCACCCCGACAGCCTCGGCCTCAAGAGCCCCGCCGTCCTCATCTTCGGTGAGGTCGCTGGTCTGCCTGCCTCAGGCGTCGTCGAAGACATTCTCGCGTTGGAGGAGGTGAAGCGTGTCTACGCTTAACGTCATCACCGCCAACCGCTTGGACGACGGCATCGTCGTTTATCTCGCTGCCGAGGGCAAATGGACCGAGCAAATTGCCAACGCACGGGTTGCCGACGGCGAAGAGGAGACCAAGGCGCTCGAAGCCGAGGCCGACAAGGCCGTGCGCGAGCGCCGTGTCGTTGCCGCCTATGCCATGCCCGTGGCGCTCAAAGGCGACGGCGCCATTGATCCACTTTCAGTGCGCGAGCGCATCCGCGCCGCCCACCGCACAACGTTGACCGAGGATTGGTACGATGTACCGCTATGATGAGTTCGACCACGCGTTCGTGCGCGAGCGCGTCGCGGAGTTCAGGGATCAGGTCGAGCGCCGCCTCTCCGGCGCGCTGACTGAGGAGGAGTTCCGGCCCTTGCGCCTGCGCAACGGGCTCTACCTCCAGCTCCACGCCTATATGCTGCGCATCGCCATTCCTTATGGCGTGCTGTCGCCCCGCCAGTTGCGTCAGCTTGCCATGATCGGCCGCAAGTGGGATCGCGGCTACGGCCATTTCACCACGCGTCAGAACCTCCAGTTCAACTGGGTGAAGCTGGTCGACATTCCCGATGTGCTCGCGGCCCTCGCCGACGTCGAGATGCATTGCATTCAGACCAGCGGCAACTGCGTGCGCAACGTCACCGCCGATCCATATGCCGCCGCCGCCGTCGATGAGCTTGAGGACCCGCGTCCCTGGTGCGAGATCTTGCGCCAGTGGTCGACCTTGCATCCGGAATTCAGCTGGCTGCCCCGCAAGTTCAAGATCGCCATTTCCGGCGCGGCCGAGGATCGCGCCGCGACCGCCTTCCATGACATCGGTCTGCGTATCGTGCGCGGCCCGAACGGCGAGAACGGTTTCCGGGTACTGGTTGGCGGTGGCATGGGCCGCACCCCCTATGTCGGCCAGGTGATCAGGGAGTTCCTGCCGAAGGAGCACCTCCTCTCCTACATCGAGTCGATCCTGCGTGTGTACAATCTGCTCGGCCGCCGCGACAACATTCACAAGGCGCGCATCAAGATCCTCGTCAATGCGCTCGGCATCGACAAGTTCCGCGAGGCAGTCGAGGCCGATTGGGAAGCGACCCACAAGACGGCCATCGATCTTCCCGACGACGAGCGCCGCCGCATCATGTCATACTTCGCACCGCCGGAATTGCCGGAGCAGCCGGTCCGCGACGAAGCGCTTGCCGCGCGCCGTGAGTCCGATCCCGTGTTTGCGCGCTGGTACAAGCACAACGTGCTGCCCCATCGCGTGCCAGGCTACGCGTCGGTCGTGATCTCGCTGAAGGAGCCGGGCCGCACGCCGGGCGACGCCTCGTCCGACACGATGGACCTGATCGCCGATCTCACCGAGCGCTTCGGCCACGACGAGGCGCGCGTCAATTACACCCAGAACCTGGTTCTGCCCCACGTGGCGCTTGCCGATGTGCTCGCGCTTTACAGCGAGCTCGACGCCGCCGGTCTCGCCACCGGCAATAACGAGCTGCTGGGCGACATGATTTGCTGCCCGGGGCTCGACTACTGCAATCTTGCCAATGCCCGGTCCATCCCTATCGCCAAGGAGATCGCCAAGCGCTTCGAAGATCCTGCGCGTCAGGAGCTGATCGGCGATTTGCGTCTCAACATGTCCGGCTGCATCAACGCCTGCGGGCACCACCACTCGGGCAATATCGGCATTCTCGGCGTCGACAAGAAAGGCACCGAGCTCTACCAGATTTCGCTCGGCGGCAACCCGAAGGATGAGGCCGCGATTGGCACCATCATCGGCCCGGGCTTCCGCGCCGAGAAGGTGCCCGAGGCCATCGACACCATCATCGACACATATATTGAGAACCGCGGCGAGGGAGAGAGCTTCCTCGAAACATGGCGCCGGGTCGGACCCGCGCCATTCAAGGAGGCTCTTTATGGCACTGGTTGATCTAGCCACCGGAATGCTGATCGACGAGCCGCAAGACGTCGCCACGGTGCTCGAGCCCACCGCCGACGAGGCGGCGCTCGCCGCCGCTGCCGGCGGCAATGCCGGGCCGATCGCCATTTCCTTCCCCATCGCCACCGATGGCCGCGGCTTCAGCCTCGCGCGGCTCTTGCGTGAGCGGCACGGCTTCAAGGGCGAAATTCGCGCGGTCGGTCATCTGATCCCCGATCACGGCCAGTTCCTGCTGCGCTCGGGCTTCGACACCGCCGAGATCATCGATCCCGATTCCGTGCGCGTGTGGAAGGCTTCGCTCGAGCGCATTCGCCACAACTATCAGCCCGCCGTGCGCAACACCTTGCCGCTGCGTTGGGACGCCTCGCGCAAAGCCGCGGCCGCGCTCGACGAGACGCTTGCCGGCATGAGCGACCTCACCGACCGTATCAAAGCTGTACGGGACGCCATCGAAGGGCGCATCGCCTTCTCGACCAGCCTTGGCCTAGAGGATCAGGCCATTCTCCACGCCATCGCCAAGGCCCGCGTCGACGTCGACATCTTCACCCTCGATACGGGCCGGCTGTTCCCGGAGGTGCTCGAGACCGTTGAGCTGTCGGAGTTGCGCTACCGCCGCCGCATCCGCCTTGTTGCGCCTGATGCACAGGAGGTCGAAGAGCTCGTCTCCCGCGACGGCGTGTTCGGCTTCCGCAACTCCGTCGACAACCGCAAAGCCTGCTGCGAGGTGCGTAAAGTTCGTCCTTTGAACCGCGCACTCAAGGGCGCCCAAGGTTGGCTTACTGGTCTGCGCCGCGAGCATTCCGACGGGCGCGCCAATGTGCCGCTCGCCGCATGGGATGATGCCCGCGGGCTCATCAAGGTGAATCCGGTCGCGGACTGGTCGACCACCCAGCTCATGGACTACATCGCCGCTAACAACGTGCCCGTAAATCCGCTGCACGCGCGCGGCTTCGTCTCCATCGGCTGCGCGCCCTGCACCCGCGCCATCAAGGCAGGCGAGGATCCGCGTGCGGGCCGCTGGTGGTGGGAGAATGAAAGCGGCAAGGAATGCGGGCTTCATGTTGGCCCGGAAAACAAGGGGAAGGCTGCATGACGGCGCTAACGTCGCATCTCAAGCTGCTCGAAGCCGAGAGCATTCACATTTTCCGTGAGGCGGCGGCCCAGTTCCGCACGCCCGTGCTGCTCTATTCCATCGGCAAGGACTCGACCGTCCTGTTGCATCTTGCGCGCAAAGCCTTCTGGCCGGCCAAGCCGCCGTTCCCGATCCTGCATATCGACACCACTTGGAAGTTCCACGACATGATCGCGTTCCGCGACCGGACCGCGAAGGAGTTCGGCCTCGATCTGATCGTGCACACCAACCATGATGGACTTGCGCGCGGCATCAATCCGTTCGACCACCCGCCGTCCGTCTATACCGACATCATGAAGACGCAAGCGCTCCGTCAGGCGCTCGACACCGGCGGCTTCGATGCGGCCTTCGGCGGTGCGCGTCGCGACGAGGAAGCCTCTCGCGCCAAGGAGCGCGTGTTCTCGTTCCGCGCGACGGGTCATCGCTGGGAGCCGCGCCGCCAGCGTCCCGAGATGTGGCAGCTCTTGAACGGTCGCCTCGGCACGGGGGAGACCGTACGCATCTTTCCGCTCTCCAATTGGACCGAGGGCGATGTGTGGCGCTACATCACGCTTGAGAAGCTCGACGTCGTGCCGCTTTATTTCGCTGCCGAGCGTCCCGTGGTGATGCGCGGCGGTCAGCTCATCATGGTCGACGACGAACGCATGCGGCTTGAGCCGGGGGAACGGCCGGTCATGCGCAAGGTGCGGTTCCGCACGCTCGGCTGCTATCCGCTAACGGCCGCGATTGAGTCCGAAGCTGACGATCTCGACAGCGTGGTGACCGAGACGCTTTCCGCACGCGTGTCGGAGCGGGCAGGGCGCCTGATCGACCACGACCAGGACGGCGCCATGGAGATGAAGAAACGTGAGGGATACTTCTGATGGACGTGGCTGCGCTCGAAAAGGAAGTTTCAATCGGGACCGCGCTCAGGCCTGACGAGAAGTCCGAGGCCATGGTGAGGCTGCTCACATGCGGTTCGGTCGATGACGGCAAGTCCACCTTGATCGGCCGGCTGTTGTGGGACGCCGCCGGCGTGACCGACGATCAGCGCGCCGCCATTCTCCACGCCTCCCACAACCGCGCCGTCAACGGCGAACGCATCGACTTCTCCTTGCTGCTCGATGGCCTTCAAGCCGAGCGCGAGCAGGGCATCACCATCGACATCGCCTGGCGCTATTTCGAGACCGAGCGCCGCCGCTACGTCATCATCGATTCCCCTGGACACGAGCAATACACCCGCAACATGGCGACCGGCGCCTCTCATGCCGACATCGCCATTCTCTTGGTCGACGCTCGTCATGGCGTGAAGCGCCAAACGCGCCGCCACGCCGCTATCTGCGACCTGGTCGGCATCAAGAAGGTCATCGTCGCCGTCAACAAGATGGATCAGATCGATTGGTCCGAGGCGCGCTTCCGCGCCATCGAGTCGGATTTTGAGAAGCTCGCCGAGAATTTCGGCTTCACCGAGACCATCACCATTCCCGTGGCGGCTCTGACCGGTGCGAACGTGGTCGCCCGCTCCGCCGAGATGCCTTGGTACAAGGGGCCGACTCTCCTCCACTATCTTGAGGCCGTTGATCCGAAGGTCGAGCCCGACGACGCGCCATTTCGCATGCCGGTGCAGCTCGTGCTGCGCGCTTCTGGCGATTTCCGTGGCTATGCCGGCACCGTGACCTCCGGCGAGATCAGGGTCGGCGACCGTGTGGTTGATGCCCGCAGTGGCCTTGGCGCGACTGTGCGGCGGATCGCCACCATGGATGGCGATCAGGCGAGCGCGAGGAAGGCAGACGCGGTGACGCTCGTGCTCGACACCGATCTCGACATCTCGCGTGGCGCCGTACTGTCCGAAACGAAGCGCCGCCCAATCAACGCTGACGTTATCGAGGCGCGCCTCGTCTGGCTTGCCGAGACGCCGTTCGACCCTGAGGCGGGGTATTTGCTTCGCACCGCCACCGATCTCACGCCGGTCACCTCCATGAGCGTGTCGGCGTTGGTCGACTTCGAGACGCTTGCGGCGACGCAAGCCCATAATTGCGGCGTCAACGACATCGCCGATTGCCGCATCCTGCTCGGCCGCGCCACTGCGCTCGACCTGTTCCGTGACCTGCCGCTCACTGGCAACTTCGTGCTGGTCAGCGCACTCGATGGCGCCACCGTCGCGGGGGGCGTGATCACATGGGTGCAGACAGGGGCTGCGGCAATTGGTGACAATGTGCTCGTACTGAACCGCGAGCGCCTTGCTGGGCTTTGTTCCGATCTCGGCGATTCCCCGGACGATCTTGCCGAATTTGAGCGGCGTGCCCAGGAAGTGGCTATTCTGCTACGATCGGCAGGGGTTCCGGTTCTGATCGAAACCGACCAATAGTAGCGGCTGAAGCTGACTGGGTACGATCTCGCCGGTAGCGTAGGGGGAGGCTTTCGTTAAATGGTGGACCTCAGCTGGGCACTAGCCCTGCTGCCGCTGACTGGCGCCGGGTTTGGCGTCGGCTTCTTGGTGGGGCTGACCGGTGTTGGGGGTGGCGCTCTGATGACGCCGCTTCTCATCTCCACGTTCGGTGTGGCCCCCGCAGTCGCTGTCGGCACGGATCTTCTCTATGCCTCGGTGACCAAGACGGTCGGCGGCTGGCGTCATCACGTGGCCGAGAATGTCGATTGGCCGATCGTGTTCCGCCTCGCCATGGGCAGCATCCCCGCGGCGATTCTGTTGCTCGCCATCATGTCGTCCATGCCGTTCAACACGGCGGCGATGGCCCACTGGATTCGCTATGGCCTCGCCTTCGCGCTGCCGGTCAGTGCCGCCGCCATCGTTCTTTATCCGGTTCTGATGAGGGGCCACATCAACGCTAACGGCGAGGACAAAATATCGCCGCGCACCATTCCCACGGTGCTGTTCGGCGCGGCATTAGGTTTTTTGGTGACGTTGACGTCGGTCGGCGCCGGCGCCATCGGTGTCGTGGTGCTGGCGTTCTTGTTTCCCAAGCTGCCGGCCAAGCGCATCGTCGGCACGGACATCGCCCACGCAGTGCCGCTGACGCTCGTCGCGGGCGCGGGTCATTTGGGCTTAGGTCATGTCGATCCGGGTATTCTGGTGGCGCTGCTTTGCGGATCGATCCCGGGCATCCTGCTCGGCGCGCGCCTCGCCGGCGTTGCGCCGGACTGGCTGCTCCGCCCGCTACTCGCACTCACCCTGTGCTACGCGGCTTACGCGCTACTCAACAAATAGACAGCTAGGCGGCGTGGTCGACGAGTTCGGCGAGCGCCCCGTCGATACTGCGCTTTGCAGCGGCGAGGGCCTGATCCTTGCGGCGCGCCAAAGTGTGCAATGGCGATTGCGTCAAGATTGGGAGATCGGCGCGCGTGGGATGCACGCTCGCGCACCAATTCGACCATTCGCGACGCAGCTGAATGTCATATCCCTTGTACTGCTGGCGTTCGCTGTGCATGGGCATGCCTCCGTACGGCGTGCCCCCGTCGTATCCATAATATATCGTGCGGCCGGTTTCACACAGCAAGGGGCGCGCTAACCCGCCGGTTTCATTCGCTTTTCGACTGGTTGTGGCGCCAGAGCGGCTACGCCACGTCCTTGGACAGGTCGGCGAGGGCTTCGTCGATATTGCGCTTGGCCGCGGCAAGCGCCTCTTCCTTGCGCAGCGCAAGCGTGCGCAACGGCGATAGCGCGAGGATGGGCAGGTCGGCGCGCGTCGGGTGGATGCTCGCGCACCAATTCGACCATTCGCGCCTGAGCTGGATCTCGTATCCGCGATATTGGGATCGGTCGCTCTGCTTCGGGCTCGGCATGGCATAGGACTCCACGGCGCGCCCCCCGGCACCCGGAACATGCGCTCCGTCGGGTCAGATTTCACCTGCTTTGTGGCGGGAAAGATGGCGCGCCGGCCCAAAATTCCCTCTTAAGGTTGAGGCGGCTTTAGCCATGACGAGCGCGCGCGTTCAAATCGCGGTGATTTTGGCTGTTCGCCCTCACCGAAATTTCCGCTCAATCCTCGCGCTATTGTCAGCATGTCCTTAAGGACTGACGGAAATTTGACTGGCGGGTGAACTGCAAGTTCTGTCGACTGACGATGTGGCCCGACCTGACCGTTGGGCGCATTGAATGAGGAGGATCCCCCCGATGACGAAATATCTCGTGGCAGCTGCTTTGATCGTCGCCACGGCCACGCCGGTGCTGGCCGCCGACTATTATGTCGCTCTCCGCTATGGCGGTGGCTGCGTGGTCATGACCACTCCGCCGCCCCATTCGCGCATGATGGGCGTCTATCCCACCAAGCGCATGGCCAACAAGGCGATGCACGGCATGATGCACTGCCAGTAGACCTGATACGCGAAGTCAAAGAGCGGCCTCGGGAGTTTCCTCCCGGGGCCGTTCTGATTCCGGACGTATCTTTAGCGTAGCGGCTCGCGGCTGCGGTCTTTCATCAGCGCGACCGCGACGGCCGCGAGCGTCGCGCCGAATACGAGAAACCAGGCCGGCGCCATGACGTTTCCCGTTGCGCCGATTAGCGCCGTGGCGAGCACTGGCGCGGTTCCTCCGGCAATGCCGATGCCAATATTGAACGACACCGAATAGCCGCTCATGCGATAGGCCCCCGGGAACAGCTCGACCAGCATGGCGGGCGCCACGCCCATGATCAGCGCGAGCAGAATGCCAAATGCGATCTGCGCCACCGCATAGCCCGCGAGCCCGCCCGTGCCCGCCAAGCTAAAGCCCGCCCACACCAGCAAGCCTTCGGCGGCGAACACGGCGATCAGCCACGTGCGCCGCCGCACCACGCTGTCGGTGAGCCATCCCGCGATCGGCACCAGCACTAGCGCCACGGCCTGCGCGACCGTGTTGAGCTGCAACACATGACTCTCCGGCACGGCACCGAACTCGCTCGCATAGACCGGCAGGAACACCATGGTGAGATAGTTGACGATGCCGTAGCCCGAGGTGAACAGCACCGCCGCGATCATCGCGCCAGGCGCGAGCTTGATCGCTTGCTTCAGCGGCAACGGATCGTGCGCGCGCTTGCGTTTGGGCTGATAGCCGGTGTCATGCAAGCGCCGGCGCAAGAAGAAGCCGCCAACGGCGATGGCGCCGCCGAGCAGAAAGGGGAGGCGCCATGCCCAGGCGTGCAATTGCTCCGGGTTGGCGAGTGTCACCGTCGCCGCGGCGACCGCCGCCGCCAGCAACATGCCGGCGGTCGATCCGAAATTGGCGAAGCTTCCAGCAAAGCCCCGCCGGTGTTGCGGCGCAGTCTCCACGAGATAGCTGACCGAGCCCGTGAACTCGCCGCCGACCGAAAAGCCTTGAATGAGACGCAACACGAGCAGCAGTAGCGGTGCGCCGAGGCCGATCTGCTCGTAGCTCGGCAGGAGCGCGATGGCTGCGGTCGCGAGCCCCATCAGTACTATGGAATAGATCAGCACGAAGCGCCGGCCCAGCCGGTCACCGAGATGACCGAGCACCACACCGCCGATCGGCCGCATGGCGAAGCCCACCGCGAACAAGCCATAGGCGCCGATCAGCGAGGCCATGCGATCTTCGGGCGGAAAGAACACGCCGGCGAGCACCGGCGCGAGCAGCCCGTAGATTCCGAAATCGTACCATTCGAGCAAATTGCCGCCGGCCCCTGCGCTCAGCGCCGTCGCGGATAGCCGTCCCGTCGCGGCCGCTTTTGCTGGCGCGCCCGTCACGAGAAACGCGCGAAGCGGTAGGGCGCGGGATCGACGAGCGGCGCGGCGCCTGTCACCAGATCGGCCATGAGATGACCGGCGCCGGGCCCGATACCGAAGCCGTGGCCTGAGAAGCCGCTCGCGATGAAGAAGCCCGGCACCGAGGGGACGGCCGAGATCACCGGGACGCCGTCCGGCGTTGCGTCGATGACGCCGGCCCAGCGCTCGACGATCTGCATGGTGCGGAACGCCGGAAAGCTCTCGACCAGACTCCGCGCGCCCTCGTCGAGAATGGACTCATTCGGCGCGGGATCGAGAGTGCGGACCGTCTCGAACGGGGTTTTGGCATCGAGCGCCCAGCGGCGTGGGATGTTCCACTCCTCGATGAAGCTTCGGCCGATCCGGATACGCAGCTCATGCCATTGCGCGATGGCCGCGGGAAGAAATTGGAAGAACAGCCTGAAACTGTCCGGGACCACGGGCGCGATATTGGCGTTCCGCCGCGCGATCGTGTAGCCGCCGTCGAGCCGTTTGCGGAACCCGAAATCGCCCGAGCCGGCCGCGCTGTCTGGCGCGCCGGACAGCGGTGCGGTCCGCATCACAGAGGCCACCAGCTTCAGCGCCGGAAACGCGACGCCGAAATTGCCGCAGAACAGCCGCGACCACGCGCCGCCGGCGAGCACCACGGCGCTGCATCGGATCGGGCCTTTCTCGGTGATGACGCCGCTCACCTTGCCGCCGGTCGTCTCGATGCCGCGCACGGCGCAAGCCTCGAAAATCGCCGCGCCTTTGCGATACGCGGCGTTGGCGATGGCGGATGTCGCCTTGCCGGGCTCGGCCGTGCCGTCGCTCGGCGTATAGAGCGCCCCCGGCCAGCGCCGCGCCGAGCCGGGCAGCAGCCGGTCGATCTCGTCGGCGGCCACCAGGCGCGAGTCGATCTGGTAGGGCTTGGCGTGCGCGAGCCATGCCTCGTAGGCGCCGACATCCTTCGCCGTCTCGCAGAGATAAAGAATGCCGCGCTGGCGAAACCCGGTCTCGGCGTTGGTCCGCGCGTTGAGGCCTTGCCACAGGCGCAGGCTTTCGACTGCGAGCGGGATCTCGGCGGGATCGCGCCCCATCTTGCGGCACCAGCCCCAATTTCGGCTCGATTGCTCGCCGCCCACATAGCCCTTCTCGCACAACGCAACCGAGACGCTGCGCTCGGCGAGGGCGAGCGCCGTGCTCGCGCCAATAATGCCGCCGCCGATGACGACGACGTCGGCTTGCGCCGGAAGCTCGGAAGTCTGCGTGACGGGATCGACGCGCGGTGACATGGGAAGGCCGCTTCAAGCTCGTGAGCACGATCGGAGCCCAAGCGCTTACAGGAAGACCTCGCTGGCAATCAACCGCTCATATGGCCGGTCTTGCCGGCCGGCAGGTTGACCGCGCGATTAACTTTGCGCGGCATCTATTCCCAGAACCAGTTGTCTCCGCGTTAAGGTGACAGGGTTCGCTCAACGCAAAGCACGGGCTGCCCCAATGCAACTCTTCAGCCTTGTCGGCACATTTCTGATCGGTGGCTTCGGGATCATCTATCTCCTGAGTCGTACCGAGCAAACGGGGCTCGTCAGCCTGCTCGTTGCCTCCGCTTGGTGCGCTCTATTCGTGTGGCTGTTCCTGAAGACGCGTGAGCCGGACCACCGATAGGGGGCCCTCCAATG
>JAWKWG010000017.1:0-58301 GCA_041397675.1 Hyphomicrobiales bacterium | reverse complement strand
TGGTCACGCGCGAGATGACGGCGATGACGAGCGGCGCGCGCAGAAAGCGCTTTGCCTCTGTTTCGAGCCGGAAGCGACTTGGGTCGTCCTCCTCGGCGCGGCATACCTCCGCGAGCACCTTGCCGAACGCATCTCGCGCGTCGCCCTGGAACAACACGAAGCGCCACGGCACGAGCTTCTTGTGGTCGGGCACCCGCGCCGCCGCCGTGAGGATTTGGCTGATCTCGGCAGCGCTCGGACCCGGTTCGCCGAGGCTATTGGCGGACACTGAGCGCCGCGTCAGGAGGTGATCGAGAGTTGGGTTAGACATGAGCTCATGCTGCTTGGCTAAGGCCATGCTCCCTATCGTGAAACGGGCATGCGAACAATGCCCGATCCGTGCGGCGACAGGGCCTGCCCGGCACCCCAAATCGGCCTCATTCGCGGCTGAATTTCGGCCCTTAAAGCCCGCCCGGAGGGGGTATAAGGGTACACCGTCCGACTGAATCGGAGCAGAAACGCTATGCGGGGGAAATGCTTCGCGGCGCTCAAGCTCTTGCTTTTGCCCGCCTGTCTCCTTGGCGCCGGCTTTGCCGCCGCCGAGGACGCAACCTCCCCGCCCGCTGCCCCGCCGGGCCTTCCACCCACCGTTCTCGTGCTCGACGGCTCGACCAGCATGAGTGCCAAGCTCGGCGACGCGGTCAAGCTCGACATGGCGCGCGACGCCCTCAGTGAGGTCGCGAGCAGCTATGCGGACCGGCTCTCCCTCGGGCTTGTCGCCTTCGGCCACCGCAAATCCTCAAACTGCGCCGACAGCGAGGTCTTGGCGAAGCCCGGCGCGCTCAACGCCGATAGCTCGGAGAAGCTGCTCGGCGGCATCAAGGCCAAAGGACAAGCCCCCATCGCCGCCTCCATCAGCGATGCGGCCAATGCCGCCGGCGAGGACGCCGCCAACGTCGTTCTCATCGCCGATGGCGGAGACACGTGCGATGCTGACGTCTGCGTCACCGCTGACGCACTCAAACAAAAATCCAAGGGCTTGCGCATTTCCGTCGTCGGCCTCGCGGCAAAGGCAGAGGACGTCCAGCCGCTCGCCTGCATTGCCGCAGCCACTGGCGGTAAGTTTGTCGTGGCGACCAATAGTGATGAGCTCAAATCGAGCCTGAATGCAATCTTGGCGGCAATTGCCAACCAAGACGCCGGCAACGAAGCCGTCGCCAGCGAGGGGCCCAAGGACGCTGATCCCGATGGCGTGACGCCGGAAGCAGCGGCTGCCGCCTTGGCGGCCCAGCCAGACGAGCCGGGCGAGAGCGCAGTTCAGAAATCACACGGCGAAACGGCGGTATTGAAATCAGGTACGCCGGCTCCGGCCGCGAAGGGCGCGCCGGAGACGCTCGTTCAGCGCATTCTGCCCCCGCCGGTGGCCGAACCGCCGCGCCCGGTGCCGGTGACGTTCAAGGCGCTGATCACCGAGGTCGGTCCCAAGCTGCAATCTGGCCTCACGTGGCGCGTCTACAATTCCAAAGCGTCGGCGGATGGCACCTATGAGCTGATCAGCACCCACCGCGAAGCGACCCCCACCGCCGCACTGATGCCGGGTGAGTATCTCGTCAACGCGGCCTACGGACTTTCCAATCTCACCAAGAAGATCAAGGTCGAGACTGGCAAATCGATCGAAGAGACGTTCGTCCTCAACACCGGCGGCCTCGCGCTCCGCGCCGTGCTCGCTGACGGGCAGCCGTGCCCCGAGGAGAACGTGCGGTTCGACATCATGTCGGACGAAGAAGATCAGTTCGGCAAGCGCCGCACAATTCTGGCCGACGCCAAGCCACGCACCATGATCCGCCTCAACGCCGGCGCCTATCATGTCGTCAGCGTCTATGGCGACGCCAATGCGAGCGTCGGCGTCGACGTAACGGTCGAGCCAGGCCGCGTCACCGAGGCCACCATCAAGCACACCGGCGCCAAGATCACCTTCCGTCTCGTGCAGAGCCTGGGCGGCGAGGCGCTCGCCGATACGAAATGGACGATCCTCACCTCGGCCGGAGATACGGTGAAATCGAACGCCGGCGCGCTTCCGACCCGCTGATCCCTGCCGCCGGCAGCTACGCCGTCATCGCCGACCACGGCGGTGACAGCTACACCCGCAAATTCTCCATCGAGCCGGGGGTCGACAAGCAAATCGAAGTGGTCATGGACGACGGCCCGACATCACCGGAGGACCTGAAAATACTGCTTGAACCTCCAGAGGCGCCTCCACCAGGTAGCACCGTCGCTGGCGAAGGCCCTGCCGGCGCGGTCGGCTTCGACGGGTTCTCGGCGCGGCCGGCGGATCCCAACGCGCCGCTGATCAATCCCGGCACGCTGTTCCGGCCGTCATCTCCCTGAGGCTAGGCGCCCGCGCTTTTGGACTTACGCAGGTCCGGCGGGACCGCCTCGTCGACGAGCATCCGAATGGCTTCGTCGAGCTTCATGACCTCTTGCTTCTGTGAGCCGAGCCGACGCACCGACACCGTGCCCTCCTCCGCCTCGCGCTTGCCAACCACGAGCAACACCGGGACTTTGGTCACCGAGTGCTCCCTGACCTTGTAGTTGATCTTCTCGTTGCGAAGATCGGCCTCGGCGCGCAAGCCAGCCGCCTTCAGCTTCGCAAGCACCATCTCGGCATAGGTGTCAGCATCCGAGACGATGGTCGCGACCACCGCTTGCGTCGGCGCGAGCCACAGCGGCAGATGACCGGCGTGGTGCTCGATGAGGATGCCCGTGAAGCGCTCCAGCGAACCGAACATGGCGCGGTGGATCATCACCGGCACCTTCTTCTCGCCATCAGGCCCGATATAGAAGGCGCCGAGTCGCTCCGGCATATTCAGGTCGACTTGGATGGTGCCGCACTGCCAGTCGCGGCCAATGGCGTCGCGCAGCACATATTCGAGCTTCGGCCCGTAGAAGGCGCCCTCGCCCGGGTTGAGCTCGTATTCGAGCCCCGCCGCTTCCACCGCGCGCTTCAGCGCGGCCTCCGCCTTGTCCCACACCGCATCGGCGCCAACCCTCTTCTCGGGCCGGTCCGAGAACTTGATGCGCACGTCCTCGAAGCCGAAATCGCGATAGATCGACAGCATCTGCTCATTGAGCTTGACGCACTCCTCGGTGATCTGGTCCTCGGTGCAGAAGATATGCGCATCGTCCTGCGTGAAGTGCCGCACGCGCAAGAGACCGTGCAGCGCGCCTGACGGCTCGTAGCGATGTACCTTGCCGAATTCGGCAATGCGCAACGGCAGATCGCGATAGCTCTTCAGGCCGTTCTTGAAGATCTGCACGTGCCCGGGGCAGTTCATCGGCTTGCAGCAATAGACGCGGTCGTCTGGCGTCTCGGCGATGTACATGTTCTCGGCGAACTTCTCCCAATGGCCGGACTGCTCCCACAGCGTGCGCTCCATCATGTCCGGCGAGTTCACTTCGAAATAGCCCCACGCGTTTTGGCGCCGCCGCATATACGCGATGAGCGACTGGAACAACGCCCAGCCTTTGGCGTGCCAGAACACGGCGCCTGGCGCTTCCTCCTGGAAGTGGAACAGGTCCATCTCGCGCCCCAAGCGACGGTGATCACGCTTCTCCGCCTCCTCGAGTTGATGCAGATACGCTTTGAGGTCTTCTTCACTCGCCCAGGCCGTCCCGTAGATGCGCTGGAGCATCGGGTTGTTACTGTCGCCGCGCCAATAGGCGCCGGCGATCTTGAGCAGCTTGAACCCCTTGCCGACCTTGCCCGTCGACGTCATGTGAGGGCCGCGGCAGAGATCGAACCACTCCCGCTGCGAATAGATCTTGATGTCGTCGCCTTCCGGGATCGCGTCGATCAGCTCGATCTTGTAAGCCTCGCCCATGTCGCGGAACATCTTCTTCGCCGCGCCCCGTTCCATCACTTCATAAGAGAAGGGCGAGTCGCGCTTGATGATCTCGTGCATCTTCGCCTCGATCTTCGGCAGATCCTCCGGCGTAAACGGCTCCTCGCGGGCGAAGTCGTAGTAGAACCCGTTGTCAATGACCGGACCGATGGTGACTTGCGTGCCCGGATAAAGCTCCTGCACGGCCTCGGCCATGATATGCGCCGCGTCGTGGCGGATCAGCGCCAGCGCCTCCGGGTCGTCACGGGTGATGATGCGGATCGCGGAGTCCGACTTGAGCGGCTCGTAGAGATCCCGCACCTTGCCGTCGACCTCCATGGCCACGGCCTTCTTGGCGAGCGACTTCGAGATCGACTCGGCAACGTCTTGGCCAGTGACTCCAGGTTTGAAGTCACGCGCGGAACCATCGGGAAACTTGAGGGAAATCATCTTGTCTCTCCTCTCACTCCTGCGTACCAGCGCAGGTAAGACGGACATCTATTGAGGCGCCGCTTTTAGCGAGATTCAGGCGCCCCGTCACCCGTATTTAGGCGCCAGCGGCCGTAGCGCCAAGGCGCGAACGGGTGGCGTTCCTGTCGCAGGTCAGGCACCGGATCGAGCCCGTGACTCCCCCAAGGATGACAGCGGCAAAGCCGCGCCAGGGTTAGCCAGCCCCCCTTCCATGCGCCGTTCGTCTCGATAGCCTCACGTGCGTAGTCAGAGCAGGACGGCAGATGGCGGCAGTGAGCCCCCACGAGCGGCGACAGCGTGTAGCGGTACGCAAGGATTGGCGCCAGCATCACCGCCTTGGCTGCACGCTTGCCGAATGTCTCACTTACGGTTGCGCTCATCAGTACGGCTCGCCGTTCTTGTGCGTGAACACGAAAACGCCGTCGACCTTGCGTGCCTTCATGTCGATATCGCTATACTCGGCCTCTTCATTCGGCGCGCGCGTTCCGACTTCGAGAATGCGGACGGGCTTGTCGCTGCGGTTGATGAGTTGATGGCCATCTGGCCGCCCCGCCGGAAAGCCCGCGACCATGCCTGGCCTGAGCACCGTCTCGCCGGCGTCGGTGACGAGGGTCACCTCGCCATCGAGCACATAGATGAGCTCATCCTCCTGTTCGTGCCAGTGCCGCTGGGACGACCATGCCCCCGGCTCGAGCGTCGTCAGGTTGACGCCAAATTGGCTCAACCCGAGAGCGTCACCGAGCGCGCGCTTGGCGCGTCCCATAAATGGCTCGGCGAATGGGGCCGGATAGCCGCTACCCGTGCGCGGCTTCACGCTCATGGGATCGAGCCAGCATGCGTTGGTCTTGCTCATCGCGAAATGCGCTCTCTTCGATAGCTTCAGGCGGACGGCACCGCCTCAGTCGATGCTTCGGCGCGCTTCGCCTTGATCTGGGCGATCGCGTCCTCCACGGCATCGAACACGAGCAGGGTCGAGGGATGGCGCGCCTTGTAGTCACGCACCGGCTCAAGCAGCGCGAGATCACCCCATCTGCCGGAGGGCGGAGGTCCGCCCTCCTTCAACATCTTGCGCATCGCCGCGCCGACCTCGCGGAGTTCGGCCGCGCGTGAGCCGATGATCTCCCGGCCCATCACCGCGGCCGAGGTCTGGCCCAGAAGGCAGGCTCGCACGGTCTGGCCGTAGTCGGTGACCACGTCCCCATCCATGGAGAGATCGATGCTCACCCGGCTGCCGCAGAGCTTGGAATGGGCGGTCGCCGTGGCCTCTGGCGCTTCCAACCGCTCCGTACGGGGCATCGCCGCGGCAATCTCGAGCAGCTTTTGGCTATAAATGTCCTCTGGCAGTGTCATGATACCATTCTGGGCCCTGAGGCTCGCCTTGCAGCCTGATTTCACGCATTATATATGCACCTTTGGCCCGAACGGCCACGCGCCTTCAGGCGTTTACTCAATAAGGGAAAGTTTCTCAGATGGACGCCACAACGAAGGACCGCCCAGCCCCCAAACTCTACGCCGGGATTGAGATCGGCCGCGGCCCTCAGATCACGCGCCCATCTCGTGAGCGGGCCGAGGAGGCTGTGCGCACGCTCATCGCTTATGCCGGTGACGATCCCGATCGCGAGGGCTTGCGGGATACGCCGCGCCGTGTGACGAGCGCCTATGATGAGTTCTTCTCCGGCTATCGCGAATGCCCGATCGAGGTTTTGTCGCGCACCTTCGACGAGGTCGCGGGCTACGACGATATCGTCATGCTGCGCGACATCGAGGTGAACTCGCACTGCGAGCACCACATGATCCCGTTTATCGGCAAGGCGCATGTCGCCTATTTCCCCACCGATCGCGTCGTCGGCATCTCCAAGCTCGCTCGTGTGGTGGAGGTGTTCGCCCGCCGCTTACAGACGCAGGAGACCATGACGGCACAGATCGCCGAGACCATCGACCGGGTGCTCAAGCCGAAGGGTGTCGCGGTGATGATCGAGGCGGTGCATCAGTGCATGTCGATCCGCGGAGTGCGAAAGCCCGACGTGGCAACTATCACCACGCAGTTCACCGGCATCTTCAAAGAGGATCCGGCGCAGCAGGCGCGTTTCATGATGCTTGCGACCGAGCGCGGCCGTTCTTAAACGCGCCTCGGCCGCGAAGGACCAATCGCGGTGACTAAGGCCGACCTCTTCCCCAAGATCGAGGACAAGACCGAGCGCGAAGAAGGCACCGTCTTCGCGCCGAACTTCGACGCGCATGGCCTCCTCCCCGTGATCGTCACCTCCGCCAAGACCGGCGACGTGCTGATGTTCGCCTTCATGAATGCGGAAGCGCTCGCGGCCTCGATCGAGACGGGCGAGGCAACGTTCTGGTCACGCTCGCGCCAGAGCCTGTGGCGCAAGGGCGAGACGAGCGGCAATCGGCAGCGCATCGTCGAGATGCGCACCGACTGCGATCAAGACGTTCTCTTGCTCAAGGTTGAGGTGGCCGGCGCCGAGGCGACCTGCCACACCGGCCGCAAGTCCTGCTTCTACCGTGTCGTTCCGTTGGGCCAGCCACCCTCGGAGGGTCGGCCGCTCGTCTTTGTCGACGCCGAGCGCAAGTTCGACCCCGAGCAGGTCTACGGCCATTCTGGCGCCGCAAAGGGAACCTTAAAGAGTTCATGATACTGATCTAAGGCTTTGGGCTCGCATTCGGCCTCGCCGGTGGAAACTCCAAGCACGGCCGCATGCTGTTTTGAGTTGCGGGACTTCGGTCCGGCGTGAGGCGCGTGGGTATGGCAAGACCGTTGATTGGCCTGGCACTCGGAGGGGGTGCTGCGCGGGGTTGGGCCCATATCGGCGTGCTGCGGACCCTGATCGCGGCTGGCCTCGAGCCGGACATCGTCGCGGGAACCTCGATCGGCGCCGTGGCGGGCGCCTGTTACGTGACCGGCAAGCTCGACGCCCTCGAAGACTTCGCCACGACCCTGACACGCCGCCGCATCTTCGGCTTCCTCGATTTCAACTTTGCAGGGTCGGGGCTCATCACCGGACAGCGCCTCAGCGGGCGGCTCGAGGGCCACCTCAAAGAATTCACCATCGAAGACCTCGAGCGGAAGTTCGTGGCCGTCGCCACCGAGCTCGGCACCGGGCACGAGGTGTGGTTGCACAAGGGCAACCTGGTGACGGCCTTGAAGGCGTCGTTCGCCCTTCCCGGTATCTTCCGTCCCATCCAGGTCAACGGCCGCTGGCTGATCGACGGCGCGCTCGTCAATCCAATTCCCGTGTCGGTGTGCCGCGCGTTCGGCGCCCGCATCGTCATCGCCGTCAATCTCAACTGCGACCTGTTTGGCAAGGGCGGCGTGATCCACGATCAAGAAGCGTTCGCCGAGCCTTCGGGGCCGGACGACGCGGCGCTTCCCGGCAGCAACGGCCGCGCGGCCGTGCATCTTCTGCATCGCCAGATCTTCGGCCGGAGTGATGGCGCACCTGGCATGTCGGCCGTGATGATGGATGCCATCAACATCACACAAGATCGCATCGCGCGGTCCCGTCTCGCCGGCGATCCGCCCGACATCACCATTGCGCCGAAGGCGGGGCGCATCAGCCTGTTCGACTTCCACCGCGCGAACGAGGCGATCACGCTCGGTGCCAAAGCCGCGGAAGCTCAGCTCGAAGAAATTAGAACCGCCGTTCGCGTTCTCGCCGCCTGAGGCTCAGCCTGTGGCGATGTATTCGCGCATCGCAGCCGCTTCCATCTCTGCTTCCGCGATACGCATTCTCACCACATCGCCGATCGACACGAGGCCGATAAGCCGTCCCCGATCCATCACCGGCATGTGACGGAACCGGTGCGCCGTCATCTCGCCCATCAGCCGATCCATCGTGTCGGACTCGCGACAGCTGATCACGGCCTTGGTCATGCAGGATTCGACGGGGTCTTTAAGCACCGCGCTACCGGCCCTTGCGATCTCGCGAACGATATCGCGCTCCGACACGATCCCCGAGACCTTGCCGTCAGACGAAGCGATCACGATGCAGCCGATGCGGTGCTTGCCGAGGAGCTTGGCGATTTCAAGCAAGGGGGTGTCCGGGGAAGCGGTGACAACCTCCCTGCCCTTCAACTTAAGGATTGCAGCCACGTTCATCAGGGTTTCCTCCAGCCCGGGAACTTGAGCCCCGTTTGCTGCGACATTCTGTCCTGGAGCGAAACACGGCGCAAGAGAAGCGCGCCACCGGCGCGATTCTGGACGGAGTCCCCAATGCTTACCGCAATGCATCAAGTGTCAGCTGAGACGAGGCTCTGTCGAAAAACCCAAAGATGAAGAGGCCGCAGAGGAAGCCGCCAATATGGGCTTCCCAAGCGATGCTGCCGGGAGACCCGCCGAAAGAGACGGAACTCAGGCCGAAATAGATGTTGAGGGCAACCCAGAACAGCAGAAAGGCGATGATCCGACCGTCCCGGAATGTAACGCCGAGGCTGGCAAGCGGGGCGCTGATGAAATCGGGGGCTCGCTCGCCCGGGCGCCTTTTGGCGAAGAAGATGAACCGGAGCGCCCCCGCCATCTGGCCAGAAATGGCCGCCGAAGCCCCCACCACAGGGGCCATCTGGCCCCAATGGAAGGCAAGATGCGTCAAGGCGCCGGCCACGCCGCACAAGATCGAAAAGGTGTAGAAGCCCCGGTCGCCGATGCGCCGCGCCACGGCGCTGCCAAAAGCCAGCATCCACAACACATTGACCAGAAGGTGCACCCATCCCCCATGCACCACCATGTAGGTCACAAACGAGGTGATGCAGGTCACGTAGCCGCCTGGAAGCTCGAGCGCTGCCCCGCTGTAGCGGGCCGGGATGAACGCGAGCGTGAGGAGCACCGTCAGATCGAGTTCGTCCGGCAGAAATCCCCTAACCACCTGGATGGCTATCATCAGGCCTGAGGCGACGACGACCGCACTGGGGATATTGAAGATAGGCTCGCTTTTGGACATCCAAACATCCTACCGGAACGGGCGCTTCCCTCCGCGACAACCTTAACGGCGATCGGTTTCGCGCCAGCAGTCTAGCTCCCCCACCGCTGGCACACTCCCTGCTTAATAAACCGTGAGTATGCCCGCACAAGCGTGCCAAAGCGGGATTCACCCTGGCTTTGCCGCAGTGATGTGTGCGGGTTCGTGAGGACCTGTAGCGTTTTGCGTCGGGTGGGTTATGCAGCAGCCAACGAGCAGGCAGCTTTACGCGTATTGGGACGGCATACGCAATGGCCGGATTGCGCCACGGCGGTTCGAAATTGAGCCGGCGCGGATTGCGGAACTGCTGCCGGAGACCTTTATCGCCGAGTCCAAAGGATTGCTCGGCTTTCGCTTCCGCCTGGCGGGCACGCGAATCTGCCAACAATTCGGTCGCGAGATGCGCGGCGTCGACTTCCTTAGCTTGTGGGGATTTGACGACCGTAACTCACTCGCAACATTAATCCGCAACGTGCTGACCGATGGCGCAGTGGGCCATGGCATCTTCCGCGCGGACACCCCGTCCCATCGTGGAGCAAGCTTCGAGTTCACGCTCATGCCGCTGATCCACACCGGCCAGACGGTGAACCGCATCCTCGGCGCAATTACCGCAATCGAGCCCCCATTTTGGCTGGGCGCCGAACCTCTGTCGTCATTCGAGGTCTCCGAGCTGCATATTCATTGGCCGGACGGCGTACCCGCATTCATGGCCAACAGCGGCGCGGAGGTCGTGCGTATTGCGCGGCGGCGTTTCCGGGTTGTCGATGGCGGTCTCTCGGGACGCCGTGGTTAAAAGCAAAAGTGGCGTTCTAGGTTGATTTTGCCACTCACGCTTAGCCGTTCCTTAATTGATACACCGCTAGCGTGACCCTTGCTTGCTCACCCTCTTTCCGTGCAACCGGGCAAGCTCGGACTTCGCTGCATGAACATCGCCAACACGGAACCATCCGCGCCTCTTGAGTCTGTACGGATCCGCGGCGAGCGCCGAACTAGCCACGCGTTCCCGAAAATCGTACCCGACCGGCGCAGATACCGGCGCGTACCGGTTAGCCTTCAGGGCCGGTTCATGCGTGAGGATAGGCAGGAATATCCCTGCGAAGTCATCAACTTGTCGGCGGGTGGTATGGCGCTAATGGCGCCGGTCACCTGTCAGCCTGGTGAACGTGTCGTCGCCTATCTCGACAATCTCGGCCGCCTCGAGGGTATCGTAGCGCGGGTCTTCGAGGGCGGCTTCGCCGTCGAGCTCAACGCCAGCATCCAGAAACGCGAGCGGATCGCCAATCTTCTGACCTGGTATGTGAACCGCGACCTTCTCGGCTCTGAGGAACGCCAGCACGAGCGCTTCGAGCCGCGCATCAGCGCCCAGAAACTCATCCTGCCCAATGGCGACGTTTATGATTGCCGAGTGATTGACGTCTCCTTGAGCGGTGCCTCGGTGGCCGTTCGGGTGAAGCCTCCGATTGACTCTGTCGTCGTGCTTGGACGTGTGCGTGGCCGGGTGGTCCGTCATCACGACCAGGGCATCGCCATTCAGTTCGCCGAGATCCAGGACCCTGACAGCCTCGCCCGGACCTTCGGCTAGTCTTTCCCCTCCTTCACCTTCCGTCTGATTCAAGCGCCGCTGTTGGCCCTGCGTACAACAACGCATGGAGCCTGCGCGTTCGGCCGCGCTTTGTTCCAAATTCTCTAAAATTTTAGCTAATCCGAGAACATTCAGGTTTGAGTAGGTGTCCCTAAAAAACAACTACCAATAATACTTCAAAATGCGGGCTTCTCTTATCGGGATCTCAAAATCTCTCTGAGATAGTGCACCCCAATAAAACGGGGGGTGCAATGAAACAGTTCGTTCTAGGTTCGGCGTTCTTGATGTTTATATCGTCGTTGCCTGCAGACGCTACGAACAACCATGCGATCAGCCTCAAGCCTCAGCTTGAGCCGCAGAAGGTGGCGTACCTGCAGTCTTTCGGCGATACCTTGCCGCCGATCGGCTACGTAAATTTCTGCCGCGAGCATGAGGTCGAGTGTCGCCCGTCCGGGCGCTACGCCGACCGCGTGCAGCTGAGCGCCGTGAAGTTCCGCGAGCTTGAGCAGGTCAATAAGAGAGTCAACGAGTCCGTGGCGCCAATTACCGATCTCGAGCTCTATGGCCAGGTCGAGGTTTGGACCTATCCGGTCAAGCAGGGCGACTGCGAGGACTATGTGCTGCTCAAGCGCCGCATCCTGATGGAGCGCGGCTGGCCGGAGAGCACGCTTCTGATCACCGTCGTCCGTGACGAGAACAACGAAGGTCACGCCGTACTGACGGTCCGCACCGACCGCGGCGACTTCGTCCTCGACAACAAGCAGCGCGACGTCATGGCTTGGGCCGACACGCCCTACACCTTCGTCAAGCAGCAGTCGGCGCGTAATCCGCTCGTGTGGATCTCGCTCCTGCCGCCCAGCCTGTCGCCGCAGACCGCGGTGTCAGCCTCAAATTAAGGAGAACTTTCGACCCCCCGTCCCCTCTCCCCCGGGGACCACAATTTAGGGCCCGGTGACCATCCCCCACCCATCCCCGACCCAACCGGGCCTTTCCTAGAGCCGGTCTCTTATGAGACCGGCTCCCTTTTTTTCAGGGGTTTGGTCTTACAGCTTCAAAATCAGGTCGATCAGCAGCGCGCCCGAGAACATGCTCCACAGAGCTGCAATGGTGAGCGAAAGGCCGAACCAGAATTTCGGACGCGCCTCGATCCGCACCCCCCGCCACGCGTTGCGCATGAGAATTGCAGGCCCTGCCACGACCCGCAGCAGGACCCCACCAAGCGAAGACAGGATCGAATTGGGCTCCAGCCCGAACCGCATCGGCTGGCCCGACACTAGCTGGACGAAGCTCGATAGGACACCGGCCATCACGAAGCCGACGGCCGTCACGTAAAGATAGAGAAAAACGGTCTGCATAGCCCCTCGCCGTGCTCTCAAGGAGCACTGTAGCGAGAGGCGTACCGACCGTTGCCTCAATTCTTAAGGACTGGTTAACGTCCGTACCGCGGCGGCACGCGAGGGTCTATCCCTGGAGGTCGAAGTCGAGGATCGCCATCTGAAACTGGTAGGCGGTCTCCCCCTCGTCCTCGTCGTCGCGGAACAACACGCCGATGAATTCCTCGCCGATATAGACCTCGGCGGAATCATCCTTTTGCGGCCGTTGCCTCACCTGAATCGCCGGCAAGCGGAAGATCTTCTGCAAGTAATGCTCAAGCTTGAGAATCTCGTCGCGTGTCACCGCCACTCCCCTTTGAGCTGCTACGAGCCCTAGCGGGCACCTGAATCATCACCGTTATCACCGGCAATGAATTGATCCATGGTCAGCGCCGGCTCAGCGCACGTGCTGACGCCGATCTCCCGCGCGGGAACGCCGGCCACGGTACGACGCGGCGGCACGTCCTTGAGCACCACGCTGCCGGCTGCGACGCGCGCGCAATCTCCCACAGAGATGTTGCCGAGTATCGCGGCGCCGGCACCCATCATCACGCCGCTTCCAATTTTCGGGTGACGGTCGCCATGCTCGCGCCCCGAGCCGCCGAGTGTCACGCCATGAAGCATCGAGCAATTGTCACCCACCACCGCCGTCTCGCCGATGACAATTCCGGTCGCGTGGTCGATCATAATGCCTCTGCCGATACGCGCCGCCGGATGGATGTCGACTTGCAAGAAGCGCGACACAAGGCTTTGCAGATAGAGCGCCAAGTCCTTGCGCCCCGCTTTCCACAGTCGGTGGCCGATACGATAGGTTTCAAGGGCGTGGAAACCCTTGAAGTAGAGCAATGGCTCGATCAGCCGATCGCACGCGGGATCGCGCTGCGCCACCGCCATCAGATCGGCGCGGAACTCCTCGCCAACCGACGGATCGGCCTCGACCACTTCGTTAAACGTCTTGTGGATCAATCCGGCGTCGAGCGCTGCGTGTTGAAGACGACGCACCAGACGATGACAAATCGCATCCTCGAGACGCTCATGGCTCAACACGGTCGCATAGATGAAGCCGCCGAGCGCAGGTTCGGAGTTGCTGATCTCCTCGGCCTCGCGGCGCACTTGGCTCCAGATCGGGTCGTAGCTCTTGATCTGCGGCTCTGCCGCCATCACGGGCTTAGTCATGGGGTACCTCACTTATGCCCCCGTAGCAGGATCGTGCCGACTAGTCTACCACGGGAGATCAAGCCCTAAGGACGCGAGGTTAAAAAGTCGAGCACACCTTGCTTGAAGCGCGCGTCGCCAACCGCCTTCATGTGATCGCGTCCTTCGATATTGAGGAATTGGGCACCCGGGATGAGTTCCGCAAGCGCGGCACCCGACCCCCCAATCACATCCTCGCTACCAACCGCCACGAGCACAGGCACCTTGATCTCGCTGAGACGCTCAGGATCGACCTTTTCACGCGGACCCCGCATGCAGGCAGCGAGTGCCTTGAGGTCACTCTTGGTTTGCTCGGCGAACGCCCTGAAGCTCCGCGCTGTGTCGTTGGTGACATCCTCCATGCGAGGCGCTTCGAGCGCCTTGGCCAGCGGGCCTGAGCCCACCATCCCCCGCACCATGTGAATGCCGAGACCGCCGAAGACGATCGATCTCACCCGTTCGGGATGTGCGAATGTGAGGAACGCCGCGATGCGCGCTCCCATGGAATACCCGAGCACGTCCACGCAAGCGATGCCGAGGTGATCGAGAAGCCGGCGCGCATCCTCGGCCATTTCCGGCGCCCCGTAGAGTTCGGGCTCGTAAAGTTTCTCGCTCTGCCCATGCCCGCGATTGTCGTAGGCGATTATCCGGCGCCCGGCATCGCGGAGCGTCCGCGCCCACCGCGTATCGATCCAGTTGGCGGCAACGTTGGACGCGAAGCCGTGGACGAGGAGGATTGGCTCGCCCTCGCCCTCATCCACATAGGCGATCCGCACACCATCGGAATCAAAGCTCTGCATTCTGCCCTACCGCTTTGCCTCAAGGGTCACTATGCTGCCCGCAAAGATCAAGGACCCACGAACGGACAATCATGGCCCAAACTCTCGTGCCCCACTTCGTGAACGACATAGGCGTCGATCGGATCAAGATCGGCGTCAAGGAATTCCAATGCATGGGGGCAAAGCCGCCACAAGATCATCCCCACGTGTACCTCGATATGGGGGACGATAGCCAAATCGTCTGTCCCTATTGCTCGACGCTCTACGAATACGACGACGCGCTCAAGGCCACCGAGAGCGAGCCGGCGGAGTGCGTCTACGTAGCGACCGCCCCGCCCGGGGCCCCTGCCGCCTGAACACGCGCTCATGAAGCATAGGCCCGTCCTCATCGCCGGCGGCGGTATCGGCGGGATCTCCGCCGCAATCGCGCTCGCGCGGGCCGGTTTCGACAGCACCGTGCTGGAGCGTTCTTCATTCGCCGAAGAGAGCGGCGCCGGCATACAGCTTGGGCCTAACGCGACACGCGTCCTGCGCGATCTTGACGTCCTGGACGCGATTACCGGCGCTGCTTGCAAACCAGAGGCGATCTTCCTGTACGACGGCCTCAGCAGTCGGCGCCTCGCCGCGATACCTATCGGTCACTCAGCCGAAACACGCTACGGCGCGCCTTATCTCACCCTGCATCGCGCGGACCTCCATACGGGGCTGCGATCGATCGCGGAACGGCTCGCCCCGATCACGTTGATATCGGACTTCGATGTGGCGGGCATCGAGCAACGCGACGATGAAACGGCCGTGGCAAACATTGGCGGCACGATGATCGAGGGCTCCGCTGTAATCGGCGCCGATGGGCTGTGGTCGACGGTCCGGAAAGCAATCGCGCCGCGCGCTACCCTTCGCTTCTCGGGAGCGACGGCATCCCGAGCCATGATTCCGCTTGCGGGCCTGCCGAGCCCATTCAGTGATCCGGTCGTCGGGTTGTGGCTCGGCCCGCGCGCTCATCTCGTTCACTACCCTGTCAGTAGCGGAGAGGCGCTGAACGTCGTCGCCGTAACCGAAGGCGGCGCCGAGATGCAAGGCTGGAACCAGCCGGCCGACGCCGGCACTTTGCTTTCTGGATTCACCCGATGGTGTAAGGAGTCGAAATCATTGCTTGATCGCGCCGAAAGTTGGCGGCGCTGGTCGCTCTATCGCTTGCCCCCTCTTCCCAGATGGAGCGCAGGCAGGATCACGCTCCTCGGCGACGCGGCGCATCCCGTCTTGCCGTTCCTGGCGCAAGGTGCCGCACTCGCCATCGAAGATGCAGCAACACTCGCGGCATGCGTTGCCGAACAACGGGCAAATGTCGCCGCGGCTTTCCAACAATACGAAGCGTTGCGGCGTCCACGGGCAACGCGTCTTCAGCACATGTCGCAGCGCTTCGGGGGGATCTATCACCTCGGCGGCCTATTACGGTTTGCGCGCAACCTCGTACTCACACGCCGTAGCGAGGAAGCAGCCCTCAGGCAATTCGATTGGCTCTACGGCGACGTTTCCGTCAGCTAGCGGACACCGCCTGACGCTTCGGCCATAGCAATACAGCCGCACCGGCAAACGCCGAGATCAACGATCCCGCCAGCACCGCAAGCTTGGTCATGGCGATATGCTCTTCATCCGCAAACGCCAGCAAGCCTATGAAAAGACTCATGGTAAAGCCGATGCCACACAGAATGGCGACACCATAGAGCTCGCGCCATGAGGCTTCGCTGGGTAAATGCACGATACCGGCGCGATAGGCACCCGCCACGAATGCCATGATGCCAAGCTGCTTGCCGATGAATAGGCCGAGCACGATGCCGAGTGACAACGGCGCGAGCAGCATGTCCATGGTCAAGCCGGCAAGCGACACGCCAGCATTGGCAAAGCCGAACAGCGGCACCACGAGGAACGCGACCCAGAGTCCAAGCGCGTCTTCGAGACGGTAAAGGGGCGACTCGCCGTTCGCTTCGCCATTGACATGAGCGCCAGTGGCATTGCCGAGTGGAATGGTGAGCGCCAGCACCACGCCAGCCAGCGTGGCATGGACGCCGGAGAACAGCATGGCCACCCACAGCAGGAGGCCGACCAGGAGATAGGGCAAGAGCCGCTTCACCCCGAACCAGTTGAAGGCGAACAGCGCGGCCGTAGCGGCTGCGGCAAGCCCAAGCGCCTCCATGGAGAGGTCCGTCGCGTAGAAGAAGGCGATGATGAGGATCGCACCGAGGTCATCCATGATCGCAAGCGATGTCAGGAAAACCTTGAGCGAATTTGGTATTCGCGAACCAAACAGCGACAGAACGCCAAGCGCGAAAGCGATGTCGGTTGCGGTCGGCACCGCCCAGCCTCGCCACGTCTCCGGCGTCTGATAGTTGATCGCGAAGAAAATTAGGGCCGGCGCGATCATCCCACCGACGGCCGCGATCAGAGGCAACGCGCGCCGCGGCCAGCTGTCGAGTTCCCCCACCAGCATCTCGCGTTTGATCTCGAGCCCGACCAGCAAAAAGAACAGCGCCATCAGCCCGTCGTTGATCCAATGAAGGATCGACAGGCCACCGATATAGGTGTGCAGGATGTGATCGTAGTCCTCGGCGAGCGGCGAGTTGGCGACGATCATGCCGAGCGCCGCAGCGCCCATGAGCACCAACCCGCCCGAGGCCTCGGACTCGATGAAGCTCTGGATGACGTATTTTGCTTTGCGGACGATTGGCATGCGGGCCTTGGGCGGTTCGGGACCCTGTTCCTATACAGCCCGCGCGGCCAAGGCAAATCGCGCCGCTGCTACAAAAGGACCGCCGCCCATATCGCGAGCGGCGGCCGTTGTCGGTGTGTCAGGGGTACGGGGGGAAGACTAGCTCAGTGTCCGGGATCCCCGCGGCGGCCCGTCTCGAACAAGAACCAGACGCGCTTCTCCGCTTCGTCGATCCAGTTCTCGAGCAGGCTCGCCGTGGCAACGTCGCTCTCCTCGTCGCAGAGGTCATGCACCTGGCGCATGCTGGCGAGAAGCGCTCGATTGTCCTGGCCGAGCTCCGCTACCATGTCGAGCGGATCGACATACTCGGCATCGTTGTCGGAAATGCGCTGGAGCCGCGCGATGTTGCCGATGGAGTGCAAGGTCGTGCCGCCGATCTTGCGCACGCGCTCGGCAATCTCGTCGGTCATGGCGAAGAGCTGAGCGCCGTGCTCGTCGAACAGAAGATGCAGGCTGCGGAAATGCGGTCCGCTCACATGCCAGTGGAAGTTCTTGGTCTTCATGTAGAGCGCGAACACGTCGGCGAGAAGCGCGTTAAGCGCGCCGGAGATGTCGCGCGTCGCATTGGAGCCGAGATCGGTCGGGGTATCGAGCTTGACCTTCTGGCGCTCCTTGGCGGTCATTTGCTTGTTCATGAGGCGTCTCCTGACTTTGCGGCGAGTGTTGACCTTGACCTCCATGTGGGGAGCAGGTCGCGCGATCGCCAGCGGACCAAGCCATAGTCCCCTGAGACGCCTTGTCACGCCTTGAGACAAGTCAGAATTTTCAGGCGATTAAGCGCTGTTTCGAAACAGCTACGCGAGGCCTGCTTCAGTTCACGCGGATGACCTGGACGAGGTTGTCGGAGAAGGTCGGAGCGCGACCAAGCCCACAGAACTCGGCCGACGAGATCGTTCACCGAGCCGTCCGACCGATTCAGGCTCCGCCAATAGCCGAGCGTCGCCACGACCACGCCATCCTTCACGTCATCGGTGACGCGCGCCAGCCCCTCGAAATCACCGCGATCGTTATAAACGCGCACGGGATCGCCTTCGCGGATCGAGCGCGCCTCGGCATCTTTCGGGCTGATCATCACGAACTGCTCGCCTTGGCCTTTAATCTTGTGCGGCTCGTTGGCGTAGCAGGAGTTGAGAAACCCGTGGCTCTTTGGCGAGATGATGTTGAGCGGATACTGCTCGGCGAGTTTGGGATTGGTCTGAACGCTCTCCCGCGGCGGCAGATAGCCGGGCAACGGATCGACGTCTTCACCGGATTGATTGTCCTCGTACATCATGCGGAACGGCGGCGCGACGAAGTTCTTGGCGTCCTCGACCAGGAACTGCACCTTGCCTGACGGCGTCGGAAAATTGCCGTCGGCATGGGGCAGTCGATCATCAGGCGTCCCGACAGCGAGATGGAAGTATCCGTGCCGCCGAAAATAGTCCATGTCGATGCCGGCCATCTGCGGCGCATCCCATTGGACGTAGTGCTCGGCGAGCTCCATGTCGCTCATGGTGAAGCGTGGATCGTCGTCGAAGCCAAAAGCTTTCGAGAGCAGGCGGAAAATTTCTGCGTTTGACTTCGCCTCACCGCGTGGCTCGATCGCCTTCTCGTTGATGGTCAGATAGAAATGCCCCCACGAGAACATCATGTCGTCGTGCTCGCCCGCCATGGTCGCCGGCAGGATGATGTCGGCGTAAGCGGCGGTGTCGGTCACGAAGTGCTCGGCGTTGACGAAGAAAAGATCCTCGCGCGACAAGCCCCTGACGATCTCGTTGGTCTCGGGCGCCTGGCTGACCGGGTTCGTGTTGTACATGTAGAGCCCCATGATCGGCGGATCGAGCTTCATGTTGCCGGTGAGAGCGCGGCCGAGCTGGAGATTGTTCACGACGCGGGTACCGGGCCTGATGTAGTCGGGGCGCGATACCTTGGCCCAGTCGACGGGGAACTCCCATAGCGGCATCTGCAAGAGACCACCGCCGACATGGCGCCATGAGCCGGTAAGCGCGGGGATCGCGCAGACCGCACGAATGGTCTGCCCGCCGCCCGCGTGCCGCTCGAGCGCAACGCCGAGACGAATGACCGAAGGCTGAATGGTGGCGAACTCGCGCGCGAACTTTGCGACGTCCTCGGCCGCCACGCCGGTGACCTTCTCGACGTAGTCGGGCGTGAAGTCGAGCGCGCGATGCGCAAGCTCAGGAAAACCGACCGTGTGTTTCTGCACCCACTCGTCGTCCACGTAGCCGCCGCGGATCAGCGCGGCGATGATGCCCATGGCAAGCGCGCCGTCGGTGCCGGGCTTCGGCGCGATATGCCAGTCGGCGGCCTTGGCCGTGCGCGAACGATAGGAGTCGATCACCACGATCTTGGCGCCCTTCTTCTGTGCCTCGAGCACGAACGGCCAATGATGCAGGTTGGTGGAGATCGAGTTGCAGGCCCAGATCACGATGTACTTGGAATGCACGAAGCTTTCGGGGTCGACGCCGCCGGTCGGGCCAACCGTGAGTAGCCACGCCGTCGATGAGCCCGAGGCGCAGAACGTCTTCTCATTCACTGTCGAGCCGAGGCGGTTGAAGAAGGCATCGCCGCAGGTGAGCCCCTGCACCAGCCCCTCATTGCCGAGATAGCTGTACGGCATGATCGCCTGAGAGCCGTACTTGGCGATGATGTCCTTCCACCGCGTGGTGATCTCGGCGATGGCCTCGTCCCACGAGATGCGCGCGAACTGGCGTGAGCCCTTCGGCCCAACACGGCGCAAGGGATAGAGCACGCGGTCCGGATTGTAGTGATGGTCGTGATAGTCCTTCAGCTTCACGCACAGGCCGCCGCGGGTCATCGGGTGCTCTTTATTGCCCCGCACCTCCACGAGCTTGCCGTCTTCGACCTCATAGATCATGGCGCACGTGTCGGGGCAGTCGTGCGGGCACCCACCGAAAAACGTCTCGCGCGCTGGCTGTTCGTTCATACCCGGCTCCTCCCGACCTCATTGGCGGCTCTAAGCGGCCGCTGACTTGGATCAGCCTACGGGGATCAGACCCCCTTGTCGATTCGGGTTAAATCAGCGCAGTCCCCTGGCATCGGCCGAAGGCACACCTATTTCATGGGTACGCCACTAGGGCTTGAGCCCGGTCATGACTCCTTCACAAAGAAATGCGGTTGTGCGGGATATCGTCCCGCCACCGGACGCACGATCGGCCATGGACCAAATCACACGCCCACCCCGTCCCGCTTTGCCACGGCCTCCGGCGCGCGACGCCCTCCCCAAGCCAGAGCCAGGACCCGGGATGTTTGGCAGCGGCCTACGCGCTGAAGGTGGCGTGCCCTCGTTCGAGACGGCCGATAGATTGGCGCGAGCGACCATCGCCCGCTTCACCCAAGGCGTCTCGCCCTATGCCGAGGCCTCGGCCTGGCACGACTGGGCCGCGCATCTGTTGCGCTCACCCGGACGTCTGACGGAGTTGTGGCTGGAAGCAGTCGGTTCCACTGCGCGGCTTGGCCGATTCATGCTGGAGACTGCTGTCCAACAGTCTGCGGAACCGCCTTTCAAACCGGACCCTAAAAATCACCGCTTCGACGATAAGGAGTGGAGTACTTTTCCTTACGTCCTGTGGCAGCAGGCGTTCCTCGCTCAGGAAGCGTGGTGGCGAAGCGCAACCCGCGAAGTCCGTGGCATGTCGCGCAAGAGTGCGGATCGCGTCGCGTTCATGGCACGACAGGCCCTCGACGTGGTCTCACCATCGAACATGCCGTGGCTCAACCCGATGATCATTGAGCGCACGCGGCAGGAAGGCGGCGCCAATCTCGTACGCGGCGCTCTCAACTTCACTCAGGATCTGCTCAGCGCATTCGCAATGGAGCCGGAGCGGTTGAATGACGGCTTCGTCGTTGGCGAGGACGTTGCCATCACGCCTGGTGAGGTCGTCTATCGCAACAATCTGATGGAACTCATTCAGTACAAGCCCACGACCGAAACCGTTGCCGCCGAGCCCGTGCTCATTGTGCCGGCCTGGATCATGAAGTACTACGTGCTCGATTTGAGGACTGAGAACTCGCTCGTTCGCTATCTGGTTTCACAAGGCTTCACTGTGTTCATGATTTCCTGGCGTAATCCGACTGCCGAGGACCGCGACATCCGCTTTGACGACTATCGCACCTCGGGCGTGATGGCCGCGCTCGATGCCATCAACGCGATCGTGCCCAATCGCAAGGTCCACGCTTGCGGTTACTGCATCGGCGGCACGCTTCTCGCCATTGCCGCGGCCACGATGGAGCGCAACGACGGCCACAGGCTCGCGACTATTACGCTGCTTGCCGCGCAAACCGACTTCAGCGAGGCCGGCGATCTCATGCTGTTCGTTGACGAGAGCCAGATCGCCTTTCTCGAGGACATGATGTGGGACCAAGGCGTGCTCGACACGAAGCAGATGGGCAACGCTTTCAAGGCGCTTCGTCCAAACCAGCTCATCTGGTCGAAGATGGTGCGCGAATATTGGCTCGGCGAACGCGATCAGCCATCTGACCTTGCGAGTTGGAGCGAGGACAAAACGCGCCTCCCCTACCGCATGCATTCGCAATATCTGCGCGCGCTGTTTCTGGAGAACCGTCTCACCGCCGGCCGTTACGCTGTCGAAGGCCACGTGATCGCGCTCAAGGACATCAGGACGCCGATCTTTGCCGTGGGAACCGAAACGGATCACATCGCGCCGTGGCGGTCGGTCTACAAGCTCCACCTCTTTACCGACAACGAGCTCACCTTCGTGCTCACCAATGCTGGACACAACGCCGGCATCGTGGCGGCGCCCGGACCTCGCTGGCGGCGCTATCACATCGCCACACGCCAGCGCGGCGCCCAATACGTCGATGCCGACACGTGGCTGTCGCTCGCAACGCAGAAGGACGGTTCATGGTGGCCAGCTTGGACCGAGTGGCTAACACGCCACTCGAATGCGGAGCCCGTCCCGCCACCTGAGATGGGCGCACCCTCGCGCGGCTTCGCCCCGTTATGGCCCGCGCCTGGCACCTACGTGCATCAGCGCTGAGCGCTCAAAACGCTGAGCAATCTTAAAAAGTGAGAAAGCCTGATTCCCCCTCCGGGGATGGCTGACCTGTCATGATGGGCCTATAGTGTCGCCAATTGGGCAGAGCAGCACGAGGTCCTCAAAGTGGACCGAACGTCGCCACGCTTCTGGATTGGGCTTCCGCTGCTCGCCGCGGCATTGGTCGCTCCGTGCCTGAGCGCTTTTGCCGAAGACGCCCTTCAGCCCGGTGAAGCGGTCGTCACGCGCTTTTCCGGCACGACCGACGACGGCGGCCGCGCGGTCATCGATATGGACGGCGCCGCCGCCAGCATCATCAACCTCCGCAGCCCTGATGCCGCACCTCTCGGTGCAAATTGGGAGAGCGCGCCGCAACGTCCTGTGGCGACAGCAGGTCAAGTCGGTCAGGTGTTCGGCGTCACCCTCGACGATGCCGATCCGCCCAATATCTATGTGACCGCGACGTCTGCCTTCGGTCTGCATCGCAACGCCGATAACTCCGACTGGATGGATGGCATGTGGGGGGCTGATGGCGGCCCGGGCTCCGTTTGGAAGCTCGACGCATCGAACAACTATACCCCCGAACTATTCGCCACTATCGAGCTCGACGGCCGTGCCAATACAGGTGCCGCGCTCGGCAACATCGCCTTCGACCGCTGGAACAAGCAGTTCTATGTCTCCGACCTCGAGACCGGCATGATCCATCGACTGAAGGCGTCGGATGGCACCGATCTTGGGCATTACGATCACGGCGTCCACGGCCGGTCCGCGTTTCTGGAGGTCACCGAAGGCGAACTCAAATCGCTGTCGCCGGTCGAATTCGATCCGACATCAACCGCCCAAGTCAACGACTGCCCGAGCGGCGACTTCGCACGTACCCCCTCGTGCTGGAATTTCGCTGACTTCCGCCGGCGCGTCTGGGGCCTGGCCGTGCGCCGCTTTCCCGCGACCGAGGAGGTGCGGCTTTACTACGCGATTTGGGGCAGCCAGGGCTTCGGCAACGCCGACTTCGCCGCTGTGGAGGACGACCAGCGCAACGCGGTCTGGTCTGTGCGCATTGCCGATGATGGCTCGTTCGATCTATCCAGCGTGCGCCGCGAGTTCTTCCTGCCCGACTTCTTCCGCTCGCCTGAGGCCATCGCCCGCGCAGGCCGCAGCCATCCCGTGTCCGACATCGCGTTTCCTGCCTTCGGCGATCAGGACGTGATGCTGCTTGCCGAGCGCGGCGGCGTGCGCAATCTCGGTCTCGCCGCCAGCGACGCGTTCGCCTATCCGAACGAGGCGCGCGTGCTGCGCTACGAGTTGACCCCGCAGGGCTTCTGGCGGGGTGCAGGACGCTATGACGTCGGCTTCTACGACCGCAACGAGGCCGGCCCGCCCTACCTTCGCGGCAGCGCTGCGGGCGGCGTCAGTTTCGGCTTCGGTTACGGCGACGATTGGCAGATCGATTCAGCAGCCCCGACGCTTTCGTGTGGATGACCGGCGACGGCCTATGTTCACAGCGCGGGCCTTGCCGGGTGCCCGGTACGGACGAGCACAGTGACGACTCTCCGGTGGATGGGCTTCAGGGCCGCGAGGCGAGGCCTTACGAGGCGTTGGAGCCCATCACGGCGTTCCAGCCCTACCCGGCACCCGGCCCGATCACACCGCCGACGGGCCCCGATCAGTCCTTCATGATCGACCTCGACACCGATGACGGCAGCAACGCCACCAAGATCGGCGACGTCGCCGTTTACCAAACGACCCCAGCAGAAGCGCCGGCCGAAGAAGCCCCCGAGGTCGCCGAACTTGGCGCATACCCGCCGGGATGGCCGCCGGACGTGCCCTATGAACCGGGCTACGACCCCGCACCTCCGCCCCCTGACGACGGCTGGCCGGTGCCACCCCCGCCATACTTGGAGACCGATCTTGCCATCGAGAAGTCGGGACCGGCTCAGTGCCAAGAGGGTGTGAACTGCACCTACACCGTCAAGATCACCAATCTCGGCGCCATTCCCTATATTGGCCCCCTCGCCGTCAACGACACGATGCCGCCGGACGCAACGCTCGCTGCCGCCTCACCCGGCTGGCATTGCGACGTCGCCGGCCAGGTCGTGAGCTGCGTCACCCTCGGTGCCGCAATCCTCGATGTCGGCGTCTCGGCCACCTTGACGCTCATCATTCTGCTTCCGGCCGACGTCGCGGACGATCACGTCGAGAATTGCGCCGCCATCGATTGGTTCGAGATGGGCACGGACGACGGCCCGGGCGACGGCAACGACCATGACTGCGTCGACACGCCTGTCACTGACGGCTTCGACCTCGGCATCCAGAAGACCGGACCTCTGCAATGCGTCGAAAACTCCATCTGCACGTACCTGCTCCTCGTCACCAATTTCGGTCCCGGCGAGTTCGATGGCGTCATCGCGGTGCATGACACGTTGCCGGCCAACGCGACGCTCCAGCCGAGCTTCTTCGGCTGGAGCTGTGTTCAGACGGATGGAGAGGTCGAATGCCTCAGCGCCGATCTGACGCTGCCTTCAGGCGGCGTGGAAGCGCTGTTCCTCGAGGTCAAGCTGCCTGATGGCATCGCCGGAGGGTCAGTCGAGAATTGCGCGGCGATCGACTGGCCCACGATGGGCGCTGACGACGGCGCGGCCGATGCTCATGTGGACGAGGACTGTCATACGGTGGACGTGCTCGACGGCGCAGGCTTCTTCGATCTCGCTGTCGAGAAGCAAGGACCGGCGCACTGCGACGAAGGTGGCAACTGCACCTACACGATCACCGTCACGAACACCGGCCCGGACGACTATAACGGCGAGATCCTGGTCCAGGATGCGACGCCCGCGGGTTCTGCATTCGTCGCCGCGAGCCCAGGCTGGATCTGCCTGCCACCGGCTATCACGTGTCGACTAGCAGGAGGTCCGCACCTCCTGCATCCAGACGAATCCCGCAGCATTGATCTGACGATCACAATCGCGGCACCAGCGCCGGGCGATCCGGTGATCAATTGTGTGAGTTTCCCCTGGGGCTTTGGCGGGCTGCCTGCCGACGACGATCCCGGGCCCGGCGGTGAGTTTGGCGCTGACCTTCGCTGCGTGCCGACCTTTATCGGTGCAGGCTTCGATCTCGAGATCGGCAAGACCGGACCAGCCGAGTGCTACGAAGGCGGCATCTGCGAATATGACGTCCGCTTGACCAATCACGGGCCGAACCCGGTGGGCGGCGCCGTCGCCTTCATCGATACGCTCCCGGCAGGCGCTGCGCTGGAATCGATGATGGGCGGCTGGCACTGCGCGCCGGACGCCGTCGGAACCGTCCGCTGCAGTCTTCCGCCGTTCGCGGCGATTCCTTCAGGCGCGATCGAAACGGTAACCCTCGGCGTGCGGCTACCCGATCCGGTCGCCGGCGACACCGTAACCAACTGTGCCGCGATTACTTGGGATGGAACTCCAGCCGAGCCGATCCTGTTCACGGGCGACGACGATCCTGCCACCGATGGTCCGGCATGCGTCGACACGCCGGTCCTCGCCGCCGATCTTGCGCCCTTCGGTGGCACGGTTTGCAAGCTCGGCGAGACGTGCAAGCTCGATGTCGAGATCGAGAATCGTGGCGGACGGCTGTTCAAGGGGCGCGCCGGCCTGAAAGGCACACTCGATCCGGCCGTGTCGATCTCCGCCATCAAGTCGTTGACCTCTGGCCTGACGTGCGAGGTGACCGGCAACGGCACGTATGAATGCGAGGCAGATGAGCTGACCCTCAAACCGGACGACGCAGCGAAGATCGAGATCTCGATTGCCATTCCCGGCGACTTCCCGCACGAGCGCATCGTCCACCGCAAGGAGATGGTCTGGCCCGACGCGCAGGTGAAAGACCCCAAACCCGAGAACGACCGGCACACCAGCACGATCATGATCGCGCAGCCGGAAGAGCCTGCGGCGCCCGAGGAGCCCGAAGAGGAAGAGGAACAAGAGCAGCCACCGCCTGGGCCTGAGTGCGTCGGCGGCAGCATCGTGAGCGGCGAATGCACGTGCCCGAAGGGCACCGAACGCAAAGAGACCGGACCGAACGCCTACCGCTGCGAGAAACCTCCGCCGCCGATCACCTGCAAGGGCGGCACCGTGCGTGACGGCGACTGCTACTGCCCGAAGGGCACCGAGCGCAAAAAAACTGGCAAGTATGATTATGTTTGCGAGACGTTGCCTCCGCCCATCACCTGCATCGATGGCCGCGTGGACGACGGCGCGTGCATCTGTCCGAAGGGCTACGAGCGCAAGCAGACCGGCAAATACGCCTATAAGTGCGAGAAACTGCCGCCACCCATCACTTGCAAGGACGGCACCGTAAAGGACGGCGTTTGCTATTGCCCGAAGGGATACGAACGCAAGCAGATCGATAAGTACACTTATGCGTGCGAGAAGCCGCCGATCACCTGCAAGGGCGGTACCGCCAAGGACGGCGTGTGTTATTGCCCGAAAGGCTATGACCGGAAGCAGACGGGAACCTATGCGTACGAATGCGTCGCTCAAGCGCCGCCCCCCAAATGCGACAAGGGCTGGACCGAGGTTGACCGCAACAAGGCGAAGCTGCTGCGCCTGCTCGGCTGGGACATCAAGGAAGTTTCGAGCGGCGGCAAGACCATCCTCTGCGGCAAGGCCCCGCCGGCGCCAGTCTGCGAGGGCGGCAGCGTCAAGAACAACAAGTGCTACTGCCCGAAGGGCACCGAGCAGAAGCAGACCGGACCTAACGCGTACAAGTGTGTAAGCACGGTCCCGCCGTTGACATGCTCCGGCGGCTCCGTGAAGAACGGCCAGTGCTATTGCCCGAAAGGCACGGAGAAGAAGCAGACGGGGAACAACGCCTACACCTGCGTTTCCGGTCCGCCGGTCAGCACGCCGCAGAAATTGACCTGCATCGGCGGCCGGGTCTCGAAGGGCAAATGCGTCTGCCCAAAGGGCAGCTCTCTCCTGACCCTGGGCAACAACAAGTTCAGCTGCATCAACTTGCCGACCCTCCGCTAGAACCACCTAAGGGTGGCGGAGGGTCTGAACTGCTCGTTTTGCGCGAACTCACCGCAAGACGCGTCGGTTTACGCTTCCTATAGGCCTTCCAACTAGCCTGCGCCCTCCATCCGTCGGGAGGGTCACGTTGAATACCATCACGCCGAAAATGCTGGGGAAGATGATTGCGGCTCACCCGCGATCGAGCCTTCAGGACGCCTTGCTTCTGTTGTGCCTGATGATGGCGGCGCTCCTGCTCGCGATCCAGTACGACCTATTCTACTTCATCCGGGAGCTCAGTGACTCCGAGCGTAGGATCTCGCTCGCCGAGGCGATCTTCCTGACCCTGCTGCTGATGGTTTGTATCTCTGTTTTCGTGATCCGCCGGCTGAGCGATCAGAGGACGGATATCGCGCTGAGGACCGCGGCCGAGATCGAGCTGCAAGAGCTGACGTCCCTCGTCATGCAGGACCCGCTGACCACCCTGCTGAACCGCCGCGCCCTGCTCACTGCGCTCGACGACGCGACCAAAACGCCGCCGGCCAACGGGACCGAGAACGCTCTGTTCCTGATGGACCTCAACGGCTTCAAGAGCGTCAACGATGTCTACGGCCACGCGGTTGGAGACCAGGTTCTGGAGGTCGTCGGCAAGCGTTTTCAGGCGGCAGCGCGGCCGAGCGACCTCGTAGCGCGCATCGGCGGCGACGAATTTGCCGTGCTTGCCTATAACGTCGATCGCGCCACGGCGTGTCAGATCGGCAAGCGTTTCGACGATAGCCTCACGAACCGCATTCGCGCCGGCGGGCACATGCACGAGATCAGCATGGCCATGGGCGTTGTGATGATTCCAGGCGAAGCCAGCACCACCGAGGAAGCGCTCCAAAACGCCGACCTCGCCATGTACCGCGCCAAGGAGCTCGGCCGCGCGCTGATGGTCTTCGAGCCGGAGATGGAGCAAAGGCGGCGGCAGATCGCTTGAGGTGAGTAAGGTGGTGCGGACGGCGGGAGTCGAACCCGCACGGGGGTTGCCCCCCTCAGGATTTTAAGTCCTGTGTGTCTACCAGTTCCACCACGTCCGCTGGCGGGCGCCACTAGAGCGCCATCGCGACCATAAGTCTAACGATAGCGCCCTAGCAGTTCGTTGCGGCTTGGTTGTTCTGCGGTTCAAGCGGGGAAGGACGGCTTTTTCCTCGACTTTCCCTTCTTGGAAGCCGCGTCCTCCGTCGTCTCGTCCGTCTCGGAGGCCTCGGGCTCCTCGGAAGGCGCGGCGTCTTCGGTCTCTTCCTTTGCTGCCTCGGCGACGACGGCCGCCTCTCCGGCCGATGCCACCTCTGGCGTCTCAACCGGCTCGTCCTTCACCGGCACGGCCTCGACGGGCGGTGCGGCGGGCTCTGGTTCGTCCTCTTCAGGCTCAGCCGCATCCGTAACCGCGGCGACGGTGCCCGCCTCGAGGCTGGCCCGGAGCAGCAGGAACAGGGTGAGCGCGTTGAGCAGGTGCCAGATGAAATGGGTGCCCACATTTCGCCCATCGATCACGACCTTGTCGCATAAGGCCATGTCGACGGAGCGAAGGATGATCGAAATCGTGAAGATGATTGCCGCCCATACGACATAGGGCGCCGCCTTGTGGTGCCGTTCGGCGAGGATCATGCCGATGACGATGAGCGCGGCGAGCGCAGGCAGGTAGCCGACGCTGCCATTGAGGCAGGGCTTGGCCCCTGCCACATCCGCCCCGGCAAAGCCGATGCCACCGTCCCAGCACTGCACGTGGACAGCGGCGCCGACCAGCACCGTGAAGCCCACAGCGATTAGCACCGTCCAGCCCGGGGGAACGCCGAGCAGGCGATTGAGGGCAAAGCCCAGATAGACCAGCATGAACAAGCCGATCGGGATGGTGTCGGCGAGTTCCGTTCCCGTGTCGGCGTAGAGATGGAAGGCGAGCGATCCGAAGCCGATCATGAACGCCAGGAAAATCAGGAGATAGTGGTCGGCGCTACGGTCCTCACGCGGCCGCCACAACAAGAGCTGCCAGGCAATAAGCGCTGCCAGGAAAAAACCGGCGTTGGAGATCGCGTTGATTGGCTCCGCTAGGAGCTCTGGATTCGTGCCCCGCTCACAATAGAGGTAGACGTGCTCGCCAAATGTCATGGTCCCTGTCCTTTCGGTCCGTCACGTAGGAAAGAGGCCCTCCCTCCCCGGCGGCATTGCCGTCGGGCATGTACAGTCTTCTATTGTGCAGCTTCCCACCGTCCATGAGCCCCCCATGTTAAACGCGAAATGCGCTCCACGCAGCAGTGTCATGAACATTCGGCGTTTTCGCCGCGGCCCGGACACCGATGCGAACTATCATTCGAAATGAGGAACTTGCGCCAACGACTCGGAACGATTCAGGTTTCCTGGCCTTGGCCTGTTTGGAACCGATACGTAACTAGGCCGTTGGTCAATCAACGGCTTACCACCCTCAGGCCGCTCTTTGCCCCAAAATCCAGGCCCTATCGCCCATGTTCACCCGGCTCTTCACGCTATGGCATGACGTTCGCTCAAGTCTCTGGGCTCTGCCGCTTCTGATGGTGGTGGTTGCCGGGGAGCCGCGATTGCCGCCGTGCATATCCCGTTTAGGCCCGGTGACGACCCGGTTTGGTTCCTCTACAGCGGCGACGCCGAGCAGGCCCCAATTCCTCTCCAATCTCGTCACCGCCATGATCACCATGGCGACGCTCGTCGTCTCCATCACCATGGTGGTGCTGACGCTCGCCGCGCAACAGCTTGGCCCACGTCTGATCCGCAGTTTCATGGCCGACCGGCGGACCCAGGTGACGCTTGGCCTGTTCATCGCCACCGTCGTCTATCTTCTGCTCGTGCTGCGCTCCACCTATGGCGGCACCGACAAGGTGCCCAACCTCGCGGTTACGGGTGGAACGATCCTCGTCCTCCTCTGTCTGATGGCGCTCCTCGTCTTCGTCCATCACCTCGCCCGCTCGATCATCGCCGACAATACCATCGACCGCGTCGGCGCCGCGCTCGATGAGGACATCGAACGCCTATTACCTGAATCGGATTTCGAGACGCCCAACCCGCCCGCGACCCGCCCGCACGAGAGCGGTGCACCGCTTGCCCTAGGCACAGCGGCTATGTCGCGGCATTCAACCCGCAAGGCATGGTGGAGATCGCCAACGAGTCGAACGCCGTCATCGAACTTTCGTTCAAGCCAGGGCGTCACGTCATCGAGGGCGGCACGTTTGCCTGGATCACACCGGCAGAGGCGGCAACCGATCAGGTCCGCGACAAGCTGGAGAGCTGCATCGTCCTCGGCGGCGAGCGTGCCTCGATCCAGGATGTCGAGACTTCGATCCGCCAACTGGTCGAGGTTGCCTTGCGGGCACTCTCGCCAAGCGTCAACGATCCCTTCACTGCCATGGCGGTCATCGACCGGCTCACGACCTCGCTTGCCAAGATCATGCAGCGCGGCGAGCCCCAATGCGTCTGGACCGACCACGACGGCAAGGTGCACCTCTTGGCACCACGCTCGACCTTCGCCGATGTCGTCGAGGAGGCGTTCCGCCAGATCCGTCAGCACGCCAAGGATCAGCCCGCGGTGCTGATCAGGCTAGTCGAGAGCATGGGCCAACTCGTGGCGCAGGGCGGCAAGTCTCAGCGCGAAGTTCTGGAGGAGCAGATCGAGATTGTGGTCGAGACCGGGCGTCGCAACATCGCCCAGAAGCAGGACCTCGCCGCACTCGAACAGCGGGCCAAGCTGGCTTCAAGCGGAGCGTCGCAGCAAAGGCAAAGCTAGCGTGCTCAGCTCTTCGCTTTGGGGAGCGCGATGCGGATATTGAGGTCTTGCAGCTGCTTCGGGCTGACCTCCGACGGCGCGCCCATGAGCAGATCCTCGGCCTGCTGGTTCATGGGGAACATCACCACCTGGCGCAGATTGTCCTCGCCACACAGCAGCATGACCATGCGGTCGATGCCGGGCGCGATGCCGCCATGGGGCGGCGCGCCGTATTGCAGCGCGCGCAGCATGCCCCCGAAGCGCTTCTCAAGCTCTTCCTTCGGATAGCCGGCGATGGCGAACGCCTTCTCCATGATCTCCGGCTTGTGGTTCCGGATCGCGCCCGACGAGAGCTCAACGCCGTTGCACACCACGTCGTACTGGTAGGCCAGAATCTCTTCCGGCTTCATCGTATCGAGTGCCTCGAGGCCGCCTTGCGGCATGGAGAACGGATTGTGGGAGAAGTCGATCTTCTTCTCGTCCTCGTTCCATTCATACATGGGGAAGTCGACCACCCAGCAAAAATCGAAGCGGTCGGAGGCGCTGAGCTTGAGCTCGTTGCCGACCTTGACGCGAGCCCGAGCCGCGAAATCGGCGAACTCGTTCGGCAACCCTGCGACGAAGAATGCCGCGTCGCCGTCGCCGAGCTCAAGCTGCGTGCGGATCGCTTCGGTGCGCTCGGGCCCGATATTCTTGGCGATGGGTCCGGCCCCCTCTCCTTCGCGCCAGAAGATATAGCCCAAGCCGGGCTGGCCTTCGCTCTGCGCCCAAGCGTTCAAACGATCGCACACCGCTCTGGAGCCACCGCCCTTCCCTGGGATCGCCCACACGCGCGTGTTCACGTCCATCTCGATCATGCCGGCGAACACCTTGAAGCCGGAGCCCCTGAAATGCTCGGTCACGTCCTGCATCTCGATGGGGTTGCGTAAATCGGGCTTGTCGGTCCCGTATTTGTGCATCGCCTCCTTGTAGGGAATGCGCGGGAATTTCTGCGTGACCGGTTTGCCCCCGCCGAACTCCTCGAACAGACCGCGCAGGATCGGTTCCACCGTGTCGAAGATGTCTTCCTGGGTGACGAAGCTCATTTCGAGATCAAGCTGATAAAACTCTCCGGGCGAGCGGTCGGCACGCGCATCCTCGTCGCGGAAGCACGGTGCGATCTGGAAGTAGCGGTCGAAGCCCGCCATCATGATGAGCTGCTTGAACTGCTGCGGCGCCTGCGGCAGCGCATAGAACTTGCCGGGATGCACGCGCGACGGCACGAGATAGTCGCGCGCGCCTTCAGGGCTGGAAGCGGTCAAGATCGGCGTCTGGAACTCGAAGAAGCCGGCCTCGCGCATGCGGTTCCTGAGCGACCAGATGATCGCCTGCCGCTTCATGATGTTGTCGTGCAGGCTCTCGCGGCGGAGGTCGAGAAACCGGTATTTGAGCCGCGTCTCTTCCGGATAGTCCGGTTCGCCGAACACAGGCAGCGGCAGTTCGGCCGCCTCGGACAACACTTCGAGGCCCTTGATGCGAACTTCGACCTGACCGGTCGGCAGGTTGGGATTGATGGTGTCGTCGGTCCGCGCCACGACCCCGCCGTCGATTCTGACGACCCATTCGGGCTTCAACTTCTCGGCCGCGGCAAACATCGGCGACTGAGGGTCCGCCACGATTTGGGTAATGCCGTAGTGGTCGCGAAGATCGATGAACAAGAGGCCGCCATGATCCCGGAGGCGGTGCACCCAGCCCGACAGCCGGACGGTCTTGCCGACGTCGTCGGTGCGGAGCTGACTGCAGGTGTGGGTGCGATACTCGTGCATGGCTAAAAGGCGGGCTCTGGCGGGAAAACGGGGTCTTTGGTGCCGCGGAACACCGCACGGGAAGCGCGCTCTTGTCAAGGCAAGCAGGCCCTCGGAGAGGGGCCGGATGACGCACTTTCCTGTTTCTTTACGGCGTTCTCGCTCTTGGCCCCGCGCCAGCCATTAGGCTATATCCCGGCCACTATGGATTTGATCACCAGCACCGAGGACCTTGTCACGGCGTGCGCCAGGCTCGCGACGGCGCCGTTTGTCGCCGTCGACACCGAGTTCATGCGCGAGCAGACCTTCTGGCCGCGGCTTTGCCTCATCCAGATCGCCTCCGAGGACACCGAGGTTCTGATCGACAGCCTGGCGCCCGGCATCGATCTTGAGCCGTTCTTCGACCTCATGGTCAACGAGAAGGTCTTGAAGGTGTTTCACTCGGCACGTCAGGACGTTGAGATAGTTCATCATTTGGCGGGCGTCATCCCACACCCGATCTTCGACACCCAGGTCGCAGCCATGGTGTGCGGGTTCGGCGAGGCGGTGAGCTACTCGATGCTGGTCAAGCGCCTGGTCGGCCGCAACCTCGACAAGACCTCCCGTTTCACCGACTGGAGCCGCCGGCCCCTCTCCGAGCGGCAGCTCACCTATGCCATCGGCGACGTCACCCACTTGCGCGATCTCTACCCCAAGCTGCGAGCCCAGCTCGATAAATCGGAACGCGCAAGCTGGCTTAACGAGGAGATGGCGGTGCTGACAGACCCCGCCACCTACGAACTGCACCCCGAGCAGGCTTGGCGCAGGCTCAAGATGCGTATCAAGACGCCGAAAGCGCTCGCCGTGCTTATGGAACTCGCCGCCTGGCGCGAGCGCGAAGCCCAGACCCAAGACGTGCCGCGCGCCCGGATCCTGAAGGACGAGGCGCTTTATGACATCGCCGGCCAGGCGCCGCGGACCATCGAGGATCTCGGATCGCTCCGGTCTTTGCACAACGGCTTCGCCCGCTCGCAACGCGGCCGTGCCGTGCTCGAGGCCGTCGCCCGCGGACTTGACCGCGATCCCAAGACGATCCCGCCAATTCAGCGCGGCGAACCCATGCCGCCCGAGGCGCAGGCCGTGGTCGATCTCCTGCGTGTGTTGCTTAAGTCGACGGCCGGACGTCACGGCGTCGCGCCAAAACTCATCGCCACCAGCGACGAGCTCGAGCAGATCGCCCGCTCCGATACCGACGATGCCCCTGTGTTGCGCGGCTGGCGCAAGAAGTTGTTCGGTGACGATGCTCTGGCGCTGAAACGCGGCGAGCTTGCGCTCGTCATTCGGGGTGGCGAGGTGACGGTGCTGGCGCCGGACGAGTCAGCGGCGGCCGAAGAACCAAAAGACAAGGCCTAGCAGCACGCTGACGATGATTGCGGTGGTGAACGGCAGATAGAAATAGAAGTTGCCGGTGTCGACCACGATGTCGCCCGGGAGCCTGCCGAGCCCGTACTGCACGCTGGCGACAGTCAGCAAGATCACCAGCAAGACATAAAAGACAACAACGCCCGGGGATTTCATGGCCTAGCCCCTCCGCCATTGCTCGATGCGCATCTTGACCGTGGTGCGCACGTCAGGTGGTAGCTCATCGAGCGCCTGGAGCAGGCCGAACAACTCTGAGCGCAGACCGTGGATCTGATCGATCAGATTGAGCAGAACGGGCACGTCTTCCTCGGAGAAGCCAAGCTCGTCCTCGAGATTACTGATGAGCGCGGCGCGCGCGAGATCGGCTTCCGAGAAACTTTGCGCCGTCTCGTCAGCCGGTTTGATAAAGCCCTGTCGCACCCACACCCTGAGCCTCGTCACCGTGAGGTGCTGGACTCGCGCAACGATATCTTGCTCGCTCAGCATCACGCCTGCTCCTTAAGCTTGCGCCGCGGATCGTAGCTATGGCTCTTGCGCCACTCCTCCGCGAAGCTCTTGAGGTCCTGGTCGATCGTCTCCGGCATCATGACGCTCAAGCGCACCAACTGATCGCCGGCGCCGCTCTTGGTTTTCACGCCGCGTCCTTTGAGCCTGAGCGTCTGGCCGGTATTGGAGCCTGCCGGTACAGTCACCGAGACGCGCCCGCCGATGGTCGGCACCTCGACCTTGCCGCCAAGCACCGCCTCGTCGAGACTGATGGGAACGTCGACAACGATGTCGTTGCCCTCGCGCTTGAACAGGGGATGCGCACCGACGCCGATCTCGACCAGAGCGTCACCGGGCGGCCCCTCACCCATGCCGGGATGCCCCTTGCCCTTCAGCCGGAGCACCTGCCCCTCGTTGACGCCAGCCGGGATTGTCACGTCGAGCGTGCTGCCGTCGGGCAAGGTAATGCGCTGCTTGGTGCCGTTCACCGCATCGAGAAACGGAATGTCGAGATGGTATTGGGCGTCCTGACCCCGCATGGAGAACCGCCCGCCCCGGCCGCCGCGCATGCCGGCCCCGCCGCCGCCGAACATGTCGCCAAACAGATCGCTGAAGGCGCCGATATCCTCGAAGCCCGCGCTGGAGTGATAGCGCGCGCCCTCCGGACCGCCAGCATATTCGCGGTAATAGCGCTGCTGCGGCCGCTCCTGTCCGCTCGCATCGATCTCACCACGGTCGTACTGGCCGCGCTTGTCCGGGTCATTCAGGATGGAATAGGCGTGGCTGACCTGCTTGAACTTGTCCTCGGCCGCCTTGTCGCCGGGATTGAGGTCGGGATGCAGCTTCTTGGCGAGCTTGCGGTAGGCCTTGGTGATTTCGTTGGCGCTCGCGGTCTTCGCCACGCCAAGAACGGAATAGAGATCCTCTGCCATGCTTCGATCTAACGGCTGAAATGATGAGGAATCGTTATGGATTCGCGTCTGGTTTGCCACAGTTCGTCATCCCGGCGAAAGCCGGTATGACGCAGATTTGGGGGTGGCAGCCTCGACCGGCAAGTCAAGCGCCTAGCCCGCCGCAAGCTGGAACGGGGTGCCGACCCTGATTTCGGGCTCCCGGTCGAGCAGGTTGGCAAGCGCCTTGAAGCGGCGCTCGACCCGCTCGCCCTCGAGATTCGAGTAAGGATCGGGCAGCGACCACACCAGACGATTACCCTCATAGCTGATCGGCGTATGCGGCAAGACGCCGGGCATGGCGGCAGCAACCATGTGCGCCGCACGGAATGCGGCGCCCAGGATGCGCGCTCGCTTCAGCGTATCCTTGTCCACGAGCTCCACCAGCCGCTGGCTGAGATCGTCTTTGACGAGGCCTTCGTTGCGGTAGTACGCGGTCAGCGCGAGAAAGGCGCGGCCCGGATGATCGACGCCGACGAAATCGCCATGAGCTACGAGGTTGAGGCTCTGGGCGCCACGATAATCGGGGTGCGCGCGCCAGCCGATATCCGATAACAGACATGCCGCGTAGCGCAGGCGTTTCTGCTCGGCCGTCTCGGCCGGTCCCGGTGCGCGGAACAGCGTATCGGTCCAATCGCACAACTCGTAAGCGTTGACGAGGGACCGCGAGCGCTGGCTCGCCAAGTTGGCGCAAGCCTCGAGCAGAGGATCCTTCTCCCGCTCCTCTTCCGACAGCAGGCTGTAGAGCAATCCCTCGCGAATGCCGAGCACCGAGATCACCACCGAGCGCGGCTTCATTTGCTTGATGAGACGTTCGAGCACGAGCGCACCGTAGGGCACCGTCTCGCGCCGGGCGCTCGAGATGTCGCGAATGCCGGCCAACGAGCTCTGCGACTGATGGTCGAGCAGCGCGGCAAATTTCAACGCCTCCTCGGCGCTGATGCGGTAATTGTGCATCACGCTCAAGGGATAGTTGGTCTGGGTCATGTGGAGCCGCGCGAGCGCGCGCCAGGTCCCGCCGATCGCGTAGAAGTCGCGGCCCCTACCCTTCTCCAGCCACTCGACCTTGGCGAACTCGGCGTCGACGATCTCACGCGCCTTCTTGAGGTTGCCGCCGGAGGCATCGATCAGCCGCAAGCCGCCGAGCGGCATGGTCACGGCGTCGGACAGCCGCCCGCCGCGGACGTCGATAAGCTCGAGGCTGCCGCCGCCAAGATCGCCGACGAAGCCATCCGCAGCGTAGATGCCGGACACCACGCCAAGCGCGGCGAGTTCCGCTTCCATCGTGCCCGACAGAACCGTGATACGCCGGCCGAGAACCTGCTCGGCCTGGGCGATGAACTCCTGGCCGTTTTCCGCCTCGCGCGCCGCCGCCGTGGCGATGACCTCGACCCGCGAGACCTGGAGCTGCTCGATCAATGCGCGAAAGCGCCGGAGCGCGCGCAACGCCCGCGACACGCCGTCGGCGGCGAGCTTGCCCGACGTGGCGATCGACCGGCCAAGGCCGCACAAGACCTTCTCATTGTAGATGGGTGCAGGTGCACGGCTCGCGTCGTCGTAGACGATCAGCCGCACCGAATTCGAGCCGATGTCGACGACTGCAACAGGGGCTCGATCGTTGCTCGAAGCCATCACGCGATGACTCTAGCCCGTCTCGACCAGACGTGTGAAGCGCGGCGGCATGTTCTCGGTCAGCGACGTCCCGCGGCCGGAAAGGCTCGGATTGGTCATGAAATAATCCTGTGCGCTAAACGGCTCCTGCCCCTCGATGAGCTTGATGCGTTCGGAACTGCCATCAGGCAGCACCCGCCAGCTCTGAAGATTGTCTTTGAGATTGGCCACCATGATCTGATCGAGGATCTGCTCGTGCACCGTGGGGTTCTTGATCGGTACCATGGCCTCCACGCGGCGGTCGAGGTTGCGGGGCATCATGTCGGCTGAGCTGATATAGACCACCGCCTTGCGATGTGGAAGCCCGTGGCCCGCACCAAAGCAATAGATGCGCGAATGCTCGAGAAAGCGGCCGACGATGCTCTTGACGTGGATGTTCTCCGAAAGTCCCGGAACGCCGGGGCGCAGGCAGCAAATGCCCCTCACCACGAGGTCGATCTCGACGCCAGCCTGGCTCGCCTCGTAGAGCGAGTCGATGATCTCGGAGTCGACGAGCGAGTTCATCTTCATCCAGATGGCTGCAGGGCGCCCCGCCTTGGCGTGGTACATCTCCTCGCGGATATGGTCGAGGATGCGCGCCCTAATCCCTCCCGGCGACACCGCCATGGCCTCAAGCTCGGCCGGCTCGGCGTAGCCTGTGACGTAGTTGAAGATGCGCGACACGTCGTTGCCGATCGTCCGGTCGGCGGTGAAGAACGACAGGTCGGTATAGATCTTAGCGGTCACCGAGTGATAGTTGCCGGTGCCGATATGGCAATAGGTGACGAGCTCGCCGCGCTCGCGCCGCACGATCAGGCTGAGCTTGGCGTGGGTCTTCAGCTCAAGAAAGCCATACACCACCTGCACACCCGCGCTTTCGAGCGAACGCGCCCACTTGATATTGGCCTCCTCGTCGAACCGGGCCTTGAGCTCAACAACGGCCGTCACCGACTTGCCGGCGTCGGCTGCGTCTTTCAAGGCCTCGATAATCGGCGACGTCTTGCTCGTGCGGTAGAGCGTCCACTTGATCGCGACCACGTCCGGATCGGCAGTCGCCTGCTTCAGGAACTGAAGCACCACATCAAATGACTCGTAAGGATGGTGGACAACGATGTCTTTCTTGGCGATGGCTGCAAAGCAATCGCCCTGATGCTCTCGGATGCGCTCCGGGAAACGGCTAACGAACGGCTCGAACTTGAGGTCGGGACGGTCGGCGACAATAAGCTGATTGGTGTCGGCGAGCCCGATCAGGCCCTTCTGCACGAAGCTCTCGCGCTCAGACACTTTCAGCTCCTGCATCACGAAGCGCTGAAGCCTTGACGGCATCGTGGCTTCCATTTCGAGCCGGATGACCGAGCCGCGCTTCCTGCGCTTTAGTGCAGATTCGAACACGCGCACGAGGTCTTCAGCCTCTTCCTGAACCTCGATATCGCTGTCACGCACGACCCGAAACGCGCCTTGGCTGCGCACCCGGTAGCCGGGGAACAGCCGCGGCACGAAAATGCCGACCACCGTCTCGAGCCTGATAAAGCGAATGTCCTTTGAGCCTTCCTCGCCCGGCAAGCGAATGAAGCGATCAAGCTGCGGCGGGATCGGCAGGAGCGCGTGCATGGTGCGGAACGACCCCTCGCGCACCAGCTCGAGCCCCAGCGTAAAGCCAAAATTCGGGATGAACGGGAACGGGTGAGCCGGATCGACGGCGATCGGCGTAAGCACCGGAAAGATGAGGTTGAGAAAGTGCTCCTCGAGCCAAGCGCGCTCACTCTCGGAAAGCTGATCGGCGTGGAGCACGTGGATGCCCGCCTCACCAAGCAGTGCTGCAAGCGTTACCCAACTCTCCTGCTGGTGGGACGTGAGGTCCGCGACGGCTTGGTTGATGCGATCGAGCTGCTCGGAGGGCGTCAGCCCGTCTTGGCTCGGGGTCTCGATGCCGGCGACGACCTGGGCCCGGAGGCCCGCGACCCGCACCATGTAGAATTCGTCGAGGTTGGTGGCGGAGATGGACAGGAACCGCAGCCGCTCCAGAAGGGGATGGCGCTCGTTCTCCGCCTCCTCCATGACCCGCTTGTTGAAGTTGAGCCAGGACAGCTCGCGATTGAAATAGCGCCCGGGCCCGAAGGCGACAACGCGGGCATCCGCGTCGCTCGGTTCGACCTTTTCGGGCAAATTCATTGATAACCTCGTGAAATCCGGTGCTTTCCGCCTTCCCTGGGCTCAAGCTCGGCCGGCATGGTACGCCCTGAAATGTATCACTAGCGTTACGGAAAACGCCAATTCTGCGGGAACGTTTAATCGGCCGTAGCGGTCCCTTGCAACGCCTCCACGACCAACTGGCGGCTGATCTTTCGCCCCGAGGCGAGCGCCGCCCGGTCGACCGCGTCGACCGCCGCCGCCGCGGCTTCAAGCGATCGGTCGATCCTGAGCGCCATGAACTCGAGTAGCCCGGGATCGATATTGAGCTGCCGGTCGGTGAAATGCTTGAGCATCACCGTTCGCAGCAAAGCCTCGTCAGGCGCGCCGATCTCTGTCACAGGCACCGCATTCAACCGTGACACCAGATCGGGAAGAGTCGTGCCCCACCGGCTGGGGGTCGCGCGCGCCGTCAGCAGCACGAAGAGAGGCTTCTCGCGCGCCAGGTTCAACAGATGAAACAGCGTCTTCTCGTCGTAGGCAATGCGGTCGGCATCCTCCACCACGATAGACGAACCCGAAACGATCCGGTCGAGCAGCGCAATCCCGAGATGGGCCGGATCGAGGGCGACGGCGCCCGAGCGGCCTTGCCACACGCGCACGAGATGCGTCTTGCCACTCGCCGCGGGGCCGATCAGAAGCTGCACCCGATCCGACCATTGGGGCCAAGAGTCGATCAGCTTGACCGCTGCAACGTTGCAGTCGCTGACGAGAAAATCCTCCGCGCCGAGTGCGGCGCGGTGCGGTAGGTCGAAGGTGAGCTGACCGAGCGTCACGAAACTCTGGCCCGCGATCGCTCGCCGCCACCGAGGCTCGTCGACTTCTTACGGCGCGGCAGCGGCGCAGGCGCCGGCTCGTAGCTCGCCATATGCTGGAGCCATGCCCAGAAATAGGCGGCGGCCGACATAATGGTGAGTGCGCCCGTTACCCAAATCAGAACCCAGACCAGCGTCTGCAGCCCAAGCCCCAACCCCAGTTCGGCAAGGACCACACCGGCGAGCAAGATCTGGGAGAGTGTGTTCACCTTGCTCACCAGGAGTGGCTTCACCGAGATCGGCCGCGACATCATCCAGGCGAGCAGCACGGCTCCAACGATCAGGACATCGCGGCTCACCACGGCGATGACGAGCCAGACGGGCAGATGGCCTGCGAGGCCGAGGGTGACGTAGATGCTGACGAGAAGCGCCTTGTCGGCGATGGGATCGAGATACGCGCCAAGCTCCGTGTGCCAGCCGAACCGCTTGGCGAGATAGCCGTCGGCCCCGTCAGACAGCCCAGCAAGCATGAACAGCAGAAATGCGGCGAACATCTCTTGGTCGATGATGAGCCACACCAGCAGGGGGACGGCAAAGATGCGCGCAAGCGTGAGTGCGTTGGGGATATTCACGAGCGCTTCTCCCTGTGGCCGCTTGCACCCATGACGCTTGGGCGGGCGCCGTCCACAGATTCTAGCAGATTCCGCTTAAACACGGGCTCAAACTCCGATGCCACCTTAACGGGAACGCACCACGAATGTCCCATCTCGCTCATCAAGGGCAAATCCGTTCTCGCCGAGCGTGGCCTGAAGGCGGTCTAGCGACCCGGCAAAATCGAAGGTAATCGATGCCGTCCGAGCCGACAGCGCGTTGACCTCGAGCCCCTGGATACCCGCCATCTGCGCGAGCCGAGTTCGAATCTGCTGCCAATCCCTTAGACCCGAAAATTCAACCAACGCGACAACGTTGCGTGGCACCTCCGCGGGTGCTGCAGCTGCAGGCGTCTGTTCCATCATCGGCGCACCGGGCACGCCTTCCTCATAGGGAGTTGCGGCATAGGGAGCTGCGGCCGCCGCCGGCGCCTCGCCGCCCGAGCGCATCATCCTCCAGCGGTTCTCGATCATTGCGAACGCCGCCTCCGCGCCCTCGCGCGCCGCCTTCGCCGCATCGCCCGAGATGGCATCGTCGCGGGTGAACGTGATCGCGCCGACCCCGTCCTCGCCCGCGAGACGCGTGACGAATTTGCCGCCCTTCACCTCACCCACGGCGATCACGAGCCCGCCATAGCCATAGGAGCTCTGCATCGCCGTGAACGCATCCGGATCGCCCGCGAGCACGGCTTTTATCTTGCCGGGCTCGAGGTCGGCCCGCGGCCTCAAGATTGTGGCCGGCGTCAGCCCATGGGTGAGGTCGAGGCTTTCCCACGCGCTCCGCCAACCCTCCGCCCCCTCGCTCACGACGCCCTCGGCCGTCAGCATCACCGGCAAGATGGAGATCGATGGCGCGCGCTCTTCGCTAAACGGAATGCCGTAGCTCGCGAGCAACTGCTGCACGGCCTGGGCGTTGAAGCGCACGTCGAGCGTCGCGATGTAGCGCGTGGTGGAGGTCTGTTCCTTGCGGATGGCAATGCCGCTGACCAGGCCCTCGACCTCGTCCTTGGTGAACTCAGGGAGCTGGTCTTGGAGCGACATGGGCACGAGCCGGTCGAGCACGACCTTCATGGCCCGCATCTCGGCCTGCACCATGCCCTTGTCCCGGGCCGCCACGGCGTCCTTGGCGGTGATGTCCACGGAGACCTTGGCCACGTCGTAAAGGCTGTCGGCGGCGCACACCGGGCCGGAGCCAAGTGCGGCGATCAACACAAAGAGATTCAATCTGCGAGCGAAAAGCCCTAATCGCCTGAAACGCATGTCGGACTACCGCGATCACCACCCTCGCCCGCGACCCCAGGCGCACCTCCTCCCCTAAACCCTTGGAATGTGGCGGGGGAGCGGCCTTTCCGCCTTGACGGGCCTCGTCCGGCACGATTGTTATGCCAATTCCGCTGAACTTGCACCCCGAGCGCTCAAGGTGCCCCCAAAATCCCAAGCTCCCCTGACCTATCGCGAGGCGGGTGTCGACATCGACGCCGGTAATGCCCTGGTGAAGGCCATCGGTCCGCTCGCCGCCAAGACCATGCGCGCCGGCGTGCTCGGCGGCATCGGTGGCTTCGGCGGACTGTTCGACCTCAAGGCCTGCGGCTACGAGGATCCGCTTCTCGTGGCGGCGACCGATGGGGTCGGCACCAAGCTCAAGCTCGCCATCGAGACCGGGCTCCATGACGGCATCGGTATCGATCTGGTTGCCATGAACGTGAATGACCTCGTGGTCCAGGGCGCCGAGCCGCTGTTCTTCCTCGACTACTTCGCGACCGGCAAACTCGAAGTGGGCGTGGCCGCGCGCGTCGTGGCGAGTATCGCCGAAGGCTGTGCCGAAGCAGGCTGCGCCCTGATCGGCGGCGAGACCGCCGAGATGCCGGGTCTCTACGAACCGGGCGACTACGATTTGGCTGGCTTCGCCGTCGGCGCGGTGGAACGCACGCAACTTCTGCCGCGGACCGATCTCGCCGTTGGCGACGTCCTGATCGCTCTGCCATCGTCTGGCGTCCATGCCAACGGCTTCTCGCTGGTGCGGCGCGTCGTCGCCGAAAGTGGTCTCGATTGGAATGATCCCGCACCGTTCGAGCCCGGCACGTCTCTTGGCGCGGCACTGCTCACACCAACACGCATCTATGTACGTCAACTCCTTGAGGCGATTCGCGCAACCGCAGCCGTCAAGGCGCTCGCCCATATCACCGGCGGCGGGCTCATCGACAATCTGCCGCGGGTGCTGCCCGACACGCTGTCGGCGAAAATCGACCAGAGCAAGCTGCATCTGCCGCCGGTCTTCGAGTGGCTTCAGGTCGAGGCGAGGCTCGACACCCTTGAGATGCTCCGCACCTTCAATTGCGGTGTTGGCATGGTGGTGATCGCGGCGCCGGGCGATGTCGATCGCATCCTCAAGCTCCTCGGCCCACTGGGCAACGAAGCCACGGTCATCGGCGCGCTCGTCGACCGCGACAACGGCGATGCCGTCCGCCTCGGAGGCAAGCCCCGGTCGGCGTCATGACCGCGAAGAAACCGGTCGGCGTTCTCATCTCGGGCCGCGGCAGCAACCTTCAGGCACTGATCGACGCCGCTAAGGCGCCCGACTATCCCGCTGAGATCGTGTTGGTCATTTCCAACGTGCCGGGCGCGGGCGGCCTCTCCCGTGCCGAAGCCGCCGGCATCCCGACTCTCGTCATCAACCACAAGGACTTCCCCACGCGCGAGCAATTCGATGCCGCGATCGATGCTGCGCTCCGACGGGCCGGGATCGAACTTCTCTGCAATGCGGGCTTCATGCGCCTCCACACGCAGGACTTCGTGGAGCGCTGGCGGGACCGCCACCTCAACATTCACCCTTCTCTGCTGCCCGCGTTCAGAGGCCTCCACACCCATGCGCGCGTGCTCGAAGCTGGCGCTAAGACCACCGGCTGCACGGTCCATTTCGTGCGGCAGGAGATGGATGAAGGCCCAATCGTGGCCCAGGTCGCAGTACCCGTGCATCCCGACGACACTGAAGAGGGCCTAGCCGCGCGGGTCTTGGAGGCCGAGCACAGGCTCTATCCTCAAGCGCTCAGGCTGGTCGCCTCCGGCGCGGTCCGCGTGGAAGATGACCGTGTGGTCGAAGTGACAGAGCGGGCCGACTAAAACGGCCACTTTTCGCCATCCCATTAAGGCAGTCTGTGAGCCAAGTATTAACGCCGGGAAATATCAACCACTGGACGGGGAAGGTTGTCGCACGACAAGATGCGGCACTACCGACGATGGACAATGTTGACGGCCGGATGCTACAGAAACGGCTGACTTCGAGACAAACTTCGCGCCTGCCGGACCGGGACCGAAACGCGGCCGGAGGGGCGCGGGTGGCCGATTCCCGGACTGGAGCAGGCCCCCTGGGATCGGCCGCGGCGGCCCTGCCAAGGAAATTAGGGGGAAGGCCTTAAATTGCGGATATGACTGTCGCCTACTCAGCACATCACGGACTTGGCGAAGAGCAGAGCATCTGGTTCAAGCTCACGCCGCTCTTGAACCAGGAGAACCCCATGCAGGTTCTCATGGCGCTGAGCGACAAGTACGGCGGCATCATCCCTATCAGTCTTAGGAACCAGCGCATCGTTCTGTTGAGCGAGCCGGCCCACGCCGAGCGCGTGCTGGTATCGAACGCCGACAACTACACCAAATATTTCGACGGGCTCCGCCCCGTGTTCGGTCGCAGCATGATCACCATCGACGGCGCGCTGTGGCAGAAGATCCGCGCGCCGCAGCAGCCGGCGTTCCACCCCAATATGTTCGAGATCTACTTTCCGTATCTCATGTCGGCCATCAACTCGAAGATGGGGCGTTGGGCGAAGTTCGCCTCGACCGGTGAGACCATCGAGATGGTGGAAGAGACCTGGACGCTCGCCGCCGAGATGGTGTGCAAGGCGCTGTTCGACCGCGAGATGCCGTTCAACCCGCATTTCGTGTTCCGCCAGGTGAAGACTTACACCGACGTGGTGAACCACAAGTCGATCCGCCTGAAGAACGTGCGCGGCGAACTTGTCGAGATGAACGCCGAGGACGCTGCCAAGGCCATGGAGGTGTGGGGCTCGATTCCCGAGACGGTGATCGGCGCCAACGTCATCGATCACCGCGAGAACACGCTGTTGCAGATGATCCTCGCGGCGGAGGCGGATCCTACCTTCCCGGAGTTCGATCGCCAGCAAGTGATCGACGAGATGAAGCAGTATCTATGGGCCGGCACCGAGACCACGGCGCTGACCCTCGCCTGGTCGCTTTATCTCCTATCGCAGCACCCCGAGGCGTTGGAGCGCATCCGCGAGGAAGCGCGGCGCGTGTGCGGCGAGCGCGATCCCGCTTGGAATGAGGTCCAGCAGCTCAGCTACACCCGCATGGTGATCCAAGAGACCATGCGGCTATTCCCGCCGATCTGGGCGCTGATCCGCATCGCCGCGGGCGACGACGAGATCGGAGGTCACAAAATCAAGGCCGGCGACAAAGTCGTGATCCTTGCCTACGTGATGCATCACAGCCCGAACTACTGGGATGAGCCGGAGAAGTTCGATCCGGAGCGGTTTGCACCGGAGCGGGCCAAGAAGCGGGTGAAGTACACCTATCTGCCGTTTGCCGCCGGCAAGCGCTCGTGCATCGGCGGTGCGCTGTCGCAGATCGAGAACACGCTGGCACTCGTCCAGTTGCTGCGCCGGTACACGCCGGAATATGTGGGCCCGCAGCCGGCGAAGATTCACGCCACCGTGACGCTCAGCCCCAAGGGCGGACTTCCCTTCCGCATTCGCGCGCTGAGCTAGCGCCTAACCCATCACACTACTTTACGCGCGCGTAGGTCGTCGTCATCGTCGAGTTCATCGGCATGGGCTGGACGGTCGACAAGCTCGTCCCGGCGCACTCATACGTCATCGTCACGTCGGTTGGCTGCATCTGCGGCATCGGCATGCTGGTCGTCTTGCCGCCCGGGCCTTTCATTTCGATTGTCCCCTCGCCGTCCATAGCCCCCATGCACAGGGTAAGTTTGCCCTCCGCGGCCGACCACTGCCCACTACCCTGGGAACTAACGTGGCTGGTCACCTGTGGCATGCCTTCGTGCATGACCTCTGCGGTGGCGTCGACCTTCGAGGTGGAGAACGTGCCGTCGGCGCTCAAAGTGATGGTGGCCTTTGTCGCCGTCACGTTGATCGGCGCACCCTTCATGTGCTCACGCATCCATTCCGTGGCGCCGCCGCCGGTCTGCTGCCAGCTTCCGACCAAGCAATTGTCGATTGCTTGCGAGCCTTTGCATTCAGCGTGTGCCGAGCCGCTCGCGGCAAGCATCATCGCCGAGGCAGCCGCCGCCACAAGCCATGTCCTTGCAGGTGTCATGCGAACCTCCTTAAGAGGAGACATTAATGGAGCAGGGCTTTGCGGCGTTCGCGAGGCGTTGGCGGAAAGAACCGCGTTTAGTCTGGATCGTCGGTCTTGGCGGCGCCGTTCTTTGTCGGCGCCTCGCTATCTTCGAGGTCGGGGAACCCCGCGCGCAAATAGGCAACGATCTGCCAGATCTGGTTCTCGGTCAGCATGTCCTTGAATGCCGGCATCGCCGTACCAAATTGCTTGCCGCCTTCGGAGATGCTCCACAACAGATATTGGTCGACGGCGATCGGCTGCTGCACCATGTAGGCAAGCAGCGCCGGCGACGGTTTCAGCGCATATGCAAGGTCGCCGTTGCCAAGGCCGGTATCGCCGTGGCACTTCCGGCAATTGGCCACGTAGAGCGGCCCGCCCTCGGCGATGGCGCGCACCGTGTAACCGACCGTGTTCTCGGCCTTCGCATATTTCTCAGGGATCTGCTGATTGACGAAGGTCGAGAAGCGCAGCATGCGCTGCTGCTGCTCGGGATCGAGATTGCGCAGGCTCCAGCCGATCGCCGGCTCTTCGGTCTTGGAAATATCCTTGGGCACGCCGTCGGCATCCGGCGGCACATCCCCGGCCAGCGTTCCGGCCCTCGGCGCCAATATGAGCCCGGTGACGATCAATGCGGCTAGAACCTGATAGGGCGCGCGCGGCATGCGATGAGCTCCTCGAGACTATGGAGCCTCATACCTCCCATCGGAGGCGAAACGATGCCTTGTCGTAGATCAAACGTGGGGCCCGGGCCCTACCCCACGATCTCGCCCTTCTTGAAACACAGCGCGATCTCGCGCTCGGCGCTTTCTGGGCTGTCGGAGCCGTGCACGGAGTTCCGCTGCATATTGACCCCGAAATCCTTGCGGATGGTGCCGGGCTCGGCATCGACCGGGTTGGTCTTGCCCATGACCGCACGGTTCCGCGCGATGGCGTCCTCACCCTCAAGCACCTGGAGCACGATCGGGCCCGAGGTCATGAAGGCGATCAACCCCTTGTAGAAGTCCTGGCCCTTGTGGATCTCGTAGAACTTCTGAGCGTCCTTCTTTTTCCACCACACGCGCTTCTGCGCGATCACGCGAAGACCAGCGGCCTCGAGCCGGGCGATGATCAACCCGGTAATATTGCGCTCGGTAGCGTCGGGCTTGATGATTGAGAGCGTGCGTTCGCTAGCCATGCTTAAGTCCATCTACTCCTTAGAATCTTTGCGGGGGCTTATAGCTGCCAGGCATGACAGCGACAAGGTGATCAGGGTAAACAGCTGGAACCTGTGGGAAGCCGCCGTGGGCTCGCCGCGGCGCCTAGGAGGGTGAAGCCGATGCTCTATGCCACGCTCAAGGTCCTGGTGACGAGCGTTCTCGTCGTCGCAGTCTCTGAGGTTGCGAAGCGAAGCACCCTGTTCGGTGCGATCCTCGCCTCGATCCCGCTGACCTCGGTCCTCGCCATGATCTGGCTCTATATCGATACAGGCGATGCGGAGAAGGTGGCGCGGCTCGCCACCGGCATCTTCTGGCTCGTGCTCCCCTCCCTCGTGCTGTTCGTGAGCCTGCCGCTCCTCATTCGCGGCGGCGTCGAGTTCTATGCGAGCCTCGCCGTCTCGATCGCGCTCACGATCGGCGCCTATTTCGCCATGCTCTACACGCTACGCCTCACCGGCATCGAGATCTGAAGGGTCTCACGCCTTTTGCTGCCAACGTCCGTCTTGGTCCTGCTGCCAGTAGCTCACCGCAAACCCCTTGGCCTTGGCGTCCGTCCACGCCGCGCGGGCGTCGGCCACGGCGCTCTCGTCATGACCGTCGAACACGTAGACCACGCGCACGTAAGGCGCGGCGTCTTCCAGCTTGGCTCCATCCACGAGAAAGCGAACCTCCGCGGCATTTGGATTGTCATCCTCCACCGTGAGGTAGATCGGCTGCATGGATGGCGAACCGTCACTCGCCGTCCCGTGCGGCAGGAAGCTTTCCTCGCGGTAGGTCCATAACAGCGTGTTGAGCGCCTCGCACCGCTCGGTGCTCGACGCTTGCACCGTCGCGCGCCAGCCCCGCTCCAGGGAGCGTTCCAGCAGAGTGGGCAACACCTGTTCGAGTGTGCGGCTCTCAAGGTGATAAAAATACACCTCCGTTTCGCTGCTCATGACCTGCGCCCCTTGGCGAACGGGTTCTCACCTTTGCGCAGGTTGAGCCGGATCGGCACCCCAGGCAAGTCGAAGGCCTCGCGTAAGCCGTTTACGAGATAGCGGGTGTAGGAGTCGGTAGCGCCTTCGGCTGCGAGCAGAACACGACGAAGGTCGGCGGCCGCGCGTTGGCTTGAGTGATATAGCGCAGCTTGATGCGGCGCCCAGACGGCGCCGGCGGGGGATGGGCATCGACCGTGGCACCGAGCCACTGATTGAGTGCGTGGGTCGGCAGCCGCCTGTTCCATATCGCGTCCGCCGCAAGCACCGCATCCATCAGTTTTCCGACACCCTTGCCGCTCAAAGCCGAGACCGGCATCAGCGCCACACCTTTGACTTGGGGCAAGAGCCGCTGGCACGTCTCGCGCAGCTCACGCAAGCGCTTGTCGCGCTCGCGCACGAGATCCCATTTGTTGAGCGCGATAACGAGCGCACGTCCCTCTTGCGCAATCAGCGCTGCGATCTGAAGGTCCTGCTTTTCGAATGGCTGCTCCGCGTCAAGCAGCAGCACGACGACTTCGGCGAACCGGATCGCTCTTAGCGTGTCGCCGACGGAAAGTTCCTCGGCCTTGCCCTCGACTCGCGTTTTGCGCCGCAAGCCCGCCGTGTCGAACAGGCGAAGCGGCCGCCCGTCCCACTCCACTTCCGACGGTATCGCGTCGCGCGTGATCCCGGCCTCGGGGCCGGTGATCATGCGCTCCTCGCCAAGGAGCGCGTTGACCAGCGTCGACTTGCCGACATTTGGGCGCCCGACCACAGCGATGCGCAGCGGGTGGAGTGCCTTATCCTCTAGGCCCGGCTCTTCTGTGACACCCGCGCCTCGCTCGGCACAGGCCTGCTCGATCGCCGCGCTGAGCTCGCCGATGCCGAGCCCATGCTCCGCAGAGATCGGCAGCGGCTCGCCAAACCCGAGCGCGAAGGCCTCGTAGAAGCCCGCTTCCGCCGCGGTCCCCTCCGACTTGTTCGCGGCGAGGACAACGGGCTTGCCGGAGCGGCGCACGAGGCCCGCGAATTCCTCGTCCGCGGCGATGACACCCGCACGCGCGTCGATCAGGAACACCACGAGATCGGCTTCCGCGATCGCCGCCTCGGTCTGGCGGCGCATGCGCGCCGTGAGCCCCTCATCACCCATCTCGAGCCCGGCGGTATCGACAAGGGTGACGGCACAGGTCCCGAGTTCGGCTTCAGCCTCCCGCCGGTCGCGCGTCAGGCCCGGCTGATCGTCGACCAGCGCCAGCCGCTTTCCGGCCAGCCTGTTGAACAGAGTGGACTTGCCGACATTGGGCCGTCCGACAATGGCGACAGTAAAGGGCATGGTTCCGAGGGAAGTAGATGGCGCACGAGCGCCCAGGTAGGCGTCAGTTAAGAGCGATCAGGTCGGCATCGTCCGACAGGATATACATCCGGCCGCCAGCCACAACGGGCGTGACGAAGACGTCCGTATTCAGATCGATCTGCGTGCCGAGTTGCCCAGTCCGGGCGTCGGCGCCGACCAGCAGCCCATCCCCGGAAATGACCCATACGCGATTGCCGGCGACCACCGGCCCGCTCCATCGCGCGCTATTGGGCAGATCGGTTATCCACCGAACCTGGCCGTCGCCGCGGCCGAGTGCCACGAGCTTGCCCGAGGTGTCGACCGCGAACACCGTATCCCCGGCGACCCATGGCATCTGCGTGCTGGCGAGGTTCCGCGTCCACACTCGCGCGCCTGATGAGGCCGACGTCGCGATCATCCTGCCGCCATGACTGACGGCGAACACGACACCGCCATCGATGACGGGCCGCGCCGGGTCGCCGAGAATGCCGGCGGCGTTGGTTTCAGTGGTCCGGGATAACGAGTCGCTCCACGCTCTCTTGCCGCTACCGGCCTCGAACGCGGCGATATCCCCAGCCGGGAACGGCGCCACCACGAGACCGCCGGACACCGCCGGGCTCGCATTGCTGAGCAGCGTCGCAGTCTGAGGCAGGCCCCGCGCCTTCCATACTTCTTCGCCGTCAGACGTGTTCAGTGCGCGCAGCATGTTGTCCGCAGAAACGAAATAGATCTTGCCGCCGGCCACGGTGGGCGAGTTGCGGATCGGCTCGCCGACATACTTGGTCCACTGGATAGCGCCGTTGCCGGCATCCATCGCGACCACGGTTCCATAGCCCGTGGTCGCATAGAGACGACCGCCCTCGAGCGCGAGCCCGCCGCCGAACCCTTCACTGCTCTTTTCGTTCTCCGGCGTTACGCTCGCGCGCCAGATCCTGGACCCGCTCGCACTTGAGAACGCCGAGACGTTGCCGGCCGCATCGAGCGTGAAGACCTTGCCTTCTGCAACAAGCGGCACCGCACTCAACCGGCCGCTCGACGAGGAGCCCGTGCCCGCATCGACCGCCCAAGCTTTGTGCAACGAGCCGTTTAACGCGAGATGGCCGAGATCGTTGGCAGGCGTGCCGCCGGGCTGCGACCAAGCACCATTCACCTTCTCAGGCGGCAGCGAGACGGGCTTGGTGGTCACCTGCCCGGCGTTGAACTCACCCGGATCGGTGATGACGGCGACGCGCTCGCCGGGTAGCCTTGCCTCTTCCTTGGCGAATGGATTCTTGATGCCGGAGAGCGGACCGCCGCATCCGCAGATCACCGCGGTGAGCATGAGCGCGAGCCCCGCGCCGAGAAGGCGGCCGCCAATCTCTCGTGTTGTACCCCGGCCCACGTTCCGAGCCATCCTTTGATCTTTTGCGCTCTTAGTTCGTCGCAGCGCTCGACGCCGGCGCATTTCCCACGATAAGCGCAAGCAAAACGTTCGCGCGGTCCCGCAAGTTCGGCGGCGTAGCTGGATCGCTCAGCAATGCGCTGAATTCGGTCTCCGCGGCACGCATGTCGCCGTTCTTGTAAGCCGAGAGTCCGAGCAGCTCCCGCGCCGTGAAGCGCCATGCGCTATTAGTATCGATCAGGCCTTTGAGCCGACGATCCATCTCTGCGTAGTCCGCGTTGTCGAGGCGAAGCGTCGCTGCTTGAAGCGTGGCAAGCCCTTGCAGGATCGGATCGACGCTGCCGTCGGTGGCGAGCGCATCATAAGAGGCCACCGCCTTCTCCGTCTCTCCCGCCTTGGCCTCGCTCGCGGCCATCTGGAAGCGCGACAGCACGCGGTAGCCTTCGGGCCCGTCCTTCGCAAGCGCGGCGAACGCCTCGTGCGCCTTCGCGGCATCTCCGCCGTTTTCCAGAGCAAGGGCCTGGGTGAATTTGTTTCCCGCCTCTTGCGCCTGGCGCTGCTGCCAGTAGGTCCAGCCCTTGTATCCGGCAACGCCCGCGACCAGTAATGCGGCCAAGACGAGGACGACGACCCCGTACTTGTCCCACAGCGCCTTGTACTGGTCTTGGCGGACGGCGTCGTCCACCTCGCGAAAGAAACTATTGTCGCTCATAGGGCTGTGGGCTCTGGTTCCAGGCTGACGGCGGCAATCGCGCCAGGAGCCACGCCGCTCCCGACCTCCCGCCGTATAGTGAAGGCCACTAGCTCGCGCAAGGCTGAAGCCCGACGTCCCTTGACAAGCTTGGTAAATGCGTTAGCGCGTAACCGCTAACTGCCTGTCATTTTGGTCTTTTTCGTGACTTCGTCGGTTCCGTCGCACATCGGATAGGTGTACTCGTCCGATGGGAAGACGCGGTTGCGGACCTCGCTGGAGAAGCCCTTCACGGCCGCCTCGATGGCCCCGCCAAGCTGCGCGTACTCCTTGACGAATTTCGGGACGCGCGGCGACAAGCCCAGCATGTCCTCGAGCACGAGGATCTGCCCGTCGCATTCGGCGGATGCGCCGATGCCGACGGTGGGAATATGGATTTGCTTGGTGATGCGCGCGGCAAGCAGTTCAGCGAGCGCTTCCAGTACGACGGCAAACGCGCCGGCTTCGGCCACCGCCCTGGCATCTTCCTCGAACGCGGCCCATTCGGAACGGAACCGCCCGCGGGGCTGGAAGCTGCCGATCGTGTTCACCGCCTGTGGCGTCAGGCCGATATGGCTCATGACGGGGATGCCGCGGCTGGTGAGGTAGTGGATGGTCTCGGCCATGTGCACGCCGCCCTCGAGCTTGATGGCGCCGCAGCCCGTCTCTTTCAGCACCCGAGCAGCATTGCGGAAGGCGACCGACGGGCTCTCCTCGTAAGAGCCGAACGGCATGTCGACGACGATGAGGGCCCGCTTCGAGCCGCGCACCACGGCCTGCGCATGCATGATCATGAGATCGAGCGGCACAGGCACCGTGGTCTCGTAGCCATGCATCACCATGCCGAGTGAATCGCCCACCAGCAGCATGTCGACGTACGGATCGATGATCCGCGCCGTATGCGCATGGTAGGCGGTCAACGCCACGATGGGCGTTCCACCCTTGCGCTTGGCGATTTCTGGTGCCGTAACGCGTTTTGCGTCGAAATTCTGAGACACAGCGTGAGCCTCTGTGACTACAAGACGAGCCTCTTATGACAGAATATAAGGGCTTTTTGCACTGCAAAAAAGTCGTAGGCCACGCTTAGTGAGGCAGGACTGCCCGCCCAATCAGGAGCGGGTGAAGCCAGACCAGGAACACCACGTAGAACACCACGCCGAAAACGACGGCAATGAGGTCGTTTCGGGTCCCCCCTTGGGCTGCCGTCCCGATCAGTTCCGTCGGTTTCCGGCCCTTTAGCGTGATCCGGTCATACACCGCATAAGCCAGGAATGAGCCGAACAGAAGGATCGAGGCGAGATCGCCGTTGGCAATCAGATGGGCGAGTGCCCAGGTCTTGATGGCGACCAGGAAGGGGTGCTTGACCGTCGCCTTGATGCGGCCCGGTACGTAGGCGGCCACCAGGAAGATGAAGGCCGGGAGCATGAGAACGATCGCGACCCAGCGTGTCCATGGCGGTGGCGACCAAATCTGGATGACCGGCGCTTTGGCGAACGCCCAGACGAGGAGCACGAAGGTGACGATCGACAAAACCGAGAACACGATCCGGTACCCGGTCTCGCCAAGCCGGCCGATCAGCCCCTCGCGGACATGGGTGAAGCTCGGCAGCATGTGGATGCCGAGAAATGCGATGATGCCGACGATGAGCAGGATCATGGCTTACTTCCCGGCACCCTCTGCCCGCGTTAGTCGGTGACCGGCGGTCCGTAGCGGTTCGGTCCCGGCGTGCCTGCAAGGAAGCCGAGCTCGATCAGAAGCCAGATCGCGCCGATGATCGGCACCAAGCCGATCAACACCCACCAGCCGGACTTGTCGCGATCGTGGAAGCGCTTGATGTAGACCAGGATTGCCGGGATCAGGACGATCAAGGTCCAGATACCGCTCAGCAATCCGAGGCCGCTCTCCGCGTCCATCGTCCCCAATGAAGCATCGAGAATGCTGAGGATGATACTGACCACGAACACCGGCAAGATCAGCCACAGCCAGAACTGCTTCCGGTTCGCCCGGCCGTCAGCCGAGAAGTAGAATTTCTTGAAATCCATGGATGCCCCCTTTCGAATCCCGCTTCAGAGCAAATCCTAAGGGGGGTACCTCGTCAACAGGCCGCACCTGGGACGTTGACGATTGTTAGAGTCCGGCCGCGCCTATTTACTTGCAAAGCGGCGGCGGTTGCGGGGGCGGCGATGGATGAGCCGCCCTGTATTTATCGATGATCGGCTCAAGCTCTTCTTTCGGCCAGAACTTCGGGGCGCGGATTTCCCGCAAGCATGACGCGTTCCAATAGAGGCCCTGGCTCGACAGCGACTTGCCGGCCTTCACCGCTTGCACGACGGCGTTGATGTCAGTCGACTCAGGGTAAATGTAGACCGTCGTCGGCAGGCCCTTCACCAAGGCGACGATGTCCTCTGAATCCTTCGGTGTCCAGCTGGTGCAGCCGTTGCTACGGCCGGCACTGTAGTTGACGAAATTCCCGTACAGGACATATCCGTCCTTGTCAGCGTAGGGGGCTTTTGTCGTCCTTGCGACGGCACACACTGCGCAACAACACTGCTGGATGCCCACCGATTGCGCGCTCTCTTGCGTTCGCCGTGTCACCTTCGCCCTCGAACTGCACGAACGAGCGTAGCAACGGCGAGGTCTTTCCCGACGCGCGGTAGTATCCTTTGAACGACGTTCTGATCTCGGCTGTCACGTAAGGCCCGCCGGTTGTGAGCTTGGACCCCTCCGCATTGCTAAAGTTTTTGCGCAGCGAATGCCGTTGGTGAAATTGACACCACTCAATTTGCGACCGTTGCCGTGCCCAGACGAAACGCGCGGAACATCTGGTCGGGTTCGCAGATCACGTAGAACTGGCGCCCTAACCCTGCGGGCCGCGTCGCATCCATGGCGAGGTAGCAGGCATTGTGGACCACGCCGTCTTTCTGCTTTGCAGGTAAAGCGCGCGCCCTCTCCAGAACCACTTCAGAGATTTGACTGTCGCCGTCGCCGACATGAGCCTTGAGCCAAGCTGGGATATCGGATGATGGCTCGGCGACAGACAATTGGGGCGCACCCGACAAGACCGCGACGCCGACGATGATGAGGCCGACGGTGACCGCGATCTTTATGAGGAGCAATCTTGCCTGCAACGGATCAAGTCTCCTGTCGGGTAGTAGCCGGATGCTGCCACAGCGGACATTGGTCCGAAAAGCCCCACCCGACGCTTTAGCGGGAACCGCGAGGCTTAGGCGTGGCGCGTGCCGGATCAGCGCCCGCCAGCGCATAGGCTTTCTCGGTCGTCGCGTTAAGCGCATCCTCTACCTGTTGCCGGTACTGCTCAAGCACCTCACCGCTCACGTCTGGCGGCACGTAGATTGGATCACCCATGCAGACGCCCAGCGTCGAAAACGGAAGATTGAACGTCATGCGGTCCCAAGAGTTCACTGCCCAATACCGCGAGGTCGCCACGGCGAACGGCACGACGGGCCGCCCTGAAAGACTGGCGATCGTCACGATGCCGCGTCCGCATTTCCGCGCGGGGCCGGGCGGCACGTCGGCGGTCATGGCAATGCTGTAGCCTTCCCGCAAGGACGCGACCGCCCCATGGGCCGCCTCCGCCCCGCCTCGATCTCGCCGGCGGGTACCCGCGCCCGCACCGCGAATGAGCTCGAGCCCGAATCCGCGCAAAACGCGGGCGAGAGCCTCCGCATCTTCATGACGCGAAACCATGGCGCGCCCCGGGATCTCGGGCGGATAGATGCCCGGCAGCAGGAAGAATTGGCCATGCCACAGCGCGATGATCGAGGGATGGAGTTCCCACGCCCGCGCCACAAAATCCGGCGGATCGGACACGCGCCGCGACGTCTTCAGGACGAGACGCACGTAATTGGCGAAGACGGGAGCCGCGAGGATTTGCAATGGGCGGCGCAAGCGGAGCTTTTGCCGCCGAAACCAAGATTGAGTCATCGAAGCGAGTATAGAAGAGCGCTTTGCCAGGGGCCACCTGTGTGGGCCCGGCCACGAATTACACGTCCGGTCATTCTTGAGGACCCATTTCGGCGTCCCATTGGGCAAGGGCGTCGCTCACCAGCTCGCGAAAGCGGCCATCCTCTGTCAGCTTCTCGATCCCCTCGCCGAACTTCGGCGCCAGCGCAGCGCAAGGCGACGTCTTGGAGAACGCCACAAACAACTCTTCCGACAGGAGTTCAGGTTCCAGCGATCGGATCTTCTCCTCGAGGCCGAGCCGGACCACCTCCGCGCTTCCGGGATAAAACGGCGCAATCACGTAGTCGGCGTCACCCGACAGGAGCGCATCGAACGCGGCCTTCAATCCATCCACGCGCGTGACCGTCAGCTTGTCCTTAAGAAATGCATCGAACGTCGTACCGAAGCTTTCCCCTTCGTTCGCGACACCCTTCTTGCCGATAAGATCGTCCTGCCCGGCGTAGTCGATTGGGTGGTCGTTGGCGGTGAAGACCACGACAGGATCGTAGACGAACGGCGGCTCGACGTAATCGAGATACTCGGCCCGCTCGTCGTTGTAGTAGACGCCCATGATCATGTCGGCTTTGCCCTCACGGGTAGCTGACTGCGCCTGCGCCCACGTACCCATGTACTGAGAGTCAAATGGAACATCCAAGGTCTTGGCAATCTCCGCGATCAGCAGCGGCGCCGCACCCTTGATGCGGTCCCCGTCCTTGAAAGCCATGACGGGATATTCAGGATGGCCGGTGGCAACGATCTTTGTGCAGGCATCCTCGGCGCGCGCAGCGTAACCGGATAACGTCGCAGCGAGGAAAACGCTCAAAGCAAAACCCATCTTCATCACATGCATTCTCCTTCAGGTGGCGTATCGATCATAGCTGACGATGCGCCGTTCCGCGTGAACTAGAAGCTATCGGACAACGATGAATGGTCCGCATGATCAGGACCGTCCTTTTTTGACCGACCCCAGGACCGAAGGGGCGTCCGCCCACTCCGCGACCCCCGGCCGCCAGAGCAGGTCGTCGTCCCGCACATCGCCTCGCTTCGCACGCCGGCGCAATTCGTCAAAGCTATAGGGACCGTACCGCGTTCCGCCGCGCGACAGGTGCCAAACGCGCTCATAGATGTTTTCACCCATTTGCTCTTCTTGGGTGCGCTCCCTCTCGATCAAATGAGATTTGACGGAATTCAGAAAGCGATCCTGGAGCGCACGCTGGCCGGACTTCGATCCCATGGCGCGAAACGCGCGCAGGCTGATCCCCAGCCAAAGCCCTACGTAGAACGGAGGACTCGAATAAAGACGTTCCCATGCGCCCGGCTCGAAGCGCGCCAAGAGATAGGCGCCTAAGGCAAAGAGCGCGCCCCACCAGATGAGGGAAGCAAGCAAGCGAAGAACAACGCTCCAGCGGAGCCGCCCCTGCACGACCCACACCACAGCACGGGGCAGAGCATAGAGAAGCGGAAGGGCGATCGTGCGGAACGAAAGAGCTCCAAGAATGACGCCAACGACGAAGAGACCGGCCTCACCGGTAAGGAATCTTACGAGATCCCAATCCATGCGCGCAAAACTCTCAACGATGCGGACAGCCGGGCCAACAACAGGGCCGCCGCTTGCCGTCCTCGAGATTGGAACAGCCCCATTCGATCCGGCGCGTTCTCGTGTCTGCTTTCTTGGCTGACTCGATCCAGCAGATCCACTCGTTGCGCGCGAGCGGCGTGATGTCCTCCCAGGTCTCTAACGCCTTCGCGTTGGCGACCAGTGCCTTTTTCAGGTCCGCGGGTAGCCTATGGACCACGCCGCCTGAGATCGCTTTTCCGCTGCGCACGTCTGACATTCCCTAACTCCGATGCGATGATGCCAGCCTCTCGCGAGAAATTGCAATGCGCTTTCAAAGAGCATGCGCAAATCCCCGAGCTTCAAGCCTGCCGTAACAGTCCGAGCGAACCTCCCACAAAAGAGACACTTTCAGGTACTAGCCTCCCCACTACCGTCCGCCGTGCAAGCCACTATAAGTTGGTGCAATGCTGCGATCGATCAGGCAACGCTCTTGGTTCGTATGGCTCGGGCTGTTCGCGCTCACCGGGCAGATCGTCCTCACCTTGGGACATATGCATGCCGGACGTGAGAACGACCTGAGAGACGCGCTTGCCGGCCTGTTCGAGCCACACGCCCAGATCGAGCACCACCCGACAGCGGTGGCCGCCCACGAGCGCGATGCGCCGATGGCTCCCGGCCATCTTGGCGAATGGTGCGCCTATTGCTGGACCATCGCGCAGGCGGCCTTCACGATCCTTCCTGCGCCTGCGCCCATCCGGCACGGGCATCTAGATCAGTTCTTCCGTCTGCAATTCCCTACCGCTCAGTTCAGATCCCGCGATCAGACCTCGCCGTTTGATTCGCGCGGCCCTCCGCTGACCTCACCGGTCTAGTGAACCGCTAGCGTCGCTACGCAAATGAAGCGGGCGACGCTCTCCACAATCGCCACACATGGTTGAGCATCAGTGCCTCGCGGAAGCGCGGCACCAACAAACTCAACCAGATGAGTCACCGAATGAACGTCATGGCCAAGCTAGAGATATTAGCGCGCGCAATGCTGCTCGCCTTTGCAGTGGGGTCCAACCTGGCATTCACCACCACAGGCGCCACAGTCGACACCACAGGCCCCAGCGTCAACGCTAGGGACAGCGCAGCCGACACTCTGAAGTGGGAAGACCTCGCCCCGCCCTGGGACGAAGCAGAG
>JAWKWG010000016.1:0-58878 GCA_041397675.1 Hyphomicrobiales bacterium | reverse complement strand
GGCAAGGATCGCGTCGATGAACGCGTCGTATTGCGCCCTATCAAGCGGGCAATTGATGTAGTCAGCGCCGCTGCCCCCTGGACCCGCCTTGTCGTAGCGCGACTGGCGCCAACACACGTCCATGTCGATCGAGTCGAGATGGACGATCGGCGCGATGGCGTCGAAGAAAGCGAGCTCGGTCTCGCCGGTGAGCGCCTGGACGGCGCCGGCAAGCGATGGCGAGGTGAGGGGGCCCGTCGCCACTATGACGCTTCGCCATTCGGCGGGCGGCAGTCCGGCGATCTCGGCGCGGTGGATCTCGATCAGGGGATGGCCTTCGAGCTTTGCGGTGACCGCGCTCGCGAAGCCGTCGCGATCGACGGCGAGTGCGCCACCGGCCGGCAGCTTGTGCCGGTCGGCCGCGTCCATGATCAGGGAGCCTGCCCGGCGCATTTCCTCGTGCAGCAGACCCACGGCATTGGTCTCCCACTCGTCGGAGCGGAACGAGTTGGAGCACACGAGCTCGGCCAGGGCGTCGGTTTTATGCGCCTCGGTTTGACGCACGGGCCGCATCTCGTGGAGGACGACGCCGACCCCGCTCTGGGCCAACTGCCAAGCCGCTTCGCTTCCGGCCAGGCCGCCGCCAATGACATGGACCTGCTGAGACATGGCCTTACCTAGGCCGGGCAGACCTGGGGTTTCAAGCAGGAACAAACCCCCGAGAAACAGTCCATTTCTTGGGCAAAAGTCTAATCCTTGTTCAATCGCGCACCACTTTGGGCTATGGTTGCGCCGGAAGCCGAATCAATCTGGTCAACAAGGCGGCTTCCATACAGTGAGCCGGTGGTTGCCGGCGTATCGGCGGCATCCGCCCGCTCTTCTTGCAACAAAGGGGGGTGAGATGTCCGCAAATACCGCACTTGCAATCAGCGTTGGCGTGCTTGGCGCCGTCGCCACGTGGCTTTTCCTTGGGCCGCTTGGCGGCGCGCTCGCTATCTGGGCTGCCTTTATCGCTTGGGGTTGCTTCTTCCACTGCGGTGGCAAGGAGACCGGCCTGCAATCAGCCATCCTCGGCAATATCGCTGGTGCCATCATCGCCGGGATTACGCTGTGGGTCGCCACGCAGACAGGTGTGGGCGACAAGATCGGCCTGCCGATTTGGGCCGGGATTTGCGTCGGCGTGGGCGTCGCCGCCATGGTGATCCTCGCCAATATCCCGATCTTTGCCGCCATCCCGGCGCAGGTCTATGGCTTCGCCTCGGTGGTCGCACTGACCCTTATGGGCAACGGTGCAGGGAGCCTCATGGCGCCCTCCATGGCGAACCCCGTCGTGGTCATCATTCTGTCGATGATCGTTGGCGCGATCTTCGGCTGGGTGTCCGAAAAGGTCGCAGGCATGCTCATGGGAGCCGGGCACGGCGCCCACGCGAAGGCCTAGCGAGCACGGTTTACGAAGTTAAGCCTTGAGCTCAAGACCGCGAGGGATTGGGCCCAAGGCTTGCATGCGCAATTGACAGCGTGGCCTCTTTTGGGGTCACGCTGTTTATTCTTTCGGGTGAAGCTCTGGGCAACCCTGTTTATTGCGTTGGCTTGCGCCTGCCCGCGCATCCGGGCAATGTGCCGCCTTTCCCGTGGTCCCGTTCTGTACCGGAGGACTCTGTCAGCCATGCCCTCCGTCTTTGTCCTCTGGAAAGGAAATTGCCGGGACGCGGAAGGCCGTTATCGGCTCTTAAGCTACCTCCACCTCCTCGCCAAGCTGAACGACGACTATCTTCGCGACCGCCAGCCTGAGCGTCCGGCGTTCCTGAGGATCGTGAACGAGGAACGCGGGGCCGATAAACTGCCCAGGCCAAATATCGAGATCATCGATCAGGAGGTAGAGGGCGACATTCTCGTCTCGAGCAGTGTCAGTGCCCACCCGGGGACGTTGATTACGCGGGCCCGCGAGGCTGGGCTTGCGGTGATGGAGGATGAAGGCGAGGGGCCGGCATTCATTGCGCTCGATCGCGCGCGCCTCAGGGGTATTAACTTCAAGCTATTCGATCCGCGCGGCCTTTATCCAAACGCGGACCGCATGAGCTTCATCTTTCTCGAATGTCCGGAGTATCACTTCCTCGACGGGCGCATCGTTGACATCGAGGTAGGCGAGGGGGAAGCGGGCGTGACGGAAGCCCTGGCCGCCAAGCCGGTGCGTCTGGTCATGCCGGCCGTTCACTTGCGTTACTACCTTGAGGACTGGACCGACTGCCTGTTCTCGTGGATGCGGTTCTTCTTCATCGGCGATCTTTGCTGGGAACGCTGGGAGGAGTTGCAAGGCTACGAGGATTATCGCGGCCTGTTCGGCAACTTGCAGACCGAACGCGGCACCGAGGCCGCCGAAGCGGCGTCCTTCGAGGCGATCCTCAGCACATTCTCCGAACACGCCGAGCATTGGATCGGCGAGGTCGAAGGCATGGCCGAGGCGGAGAAGGCGTAAGCCTTAGATTATGTCTTGAGCTCTCGGCCGAAGGCCTTACGCAACTCGTCCTTGGCCTTTTCGAGCCGCGCGTGATCTTCCTTGGACAAGTTCTTGCCAGCCCGGTTGATATAGAACACGAGCATGGACATGGCCGAGCGGAAGGGGTCTGCCTTTCGCCGCTTGCTCGCTTCCGCCGAGCGCTTCAGGGACTGAGCGATCTTTTTCGGATCCTTGTAGGTGAACACGCCCCTCTCGAGATCGAGCGCGTCTGAGTGCTCGGTGACGTCCTGAGACCAACGGTTTTTCGCTTTCGATGTCATCATCTCTGGCAACATTTCCGCGAGCGGCGGAAGTTCTGCTAGAAGCGGCCCTCGTCAGGGATATTTAGCTTCGTGCCGCACGCTTTGCAGTAGACAGCATCGACCTCGTGGCGCTGGAGACCGCAACTGGGGCAGGGGAAACGGACCTTTTGCGGCCTGAGCAGTGTCTGCAACAGCCGCAAAAACAGGGTGACACCGAAGATCATGATCACTACGGCGATGAGCCGCCCCAGCGATCCTTGCAAGGTAATGTCGCCGAAGCCCGTGGTGGTCAGCGCCGTCACGGTGAAATAGAGCGCGTCGATATAGTTGGCGATCGCCGGGTTCCGCCAATGCTGCGTCTCATAAACAATGCCCGTCATGATGAAGACGAACACGATGAGGTTGATGACCGCCGTGATGGACTCCTCATTGCGCCTGAAGAAGGTACTGTCGGCCCGTAGTCGCGAAACCAGTTGATAGGTATGCAACAGCCTGAGCGTACGTAGGATGCGGAAGAAGCCGAGGCCTTCACCGGCGATGGGCGCGAGGAATGAGAAGATCGCCACCATATCGGCCCAGGTCGCAGGATGGGCGAACTCGCGCAAAGGATGGTGACTCACATAGATCCGCGCGCAGAAGTCCGCGAGGATGACGACGCCGAACACGAAATCGAGAGACTCGACCCACGGTTCGCGCGGGGTGAACGACGTGCCGATAATGAACAAGATGGTGAGGATGTCGAAGGCGAGGAGCGCGTAGCGGAAGCGATGCGCCGTCTGACTCCGGCCATGATAGAGCAGCCTGAGCTTCGCCCGCAGGGACGGCCCGTCGGCCTCAGCCTCATCGGCGGCAGGGGAAGTCCCTTTGTTCTTGGCCGCAGCCGGCTTTCGTTTCGTCGTCGTCATACGCCTTATTCCGGTGCCTAGGTCACGCTATCGTAAGATGAGTCGAGGAGAGAACAACCATGGCGAACATCACGCTTTTCCACGCTGCTCCGTCCCGCTCATCCATCGTGCGCTGGATGCTCGAGGAGCTCGGCGAGCCCTACGATATTCACCTCTTGAGCTTGACCAAAGGTGACCAACTTGCGCCCGAATACCGGGCCATCAATCCCATGGGTAAGGTGCCGGCCGTGAAGCACGGCGATGTCGTCATCACCGAGGCGGCGGCGATCTGTACCTATCTGGCCGACGAGTTTCCGAGTGCCAAGCTCAATATGCCGATTGGTGACAAGCGGCGCGGGCCTTACCTCAAATGGCTGTTCTTCGGTCCCGGCTGTATTGAGCCCGCCATCACCGATCGTGCCTATCCGCGTCAGGAGCAGCCACGTCGCGGTACGCTGGGATATGGCGATTTGGATACGGTCTTGGACGTAACCGCCAAGGGCGTTGAGCCTGGGCCCTATCTCCTTGGCGATCACTTCACGGCGGCTGACGTCGTTATCGGTTCGACCCTGCGCTGGGGATTGATGTTCAATCTCTTGCCGACACGCCCCGAGTTTCAGGCCTATGTGGACCGTCTGAATCAACGCCCGGCACTCCAACGCGCCACCGCGCTGGATCAGGCACTCATGGCAGGTTGACCCTAGGATCCTCCAGCGCCGAACAGACGTAACAGGAGCGCCGTGCCCAGCCCCCACGCGCCGTTCACCGAAAGGCCGATGAGGAAGCGCGGACCCATGGCCTGCATCGGCTCGCCCTTGAGCGGGGGGACCACGAAGAATGCCACTACCGTCAGGGCCACCGCGCCGACGATGATCCACGCGACCCAATAGGCCGGGCTACTCAGATGTCCGAGAAGGGGAGCCAACGCGAGGCCCCAGAGGCCGCCCCAGAACGCCTTGGACAGCACGGAGGGGATGCCGAACGGAGGGATAGGGTTCATCGGCCATGCGGCCCGCTCGGGCGGAATAACGCCTGTCTGATTGAGCACGTACCATAGGCCCTGATGGAAGATCAGCGTTGCAATGAAGCCGGCGACGAAGCCGAGGAGCAAGAGCTTGTATAGCGACATTGTGGTCTCCCCCTTGGTTCCCGCATGATGACCGTTCTTTTGCAGTTCGCAAGATGGGTTGCGGCTTGTCCCCGCCTGTTGCACTAGAATGACGAAATACCTCACGGGTGGCTCATTTCCGCTCCATAAATCGCCTCTTTGTTCAGTGAGCAGTACGCCAATGGCACGATCAAAAGCCAAGACGATAAGCAGGACGATAAAAGGGGTCGTACTCGGAGCGCTGGTTCTGGGCGCCGGTCTCTTCTTTGTACCGCTCCTCGTGGTCTTCTATCTGATCACGGGATTACTGGATGTGATGCGCAACAAGCGGCGCGACGCGCTCGTGTTCCAGCGTTACTTCCTCGGCAATGGCATACCGACCTGGATGCTCTCACCATTCAATCTGCTGGTCGATCTGTTCTGCTTTCGCAACAAGGGTGTCTACCAACTCGACGATCTTCCGCCCGAATGGCGCGCCGAGGTGGAGTCAGTGCTCGACGTTTTCCGCAGCCGCAAGGATGAGATCATCGCCGAAGTCGATCGCGCCTTCGAGACGGGTCGACGTGGCATGTTCGTTTACACATGGTACGGCAAGGAGAACCCCCACGAGGTCGAGGAGTTCAAGAGGGAATTCCGCTACGTCAAGACCATCGCGGTGTCGGTGTTTTCCGGCAAGGAATCGACGAAGTTCCATTACGGACCGCTGCGACTTACCTTGCGCGTGCTCTACAACCTGACGCCGGTCGAGACTGACAAGGTCTATATCCAATGCGGCTGGGAGAAACACTATTGGCATGAAAATCCGCTCTACATCTTCGACGACACGCTGATCCATCGTTCGGTCAACGAATATGACGCACGTCGCTACGCGGTGTTCATGGACATCATGCGCCCCACGCCATACCCCAAGTTGCTGGCAGCAGTAATCTCGGGTGTCTCTGTAATCGTCGCACGCTTCAATACGATCTTCTACAAGAACTGGAAAATGCTGAGGCCAGGCGCGACGCAGCCATCGAAGGCGTAAGCAGTCTCTGCATGTGTCGCCTAGGCAAGCGAAAGGCGTGACATGCTGAAGATCATCTCCGGCGGACAGACGGGCGTAGACCGCGCCGCTCTGGACGCGGCTGTCGCAACCAACAGTCCCTATGGCGGATGGTGCCCAAGAGGCGGTTGGGCCGAGGATGCGCCGGCGCCGCCGGGCGTTCTCGCGCGCTATCCGAATTTGCGGGAGACGCCCACCGCTGCGCCCGAGCAGCGCACCGAATGGAATGTGCGCGACAGCGACCATCTTATGGTGTTGGTCGACCGTCATGGGCTCGCCGTATCGAAAGGGACGTCTCTGGCGCTCCATTACGCCGAGGAGCGCGGCAAGCCGTACATCGTGATCGATCTCGACGCGGAGCACGCTATCGATCACGCCCGCGCCTTTCTTGAGTCCGGGGCAGGCGGTGCGGTGTGCATCGCAGGTCCCCGCGAAAGCGAGGCGCCCGGCATCTACGCAAAGGCGCTCGCGCTCCTCACAGCCTTACTCAAGTCGTAGCTCGACAGCTCGACCTACTTCGTCTCGGTGCGCCACGTCGCGCCGTTGATCGCCTCGAGCACGAGCTCATGCGGCGTTCCGCTGCCGCGTTCCGCCGGGGCGGGGAGTGTGATCGTCGCCCGCGCGCCGGTCTCCCCGCTGAACCCGACCTTCTCCGTTTTGAAGTGCGAGGCCCAAACATAAGGATAGACGTTATCGATGGCCGTTGACGGCAAGGCGGCGAGCGTCGCTCCGTCCCACGCGGCAACCGTGGCGCCGGACGTGTCCACCAAGCGAGCGGCGACCACGTAGGCTGCTCCCGTATCGGGTCCGGCGTCGACATACGCCTTGAACGTCACACCGCCATCAGGGGAGACGACCGCCTCGGACAGCGCAATATCGTGACGATGAAAATTCACCCGCGAATGCAGTGGCGAGACCACGGCACCAAACAGGATTTGATAGCTGCCCACGGTGAACACGACCGCGAATGCCGCAAGGAGCAGCCCAAGCGTCTTGACCCGTTCCGGCGCAAGTGGTCCGCTGAACGCCCAGTCTGCCCAGCTATTGCGGTCCGCCCAAGCCGTGCGCCCGATTAGAGCGTCGAGCGACCATGTTCCCCCGCCGGCAAGAAACACGGCGCTGCTCATCGCTACGCCAGAGACCGCCATGGTCCATTCGTCGAGGCAGGTGGAGCCCATCCAGCCGAAGATCAGCATGAGCGTGACGTTCAAGCCTATGCTGATCAGCGCGAACAGGCGTGTGCCCAGGCCAAACATGAGGCCCAAGCCGACGGCGAGCTCGGTCAGCGTCCACGCCCAGACCGATGCAATGACCAGGCTTGGATACTGCAACGTCCATTCAAGCGGCGCTTGGATCCACAGCGTACCCGGCAGCGCATGGGTCAGCTTGTTGGCAACAAAGCCAGCGGAGTCAAAGTCCAGCTTTACGGCGAAATCGACACCGGCAATCTCGTGCCAGTCATAGAACAGCCGTCGGCTCGCGCCGCCCCAAAAGATGAAGCCTTGCACGAAACGTGTCCCGAGCAGGACAAGGCCTAAGAGCGAGAAACACGATGCGGGTGAGAACGGTGCCCGTTCGACTGCAGATGCCTCAGCCATGTTCGCCTCCCATATGATATTTTTTCGTCTATGACGGCACATCCGCCTCGTGCGGCACGACCACGGCGAACATGTCGCCCAGTGCCGAAAGGCTCGCATCGTGGAGTTGTGCGGCCGGCATGTCGGCGCCAGTTGCCGGGTTGGGAATAGAGCGCGTCGCCGTGGCACCCGCGACCACGGTGTTTGCATAGCCGTGATTGAACGATGCCCGCGTGGTGGAGTTCACGCACATATGGGTCATGAAGCCGACATAGACGACGTTCTTGACACCGAGCTTTTGCAGCACGGCATCGAGTTCCGTTTGCTCGAACGCAGAGGGATACTTCTTGACGATGACGGTCTCGCCGTCGATCGGCGCCACAACGTCGGCGATTTGACCGATCGGTGCGGTGACATCATAGGGCGTGCCAACGCCGGCATCATGCATGATGTGGACTACAGGACGTCCGGCATCACGAAATCGCTTCAGCAGCGCCGCCGCTTCTTTGAGTGCGGGCTCGACATTCTCGAGCTGCATGACGCCCTCCCGGTAGGTCTGCTGGCAATCGATGATCACCAGCGCACTGTCGGAGATGGGCGCCGGGTCGGGGTTCATGCCTGTGAGCGTGCGAAGCGTGGGGCTAGCCATGGTTCCTCCTCGATTTGACTCGTTTTTTCGAGTGTAGCGCATTCGCCTCCGGGATGGCTTCGTGGCAAAATAGCGTCGCCAGACGGGCGACGTGACAGTCATTTGGAGGAGAGTGCAGCAGTCAGAGGAGGAGGCCATGATTCAAGACCTTAGATTGAAGCGGCTCAGCGGCGCGGCGGGCGCCGTCTTTGGGCTCTTGAGCCTCGCACTTGTCGGTGGCGCGGCCCCCGCGGGTGCCATGGGATCGTGGGTCGAAGGTGAGGAGGCTGACAATTGCGATGACGACGAGAACGTCCTCCAGGAGTCTGCCTTCGTTATCGCCACGGAGCCGGACGCGGGCGATGATGTCGAAAGCGGCTTCGAGGTCGAGGGCTGCTCGCGCACGTTCGAGGGCGATGTCCAGTGGAAGCTGATCGGCCGCGACGGCTCCGTGCTGGCAAGCGGCCATACCCAAGGCGGCGGTGTCGATGGACCGGGCGACTTCTCCTTCGCGGTGCCCTACAGCGTCGGCACGAAGCAGATCGGCCATCTCGAAGTGTTCGAGGAAGATGTCTCGGACGGGGAGGGCAATCCACCAGGCCGCACGGTGTTGCCTCTCATATTGAAACCCTAGTCCCAAGCCAGCGGCGGGGCCTCACCCCGCCGTTGCCCTTCGACAAATCAGTGAGTGTGCATGACTAAGCCAATTCTCATCATTCAGAATGACGCCAAGGAAGGCGCCGGCCAGCTCGCGACCCTGATCGCCGATCGCGAGCTTAAGCAGGAGACGGTGTTCGGCTACGACACGGATTACGACCGTCTGAACGCGAGCGACTACAGCGGGCTCGTCGTGCTCGGCGGCGCGCAGAGCGCCTACGAGACGGACACCTATCCTTATCTCGGGCGCGAGATCGCGCTCTGCCAGGACTTCATGGCTGCGGACAAGCCGATCGCGGGATTTTGCCTCGGCGCTCAGATTCTCGCGTGCGCGCTCGGCGGCGAGGTGGCGCCGGGGCCTGAGAAAGAAATTGGTTGGTACGACCTCGCCTTGACCGAGGAAGGAACGAAAGACGGGCTGTTCAGGGGCCATCCGAAAACGCTGCTGTCGTATCACTTTCACGGCGACCGCATCGAGCATGTGCCTGGTGCGGTCAACCTCGCGTCGTCGGCGATGACGAGTTGTCAGCTCTTCCGGTATGGACAGAATGTCTACGGCTTCCAGTACCATGCCGAGGTCGACCAGCCTCTGGTCGACGTCATGTGCCGCAACAACGCAGGTTATATGGCTTCCAACGGCTTCGATGCCGAGGGGGTGATTGCCGAGAGCCATGAGCATCTGCCGGCCTTCGCCGACGCCTGCAAGGGCGTGCTCAATCGCTGGCTCGACCTGGTCGCCGAACCCAAGCCGCAATAGGGCAATCCACGCCGTTGTATCCTGGTCGCGCCGCGACTCATGGTAGATTGCGCCCAACCACGCAACGGAGGGAACAATGCTGACAGCACTTATTATTGCCTTGATAGTCGGGGGGATCGCAGGCTGGCTTGCGGGTCTCGTCGTTCAAGGGACGGGCTTCGGCCTCGTCGGCGACATCGTGGTAGGCATCCTGGGGGCGCTCATCGCCGGGTTCCTATTTCCCTATTTCGGGATCGCGCTGACCCTCGGCGGTGGCATTCTCGGGGCGATCATCATGGCCTTTATCGGCGCCGTGATCCTGCTCGTGATCGTACGGGTGATCAAGAGCCTCGCCGCTTAGCCAAGCAACCTAAGGCCATTCCGCGCGCACTCAGGCGCGCGCTAGAAGCCAAACAGAGCCCGGGTGAAGTCGTTCTCGAAGGCGCTGCGCTGGCGAGTGCGGCGCGTCGGACGGCTCGTCGTTTCGCTTGCCACGATCTCATCTGGAAACGTCGGCGAGTCGTAGAGCAGGGGCTTCCCGCTCAGAGCCGCCGCCATCCTGGCGTCGTGGCCGTAGAGATCGCGGAACCGGGCGATCGAACCGTCATCCTTCACCCACACGGTAAAGTAGGTGATGTAGACGGGAATTTGCTGTTGCAGGGCAATGTGATTGTCGTCGCTGCCCTGGACGGCCGAGGCAACCCGCGAGGCATTCCAATTCTGGTCATGGTTGAGAATGATCGTGGCCACCTGGTCCGGATACTGAACGCGCATGCAGCCGTGACTTTCGGCGCGCACGGTCTTGGCAAATAGGTGCTTCTGCGTCGTGTCGTGCATGTAGACGTCGTGCGAGTTGGGGAACACGAACTTCATCAAGCCCAGCACGTTGGTGGGCCCGGGTGGCTGATAGAGTTCGTATCGGCGGATGTCGGTGCTGCCCCAATCGATCGAGTCGGGATCGATGTCGCGGCCGTTATAGCCCCTGATCCGGAGGTTATGCCGGCGCAGCACGGACGTATCCCAGCCGCCGCCGAAGAAGCCGCCGCCTTGATACAGGTAAGGTGCAATTTCCTCGGTCTTGATGGAGTTCGGCACGTTCCAATAGGGGCGGAACACGACCTCTTCCATAAAGTCTGAGAACACCGGCGTCTGTTTGTCGGTCTTGCCCACGACAACGCGCGTCTCGTGGATGGGTTTGCCCTCCTCGACGATGCGCAACATGAACTCAGGAATGTTGACGGTGACGTAGAAGGGGCCGAGGTCCTGCGGCAGCCAGCGCCAGCGCTCCATATTGATCAAGATCGACTGGATCTGCGCAGCGCCGCCGATCAGCTCCGGAGCCTGCTGATTGTTGAGCCGCGCGCGGGTTCCAGCGCCGACTATACCGTCGGCCCCCAGGCCATGCGCCTGCTGAAACTGCATCACCGCTTGGAGCACATCCTTGTCGAACAGGGTGTCGTTGCCGCTCGCGCTCGCCGGGATCGACAGCCGTTTCCGCAACAATGCGACCTGCTCGTGGTCGACGCCGAGCTTGAGCACCGGACCCGCAGGAATCACAACCACCGGCTCTTCGGCCGGCTCGGCCGGCTTGCCGCCATTACGCAACTCGATCAGCTTCTGCCTGAGCGCCTCGAACTGCGGCTGGCTCGGCTGGAAGCTGCGAAGGTAGGCTCCCGGATCTGAGCGAATGGCGATGAAGCTCAACACTTCGGACGGATTGGGCAGAAACAGAGTCGGGTCGAGATTCTTGCTGAGCTGCTGCGGATTGATACGGCCACCGCGCGCATCCCTAGCGTATGCCAACACCGCTTCGCTGATCTTGAGCTCGGCGGCGGCGAGTTGATCGACGGCGTTCAGTTGGTTCGCGCTGAAGCTTGCTTGATCGGGCAGATCGTAGTCGGAAGCGCGCAAGCCATAGTCGTCAGCTTTGGCGATCTCGGCCATGACGGCTTTGCCGCGCGGGGTAAAGCCCGCCTCATCGACCCAAATCAAGCGTCGGTCGGGAACCGCGTAGTATTCGGCCAGCGCGATCTGCTGGGGCGTGCCCGAGCCGCTGGCAGCGAGCTGGCCCTGGATCTCGATTCGGACAGCTTCCGTCTGGGTGATCAGCTGGGCTGGCCCGTCAGGCTCGGCGGCGAAAACCGGGAGGCTGCAGGACGCGGCCAGGATCAGCCCGAGCACGGTTCGCTTCATGATCTGCTCCCTCTTGCCATGCGAGGCCCTCGTCATCTCGCAGGCTACCGGTCTGACTACCCGGAAAAACCGATTAAAATTTGGCAGTTCGGCGAACCGATTATGCGACGTGAAGAGGGGCGAGACTACCCCATTTGGCGGGCTTTTCAGGCCGCAAACACCTAATCCCCAGCCGTATTGATCGACCGGCCCTAGCGGCTTGTAGGAGATCAAAGAAGGCAATCAGCAGTTGAAGCAATTTGCCGCACCAATTTCTGGAAGAGACCACGATTTCGTCACATCCTGATCTCGCCCAGGACAGAATTCGCCAGCATTAGCCCCGCTGCTCGTGGGTCATCCTGCGTAGGGTTAACAACAGTGGGGTTGTTTAATGGTGTATTGGGGGACTTTGAGCATGCGAGCAGGCATGCTCCTCTTGACTTTTATTGCACTATTGACATCAGCGAACGCAGAAGAATCAGGTGACCAGCCTGAGGCGTCTTCTGTGTCTGCTGCAGCGGCCGAAACCCTGAAAGGGATCGGAGAAGCCGCGCTCGAAATTGCTGCCGAAAGCACTGGTGCGCCGGCAATGGTCGGGCTTTCCGGCGATGAGAGGAAGTGTCTCGCCGAAGGCATGTATTTCGAGGCGCGCGGCGAATCCGTGTCCGGTCAACTGGCCGTGGGCCGGGTGATCCTGAACCGCGTTTCGAGTGGGGCCTATCCCAACAGCATTTGCGGCGTGGTCTATCAGAACGACGACAAGCCCAACCGTTGCCAGTTTTCTTTTGCCTGCGATGGCAAGGAGGACGTGGTCCGAGAGTCCGCCAAGTATGAGGAGATCGAGGGCTACGCCAACTGGCTGTTGGCCGGTGTGGCCACGCCACGCCACGCTTTCCAGATGGCGTCGCTGCAGGCTTCGACCCATTACCACGCGGACTATGTGACGCCAGACTGGGCCAACCGGCTGACCCTCACGGGTCGCATCGGCCACCATTATTTCTATTTCGACCCGTCTGCGTACCCGGTGCAGAGCGCTTGGCTCCCACACGATCCGCAGAGCTAGCCCTGGCGCCCCTTGCATTTGGGCCGGCGGGGACTATCTCTAAGGGGTGGCCGAAAAGGCCAATCGTCGGGGAGACCTATGCCCAAGTGGCTGTTGATCGCGATTTTGCCCCTCGGGCTCGCTGGGTGCGTGACCGAGCAGGCGCCCTCGCTCCCCATGAGTCTGGGGCCGGCCGAGGCCAGTCAGGCGTCTTGCCTGACCTATGGCGACGCGCCGGCTTACGGCGACTGCGAACCCCTCTCCATCACGGAAGAATAATCCCGCCGGCCTGAACATCGCGCGGTCTCGCCCAGGGGGTCGCGAGCCGTGCTAGGCTTCGCGGCATGTTTAGCGAGAAGCTAGCCCGCCGTCGCCGCATCCAGCGGTTCGCCATCATCGCGGCCGCTACCGTTCTGGTTTGCGGCATCGCAGTCATCGCGCTCATCGCCGTGCGCGGGTTCGACCTGCTCTCTGGCTTGGAGCCCGGGCCGTTGCCTGTGGTTGTGGCCGTGCTGGTCGCGCTCGCCGCGCTTCTCGTCCTCACCCTGATCACCTATGGCGCAGTGCGCGCCTACGGCAACTTCACATCGCGCTAGCAGCGGGGCAGGACTGCCTTGATGACCGCTGGCGTCGGGGTCGCCGCCCGCATAAGATGCAAATTACCGCACGCTGGTTGCGGCTCGACGAGGGGGGAAACATCATGGACATCGCTAGTCTTATTGTTCAGCTCGTTTCCGGCGCCGTGGGCGGCGTCGGCGCAGGCGCAGCCGCCAAGCAGTATTCGCTAGGCACAATCGGCAACGCGATCGCGGGTGCGGTCGGTGGCGGCGTCGCCGGTCAACTGATTGGCACCATGACCGGGCAGATGATCGAGGGCTGGGTCGGCGACATCGCCGGCGGTGTGGTCGGCGGCGTGATCCTCACGCTCATCGCCGGCGTCATCAAGAACATGACGTCGAAATAGGCTGCCACTCCCCGCTTGAAGGGGCGTGTTGATGCCGCTGCCAGTTGGCTACTCCGATCATCGCCGCCAAGGTATGATCGGCGGCTTTTCTGCGTCCCAACGAGCAGGGCCACCCCTATGGACGATCTGGCGAGCATCTTCAGCCTGAACAATTGGCCGGGGCATCTATCTTACGCGCTGATTGCGGTGTCCTACTGGCTTACCGACATCTTCTGGCTTCGCGCGGTTGCCGTCGTCGGCCTGTCGCTTGAGATCCTTTACTTCATCCTGTCCGGAGGTGATCTGCGCGCCGGTATTGGTTGGGACCTGATCTTTATCCTGATCAACCTCTACCAACTGTTCCTGCTGTGGAGGCACCGTCTGTCGCTCGATTTGCCCGAAGCCGATCGCCTGCTTCTGCGCAAAGCACTCGTTGGCCTGAGTGATCCCCAGATCGCACGCCTTTTGCTGGCGAGCGAGTTCTCAGAAGTCGCCGAGGGCACATCGCTCACCGTTGAGGACGAGCCGCTCGAGCGTCTGTTCTTCATCTGCGCCGGCCACGTGAAAGTGACCATCGGAGGCCGCGAAGTGGCGCGCCTTGAAGCTGGGAATTTTGTTGGCGAGGTGGCCTTTCTGACTGAACGGCCGGCAACTGCGACCGTGACGGCAGAGGGCGGCGTGCGAGTGCTCGCCTTCGACCAAGGCAGCCTCAATCAATTCTTCCGTGCCGAAACGGAAGTTGCAGGCCTGATCTATCAGTTGATCGGCCGCGAGCTGGCTCACAAGATCAAGGTCAGCAACCGCATGATCGCCGGCACGCCCACTGCTGCCTAGCGCCAGCGAGCGAGTGGGGCGGGAGCGAGCCCGCCACCACTGCAAAAGTTAGTCGGTTACACCGAGTCCTTCGCCGCCTTGACCGGACGCACCTTGAGCACCTTGCGGGCCGGCTTCGCCTTGAAGACGGTCGGCTCCTTGGTGAAGGGATTGATGCCCTTGCGTTCCGGCACGGCCGGCTTCTTGACGACGGTGAATTTGGCGAAGCCCGGCAGCATGAACACGCCGGCCTTCTTCATCTCCTTGTAGCCAACCTCGGCCAGCGTCTCGAGGACGGCCTTGACGTCCTTCTTCGCCATCTCCGTTTGGTCGGCGATCTTCTGAACGAGTTCGGATTTCGACATCATGTGCGTAGTACCTTCCCAAAAATGCTTTCGGGCCTAGCCAAGAGCAGGTCCTGGCCGCATCCCTGACCTATGAGCCATGGCCGATTCTCGGGGATTTGTCTGCATTAAAGCCGTTTCTGCTGTTAATGACGGGTTAGGCACGCCGGTTCCCAAGCCTGCTTCGGGAGGCGCAAATCGGACGCTTCGCCCGGGAAAATACGATGCTCCCGCTGGAGCCCGGCAAGTCTTGGCTCGCAGAATCAAAGAAATGCAGGAACTTTAGGCCTGCGCTTCACGTTTTCTCCTTACCAATAACTTCAGTGGAGAGAATCGAATGCCCTACCTGTCGGGCGTGCTTACCGGAATACTTCTCACGATCCTCGTCGTATTCGTCGTCGATCACTTAAACAACGACTCGCAGGACATCGTGAATTGGAACGTGCTGGCCGGGAAGGTCGAGACGGTTTCAGAGGAGGTGCGTGAGGAGGTGCACGAAGCGACCGCGCCCGAGCCCGATACAGCGCCCGCCGCGCCGCCGGCAAACACCACGCCGCCCGCCACCGACACCGGCGCGCAGTAGCCCTTGAGATGCCGAGGTTGCCGCGCGCGATGATCGCGGCTACCACCCAATCATCATGACTGGACTGACGCACAGCGTCCGCAACAGCCTCGCGGACAGAGAGCGCACATTCGCGCTTGGCGAAGACGCGCTTCACTGGCGCGACGACAAAGGCGAGGGACGATGCCTTACGCCGATGTGCGCGACATGCGTTTGATCAGCTATGCCTCACCGAATGGCACATGCTTCCAGTGCACGCTCCGCGGCAAGTCTGGCGACAAGGTCAAGCTCCGCTCGCAGCACTATGCGAGTCTCAATAACTTCGAAGATCGCCGGCAGAGCTACGCACCGTTCGTGCGCGAGCTTGCCTCCCGCGTCGCCGCGCGATCGCCTGAAGCCGCTTTCATTGCCGGCAGCACCGGCCTCTGGATCGTGTGGCTCATTGTCGGCGTTGTTTGCGCGGGCTTCGTGCTTCTCCTGATACTTTCGCTATTCGAAGACCTGCCGCCGATCGGCGCCTGGGTCATCGCCGCAGCCATCGTATTTGCGTCGCTGCCGCTTGCGTGGCGCGAAATGAAGGCCGGGGCCGCGCGCCGCTTCGATCCCGCCGCGCCGCCTCCCGAGCTTCTCGGCACGGGATAACATTGAGGCTCGCTAGAACTTGCCGACGATCGCCTGAGTGACGTCACCGCGTCGCATCGGTCCATTAACGATTTGGGTCAGGCTGCCCGATATAAACGTTGAGCACAAAGAACCCATGAGGACTTCCATGATTGGCAATCGTATGCGCGCCTTTGCTTTCACCGCCGCTGTCGCACTCATCGGCTTGGCTTCGCCGGCTGCGGCCTCGCCCTACGACGGAAGCTGGAAAATGGTACTGGTAACCACCAACGGCCATTGCGGCGTGATCAACATCGCCATGGCCGTCGACGGCGGTCACATCTCCGCGACGAAGGGTCGTTTCGTGATGCACAAGATATTTCTCGACGGGCGCATCGCCGGCGGCGGTCAGACCATCATCAACGGCGTGGCCGGCCCCCGCCAGGCCAAGGGCGTCGGACGCTTCACGAACGCGAAAGGCAGCGGCAAGTGGAACGGCACCGGGCCCTCGGGCGTCTGCTCGGGCTATTGGGTCGCCGACCGCGGCTAGGACCCGGCGACCAGCGCCTCGCGCTCCTTGAGAAGCGCGTCGAGCTTCGCCTGCTGATCGGCGATGCGCTGTGACGCGCGCTCCTCGTCGGCCGCGCCGGAATAGGCCGCGGCCTGCTCGATCAGCTCGCGGAGATTGTCCTGGACGATCCGGATACGCCGGTCGACGTCTTCGAGCGCTGCTGGATTAGCCATGCGCCAGGATGTAGCCCGGCGCAGGCGCCAAGTCCATTTCCTTCCTTCTGGGGCCCCGCCGAGTATGATGGCCGCGCTTGAAACGGTCGGGAGTGAAGCATGAGAGCGCGTATCAAATGGGTCGAGGACCGCACCTTCATCGGCGAGTCGGGGAGCGGGCACTCGATCGTGCTCGGCACCTCGCACGGCGACAACCCGCGCTCGCCGGGCCCGAGCGCCATGGAGCTGGTGCTGCTCGGCTTGGGTGGCTGCACGGCCTATGACGTGGTGATGATCCTCGAGAAGGGCCGCGAGGCGGTCGAGGATGTGGTCGTCGAGCTCGACGCCGACCGCGCCCCCGAGCCGCCAAAAGTGTTCATCCGCATTCATCTCCATTTCGTGGTGAGGGGACGGGGCCTCTCGTATTCCAAGGTGGAGCGCGCCATAAATCTGTCGGCCGAGAAATATTGCTCGGCCTCGGCCATGCTCGCCAAGACCGCCACCATCACCCACGACTTCGAGGTGATCGATACGAGCGCGCCCGCGAAAGCTTGAGGCGTGCATCAGATAGGAGCGTGCCACCATGCGAATGATGTTGAAGGTCAAGATTCCGCCCGAGAGCGGAAACCGCTCCGCCAAAGACGGTTCGATGGCGAAGGCGTTCCAGACTCTGAAGGAACAGCTCAAGCCCGAGGCCGCCTATTTCTCCATGGAGGACGGGATGCGCTGCGCATACCTGTTCTACGACGCCGAGACCCTGCCGGACTTCGTGAAGATCCACGAGCCGCTGATCCAGGCCACCGGCGCTCTCGTCTACGACGCGCCGGCGTTGGTCTGGGAGGACATGGCCAAGGCCATCAAGGGTTTCTAGGCGGTCGCCCTGAGTGGGAGTCGAACCCACAACACGCGGTCCAGTAGACCGCGCAGTCTTTCCGTTAGACGATCAGGGCGCGCGCGTAGCTATGCGCGATACCAAAGCAGGCCGTCAACTGCCGGAGCGGCCGCCTCAGTTGGTGGGGATCTTGAGACGAAGCCCCGGCGAGGGGTCCGGCTCGTCGAAGGTCGGCGGCGTCGTGGCGAATACGTCCGGCTGCTCGGCCGTCATATCGAGTTGCGGCTGAAGCGCCAGCGGGCGTTTGGATTTTGATGTCGCCCGCGAGGTCTCCCGCATCGGTGCCTGCGGCGTCGCGCCCTCCAACGCGAGCGCGGGTCGGACCACCCGTCACGTCCAGCGGCTGAGCGGAGCCGCCGCGGCGGGAACCAAGAGAGCCATTGCCAGCACGAGAATTGGAGGTCTCATCGCGTCCTCCTCCTTTTGGCTTGGTCGCTCCCAAATGATGTCCCCTGAACCGGGTCCTGCAACCCTTAGGCTCCTCGCCTGCTGGGCATAAAGTCCCTTTCGTCACTCCCTGGGCTTGTCCCGGGGTCCAATAGGCGTTTCATCGCGCATGCGTCAATTCTACGTCTACATCCTCGCCAAGCATCGCCATGGTGCGCTCTACGTCGGTGTAACCAATGACCTGGTCCGTCGAACCTTCGAGCATCGCGAGGGCCTGGCCCCAGGTTTCACAAAGCGCCTTGGCATCAAGCAACTCGTCTATTTTGAGCAGCACGCGACTCCGGCAGCGGCGATCCAGCGCGAGAAGACGATGAAGCATTGGTCGCGCGCGTGGAAGATCCGCACAATCGAGAAGATGAACCCGACGTGGGCTGACCTTTACGATGAGATTTGCCGGTAGGCCTCATTGGATGCCCGGAACAAGTCCGGGCATGACAAAGGAGTCTCAATCCGCGACGGGATTGGGCACCAGTTCGCGATAGGCGCGCCAGCTCGCCAGCCCAAGCCACGGGAAGATGACGACAAGCGGGATGAACGCCGTCGCCGCGCTGAACAGCACGAGCACCGCGATGATCACCGCCCACAACACCATGGGCCAGAAATTCTCCACCACGGCGGTGACGCTGGTGGCGATGGCCGCGAACGCGTTGGTGCGCCGGTCGAGCAGCATGGGCGCCGAGACCACCACGAAGCAATAGGTGAAGAACGCCATCGCGCCGCCGACCACAGTGCCGGTCAACAGCATGGAATGGCCGTCGGGCGTGTGCAGCGCGAATTTCACGAAATCCGGGATCGTGCGGTGCAGCTGATAGGTGGAGAGCCCGTAGACGATCTGCGCGATACGGCCCCACAACAGATAGACCAGCACGAGCGCGAGGCCGAGATAGGCGATGTCGGGCCGGACCGCCGCGCGCACATAGAGCATCTCGGCGAGCGTCGGCTTCTCGCCATGCTCGATCTGCCGCCCCGCCTCGTAGAGGCCCATGGCCAGCATGGGCGCGACGAACACGAAGCCGACCGTGAGCGCGAGCACCCAGAACGACGCGTCGGCGGCGATCAGCGCGTAAGACAGCGCCATGCTGATCAGCGTCACGATCAGCCCGTAGGCGAGGCAAGGGCCGGGCGCCTTGGTGAGATCCCGCCACCCGTCCCACAGCCAGCGGAACGGCGCCCCCATGCCGACCTGTGCGACCTCCGGCAGGCCGCCCGACGCAGCGTCGCGCGTGCGCTCGCTCATCTCGCGTTTCCTCCACAGGCATTATTGCCTTTGCCCCGTGGCTCCGGGTTGCGCTGGGTCAATTCTAGCGGAAATTCCCTGGGCATTCTGCGTCGCGCGCCGTCTGTTGCCGGTCGCGCAAGTCTCGCCGCTTCGCCGCGCCGTGCGCGCGAAGGCATGTCAAAGAACTTTTGCTTGCGCTACCGGCCTTCGGCCTACTTGAGCGCAAGAGGAGGACGGCAGGCACCGATTGGCCGCGTCCGACTGCAGTAATCGGGCAGCCTCTGGCGCCCGCGCCTGCAACGATGTTTTGCAGGCGTGGATACCCGCTTATCTCCAGTGGCTGGAAGGATCGCGCCTCAGCCGCAAAACCTCACCCGACGGCCCGCATGTTACGCGCAAAGCCACGGGCGCGTTAAAACCCAGGCTGGTCCGTTAGCCATCAGCGCGATCGGAAAGCGGCGCTCGTCCCTCGATCCGAAACCTTCCGTACCGCGCCGCCCGGGGCGCTCGACCCATCCGGAACTACGGACGGTCTTGTCGCGTCCTGTGGATGAGGATTAAAATACGATGTCTGCCTGGTGCCGGAGCTGGGGATTACCACCCGAAAAAGCGCGATCACTTCGCGAAAGGATCGCCAGGTGTTGGATGAGGCGCGACTTTTGTCGCCGGGCTAGCCAGAGGCCGTCAATGTCCCAGCAGACGAGCGCCACTGCAAAGCATTTGATGAAAGTGGGTTCGCTGCTCAAATCGCGGTATGAAATGCCCCGTATTGGGTTTCAAAAGCTACGGTCATCAATCGCTCTGCCGCCATTTATTGGCGGCCTGGAGCGCGGATTATCGAGTAGCGTGGGCTTAACGCCAAAGCGCGAAGCCGAGTCATCTCAATGACGGGACACCTCTAGCCAAACTGGTTCTGCAGTGGATCAAAGTGGTCAATCAGGCTGACACGGCGAAGGACTCTTTCGCTAACGGTGTAATGGCTCCGGTAGCTCAGTTGATGTTATTTTATTGGTGTGACACCAACACTGGCTTCAAAATGGATGGCACCATCTCTTGAAGGCAAGCAAACTATCATATTTGAGACGGCTGTAGCAGCTCGTGGCATTCATTCCCGAACCGATATATCGGCTTTGATCCTGTTGAAGATGATGAAGTCGAAAGGCGCGTGGATTTGTACCTTCCAGGAGGGATCAAGAAGGTGTCGCTGGCACCCTTGTGTTGAAAACGCAGCTGAGGCCAAATCACACATTTTCTTCTGTCGCATCAAGCGAGATATCTCTGAGAAAGTCAGATCCATGGTTCAAAGCATGTGGGCGACAGGTTTGAGCTTCGGTTGTGTCCCCGATCAAATTCGATTGATAAGCGATAAAAATAGTCAACATGGCTGATCTCGATCGAGGCGGGGTAGGGCTCTAGCTGGTCACGAAGAAGGGCATAAGGTGCATTCACTGAGCGAAGTGAACTTAGGAGGTGTAGTTCACCCAAATAGGGACATTACCGATCATGTCCGGTTCGAAGAGTGCGACTTCACTTAACGGGGTAGTGATCAGTTCAGGCCACTCGGTAGGAGGAGCATCGAGCAACACGCGCAGAACTGCGAAGTACTTCGGGAGAAGATCGGATCGTAACTCACGACTACTTCTCGATCTCGCACCACTTGCCGAAAAATTTGCGCATTATCCAAACTAGGCTGTGTTGTGCGCAAGGTCTACGCTAGCACCCACGGTACCCCCGAAAGACCAGTCTAGCCCTATAGCGGTGAGGTTCCTTTCTGGAAGCGCGACCAAAAATAGGCTGCGACCCTTGTGAGTACGAGTGGGATGCTCATCGGCAAAGTCGACAGGCAGATGATCTTTTCTGCTTCCGGGCCAAGTGCGGTCAGGACTTCGGCAGGCACCTTTGCTGTTCTCGGCTTTGAGGGCTCCAACCCCTTGCGCTTGATTGACTCAAAGCTCTTCAGCGGTGCTGCATGACCAAACCACTGCCATTCTTCGCAAAGGGAGTCGCGAGCTGATGCCATCCCGCTGGGTGATAGAAGGGCTTCATGAATCTGTTCAGTCACTCAGTTTTAATCCGCCAGATAAGCCGAGAGCATCCGATGCACCTCCGGACCACGAGCACGGTTCCTGTAATATTCTGCGAGATAGTGCCGAGCATGCCGATTCTCTCCCAGAATTCTAATGTAGGAGTCTATGAGCTTTCCTCGAGCGAGCGGGTAAATTGATGAAATCGCCGAGCCCATCAGAGAAGGAATCGCTATAGATGATTGCTGCAGTCTCCCCCGCTCGCTGAATGCGGTTCTGGCAAAGCGCTGAAGCGATTGTCGGGGATCTAGTGCCACTACCCCTTCGAGGTATTGTGTCTTCTCTTCGATAGTCTCCAGCTCGGATAAGCGTTTGATTACGGTGGCGATCGCATCCGTGTATGTCAGAGAAGATAAAGGGATGTCGTCTTTTGCAATGTGGCCCGAGGTTACGCTGGTAACAAGGAAGCCCTTCCTTGATGAAAACTGGGTGCCCCGAATGTGGTCTCCTAAGAGAACAGTCCGGTAAAACCGGCAGTATCGTAAGTCTGCATCGGTAAAATTAAACTCACGTAGGTCCTGATTCTCAAAGTTGCAGAAAGTAAGATCGGCACCAATAAAATCTCGTTTGGGGTCCAGTCCAGTCGCGCGCGCGAGTTCGACGAATTGCTCGCCCTGTGACTCGGCGAGCTTGATCAGGTCTCGCTCAAGGGTGGAACTAGCTGGAGCCATCAATCTCCACCTCGTGCAAAATTATCGTACGATATTCCTTTGCGATTCGAATCTTTGCGAGTCGTTCCTTGTTGATCGACGAGAAGGCGCCAGTTTGGTCGCGTACGGATAACCCATGGGACGGGACCTCAACTTTTAGAGTTGCCTTTCCCACTTGGTCGCTCCGCAAGTTGAGAAACTTCTGATTTTTTAGAAGTGTGCCCAGAAGCGGCGACCGTTCGCCGTTGCGCTCAATTCGCCACTTTCCAAAGACCAGCGAGGGCTCTTGTGGCTAATAGCACGCATCACGAGTGGTCGCCTATGCGATTGTTGACGTTTGGCAGAGCGAACCTTCGACGTGCTTTTTTGGCTTGATGTAGATGTTGGGAATCGGTTCGACTGTGTCGTTGTGAGGCCAGCCTTCGCCATTACAGCGGCTTTCGTACGCTCATCATCTTTCCGACCTCAAAACGACAATCGTCATCAGTCTGACGTACTGGTTCATCAAGTACCAGTCGCTGTCGGGAGCATCGCAACCTTCTATTTCAAATCAGGAAGGCGTGTCGGTAGCGAATAGCTCTCCTTCAACGAGTCCTAAGAGTATTTCCATTTCCGAAATGTGAATCCGGTCCTCTGAGAAGCGCAACATTCAAGACGGCAGAATGCTCTTGTCATTTGAGCTCCTAACGAAAAGTCTTCCATGGACGATTTCGTGATGTCCGGCCATTCGCTCGCAAGACTTATTGTTGAAGTCCAAATCCGCCAGGAATGCACATGCGGAGCGACGTTTTCGAAACTTACCTTTGGCAGCTAAGCTGGCCGACAACGCAACCTCAAGCCGTGCCACGGCACGTGAGGCGCGGAGAGCGCCGGTCCAACGCAGGCGTTGGTGAAGGCGCCTGACGTCCCTTGATGGCCGACAGCCCGGAAGCTGATCTCGGATCGACTGGCGACCGCGACGTCGGCGGCGTCGGCGCTCGCGGTCATGCGCTTCGGCCCGCTTGGTCCGTCGGCGAAGGTCAGCCCCTCCGCCGACAGCCGCCGCGCCAGCGTGCGCCGGCTCACGCCGAGCTTCCGCGCGATCTCGCCGGCCCCCGCCTTGCCGTGCGGCAACAGCACGGCGATCGCGTTCTCGACGCTTTGCCCGAACGGGCTCTGCCGCGGCTTTCGTCCTGCGAGCGCCTGCTCGCAATAGCGGGTCAACATCTCGTTGAGATAGAAATCGGCGCTGACCACCGGCAGATCCTTGATCGTGCCGGCGAAGGCGAGGCGATCCTCGCCCGCGCCGAACGTGACGTCGCTGCCGAAGAAGCTCTTGAATTCGTCGAGGCCGGCGCTCCGCCGATGGATCAGATCGACCTTCGCGGCCGAGACCTGACGATTGGTGAGCTGGCGGCAGATGCGGGCGAGCGTCACCATGCCGAACTCGACCTGATGGCGGTCGGAATGGCGCGCGATGCCGACATACTCGAAATCGATCTCGACATGGCCGCCTTCGCGCAGGCGTAGCTCGAAGCCCTCGTTGACGATCGAGCTGTAGCGCGCGCAGCGCCGCAACGCCTCGCCCATGGTCTCGCACGAGGACTGCGTGTAGTAGAGCAGGCCGATCAGGCGGAGATCGTAGTCTTGCGCCAGATGAAAGCCGAGCAGGTCGTCGTGAACCGCCTCGGCGACGAGATCGAGGAACTTGACCTGGCTCTTGACGTCCAGCTTGGCGTTGCGATCGTCGATCTGATGCGGCGTCAGGCCGGCCTTCTTCGCGAGCGCGGCGGCGTCGGCGCCGTCCTCTTTGGCGCGGGCGTAAGCGAGCCGGGTCATGACGCCCATCGCGACGGGAGCGTGGTCCGTAGCGCCGGTGCGAGATCTGCTCACCGCAACGATCCTCTTCAAAAGCCGGGCGAAGGCCCGGCCCGGAACGACAACTCTTTGGCGCAGAGTACCAAGTTTCGCGAGGCTGATGACTCTATACAGCCCGCCATTCGCGCGCTCCGGAAAGCGCAGGAGCAGAGGATTTGGGCTGGGGATGACGGGCTTTCAGATCGTGCACCTGATCGTGGACGACGACGGCCAGGTGGTCGAGCGCCGGGTCATGTCGCGGCCTTACCCCACGCGCAAGGAGGCGGTCGCCGCGATCGAGAGCGTGTTGCCGCTGTTCGATGAGTCCGGCTACGAGCCCGACGGCGACTACTGGTGGGCCGTGACCGTCAAGGGCAACACCGGCACCAAGCGCATCAGGTGGATCATCGAAAGCGTGTGAGCCGCCGCGCTTCCGCTTACTCCGCGGCTTCGGTCTGCGCCGGGCGCCACAGTGGGCCTTGCCGCGTGAGCCGCCGCGGCGGTCGAGCAGCTGCTTGAGATAGTGGCCGGTATAGCTCGCTTTGTTGGCGGCGACCTCCTCGGGCGTGCCGGTGGCGACGACTTGTCCGCCTTCGTCGCCGCCTTCGGGGCCGAGATCGATGATGAAGTCCGCCGTCTTGATCACCTCGAGATTGTGCTCGATCACCACCACCGTGTTGCCCTGGTCGACCAGCTCGTGCAGCACCTCGAGCAGCTTCGCCACGTCGTGGAAGTGGAGCCCGGTGGTCGGCTCGTCCAAGATGTAGAGCGTGCGGCCCGTGGCGCGCTTCGACAGCTCCTTCGACAGCTTGATGCGCTGCGCCTCGCCGCCCGACAGCGTCGTCGCCTGCTGGCCCACATGGATGTAGCCGAGGCCGACCCGCGCCAGCGTCAGCAGCTTGTCGCGCACGGCCGGCACCGCCTTGAACAGCTCCGCCGCTTCCTCGACGGTCATGTCGAGCACGTCGGCGATCGACTTGCCCTTGAACTTGATCTCCAGCGTCTCGCGGTCATAGCGCTTGCCCTTGCACACGTCGCAGGTGACGTAGATGTCGGGCAGGAAGTGCATCTCGATCTTGATGACGCCGTCGCCCTGGCACGCCTCGCAGCGCCCGCCCTTGACGTTGAACGAGAAGCGCCCGGGCTTGTAGCCGCGCGTCTTGGCCTCGGGCAGCTCGGCGAACCATTCGCGGATCGGCGTGAAGGCGCCGGTATAGGTCGCGGGGTTGGAGCGCGGCGTGCGGCCGATCGGGCTCTGGTCGATGTCGATCACCTTGTCGAGATGCTCAAGCCCCTCGATGGATTTGTACGCGCCGGGCAGCTCGCGTGCATTGTTCAGCTTGCGCGCGACCGCGCGGTAGAGCGTCTCGATCAGGAAGGTCGACTTGCCGCCGCCCGACACGCCGGTGACGCAGGTGAACAGGCCGACCGGAATCTGGACGTCGATGTCTTTCAGGTTGTTCTCGCTGGCGCCGAGCACCTTGATGCGCCGGCCTTTGCTGGCTTTTCGGCGCTGGTCGGGCAGGGGGATCTGCTTGAAGCCGGTGAGGTACTGGCCGGTGAGGCTTGCGGGCGCGGCCATCACTTGCTTGGGCGTGCCTTCGGCCACCACCTCGCCGCCATGGACGCCCGCGCCGGGACCCATGTCGACCACGTGGTCCGCCTCGCGGATCGCCTCTTCGTCGTGCTCCACCACGATCACCGAGTTGCCGAGGTCGCGTAAGGCTTTCAGCGTTTCGAGCAGCCGCGCGTTGTCGCGCTGATGCAGTCCAATTGAAGGTTCATCGAGCACGTAGAGCACGCCGGTGAGGCCTGAGCCGATCTGCGAGGCGAGCCTGATGCGCTGGCTCTCGCCGCCCGACAGCGTGCCGGACGAGCGCGCCAGCGTCAGATAGTCGAGGCCGACATCATTCAGAAAGGCGAGCCTTTCGCGGATCTCTTTGAGGATGCGCTCGGCGATCTCGTTCTGTTTTTTGGTGAGCTTGGCCGGCAGGGCCTCGAACCAGGCGCCCGCCTCCTTGATCGACATGTCGGTGACCTCGCCGATATGGAGACCGGCGATCTTCACCGCAAGCGCCTGGGGCTTGAGGCGGTAGCCGCCGCATTCCTCGCAGGGCTGGTCCGACTGGTAGCGCTCCAGCTCCTCGGTCACCCATTGCGATTCCGTCTCGCGCCAGCGCCGCTCGATATTGGTGATCACCCCTTCGAACGGCTTGGTGGTGGTGTAGTGGCGCACGCCGTCGTCATAGGTGAAGCTGATCTCCTCCTCGCCCGAGCCGTACAGCACCGCCTCGCGGAAGTCCTCTGGCAGATCCTTCCATGGCTTGGTCATGGGCTGGCGATAGTGACGCGCGATCGCTTCCAGCGTCTGCTGGTAGTATGGAGACGTCGCGCTGGTGCGCGCCCATGGCGCGATGGCGCCGCGCGCGAGCGAAAGATTTTCGTCGGGCACCACCAAGTCCGGCTCGAAGAACAGCTCGGTGCCGAGCCCGTCGCAGGCCGGGCAGGCGCCGTACGGGTTGTTGAACGAGAACAGCCGCGGCTCGATCTCCTCGATGGTGAAGCCCGATACGGGGCAGGCGAACTTCGCCGAGAAGATGATGCGCTCCGCCTCGCCCTTCGCGGGCTTCTCGGCGAACTCGGCGATGGCGATGCCGTCATCGGACAGGCCGAGCGCCGTCTCGAATGAGTCCGCGAGCCGCGCGCTCATGTCGGGCCGCACCACCACCCGGTCCACCACCACGTCGATGTCGTGCTTGAACTTCTTGTCGAGAGCAGGGGCCTCGGCGATCTCGTAGAACTTGCCGTCGATCTTGACCCGCTGGAAGCCCTTCTTCTGGAGCTCGGCGAGCTCCTTCTTGTATTCGCCTTTGCGGCCGCGGGCGATCGGCGCGAGCAGGTAGAGCCGCGTGCCTTCAGGCAGCGCCAGCACCCGGTCGACCATCTGGCTCACGGTCTGGCTCTCGATGGGAAGGCCGGTCGCCGGCGAGTAGGGCACGCCGACCCGCGCGAACAGCAGCCGCATATAGTCGTAGATCTCGGTGACCGTGCCGACCGTCGAGCGCGGGTTCTTCGACGTGGTCTTCTGCTCGATGGAGATGGCCGGCGACAGCCCATCGATATGATCGACGTCGGGTTTCTGCATCATGTCGAGGAACTGCCGCGCGTAGGCGGTCAGAGGCTCTCGACGTAGCGGCGCTGCCCCTCGGCATAGATCGTGTCGAAAGCGAGCGAGCTTTTCCCTGAGCCCGACAGGCCGGTGATGACGACGAGCTGCTCGCGCGGCAGCTCGAGCGAGACGTTCTTGAGATTGTGCTCCCGCGCGCCGCGGATGGAGATGGTCTTGGAGGTCATTGTTATCGGCAATGTTGGGGCGATTCCGCCGCTCCGCAAGGCTTAAGGCCCAGGGCCTTTCGCCACAAGAAGGGGGCTGGAAACGTCATTTTTCCGGGGCGCGCGGCAGAAATGGCACAGCCCAACCGCGCAACCGGACGTAGTGTTCTACCAGAGAAAGAACCGATTGGGGGGCGAAGCAAGGCAGTGTGGGGGACGCGCGCCGCTGCGATTGCTATTGCCGTGTCCTTTGCCAGCCCGGCCGCCGCCGTGGAAGGGCCGACTGCGGCCGGACCCATCGGTGGAACCGACATCCGTCAGGCGCTACTGCCGGTCCCCGGGCTTTACGGTGGAACGGTGGTGCTCGGCGCCCAAGCGTTCGACTTCCTCGATGGCGACGGCAATACCATCCCGGCCCTACGGGACATCAATCTCCATAAGGAGCTGGCCGGGCCGTTCCTGTACTACGTGCCCGAGGTCAAGGTCCTCGGCGGCTCGATCGGCATGGGCGCCATCGTGCCGTTCGGCAATCAGTGCGGACATCTGTTCGTCGGTCAGCCCAACGACTGCAACTTCGCCGTCGGCGATCCCTACGCCGAGATCGACTGGGCCCGCTATTTCGGCACGCCGCGTCCCTCGCGTCACGCGGGCGCGCTGCCGATCCCCCAAGGCTTGGCCGTCCTTGTCGGCTTCGGCGTCGTGTTCCCCGCCGGGCAATTCGACTCCTCGACGCCACTCGACCAGGCGATCAGCATCGGCACCAATATCTGGGACTTCGCCCCGTCTATCGCGGTGACCTACACGACGCGGCCCATTATCGGCGAGGGCACGGAATTCAGCGGCAAGTTCTTTTGGAACAACTACCTCAAGAACCAAGAGACGGACTATGACACCGGCGATCTGCTCGACTTCGAGTTCGCCGTCTCCGAGCATTTCGGTCGCTACCAGGTCGGCGTCGCCGGTTTCTACGCCTGGCAGACCGAGGATGATATGCGGTTCGGCGTTCCCATTCCGCCCGACGGATTTCGTGCCCAGGTTCTTCAGGTCGGTCCGGTCCTCGCCATCGATATTCCCGAGCACGGCTCGTTCGTGAAGCTAAAGGCGACGACCACCGTGTTCGTCCGGAACACGGTCGAGGCGTGGGGCGTCGCCGGAACATGGGTCAAGAGGTTCTGAAGCCGCTTCCCGGAAGCGCTGGCGGACCGTGGTATAGCCGTGATAGATGCGCGGGCCCATGACCGTCACCCGCGCCCAAGCCGCCATCATCGTCGCCATCATCGCCGCCGCGGCTGTCGCGCTATATGCGATGGGCCATCCGCTGATCTGCAAATGCGGCTACGTCAAGTTGTGGCACTTCGATGTGGTGAGCGCAGAGAACTCCCAGCACATCATCGACTGGTACACGCCGTCCCACATCATTCATGGCTTTCTGTTCTATGCGGCGCTGTGGCTTGTCGCGCCGCGGCTCTCGTTCGGCGCCAAGCTGATCATCGCCGTGCTCGTCGAGGCGAGTTGGGAGGTTATCGAGAACACCGACTTCGTCATCAACCACTATCGCGAGATGACCATCTCGCTCGATTACTATGGCGACAGCGTCATCAACTCGGTGAGCGACATCCTGTTCATGATTTTGGGCTTCTTGCTTGCTGCCTGGCTGCCGGTGTGGCTCACGATCCTGATAGCCATCGCGCTCGAGCTGTTCGTAGGCGTCATGATCCGCGACAACCTCACGCTCAACGTGTTGATGTTCGTGTGGCCGATGGATTCGATTTTGGAGTGGCAGCGCTGGCGCTGAGGCGCGGCTAAAGTGGCACGCGGATGCCGAACACCATCATCAGCACGAGCCAAGCGAAGGCGGCGACCGTCGGATAGAAGGTGATGCCGAAGCCGAAGGCGCGCAAATAGGGGTTCTTGTGATAGCCGATCCAGAACAGGATGCGCCCCAACACAAACAGCGCCGTTAGGATCGGCAGGGTGCGCGCCTCCTCGAGCGGGCAATACATCGCAAGACCAGCATTGGCGATGAAGTAGGCGGTGAACTGCTCGAACGTGTTCAGGATGAATTTGTTGTTGATGTCGACCGGCGAGTTGGGCTTCGGCACCCGGCCGACGAACATCGACGGGTCGAGGCGCTGCGCGGCGACGATGCAAATGCCGATAATGCCGGGCAGGATAGCCACCACGGCGTCCTTGATCACGAGCGCGAGACGATCAGCGATGCCCCAGGCGTCAGGCGTCCAATGCCAGAACGTCTTGGCCAGGGCAAAGAAGGCGGCCGCGAACAGCCAGTTCCCCACCAGCACGGCGATGAACGGCCATTGCATGGAGGTGAAGCCGAGACGCTTCGAACGAGGATCGCGCCGCTTGCCGACGCGCCGCGCCGGGCTATGCCGCTGCTGAACGGACCGCTGCATGGCTCCCTGGTTCCGGTCCGAAGCGGGCAACCCCCTTGGACGCAGGACGCTGATACATATGCTTTTGAATTCCTCTTCTAGCCATAGGACCGACGCTCTGAAACCACAAGAGGGCGAGTCTGGACGAACGAGAACAAAACGTGTACAAAGGGTCTGGACTCCTTCGCCTGTGGACAGGAGCCATGCCGCCTGGAAGGGACCGCCGTCCGGGCGCTAGAGTGTTTCTTTGGCATCAGCGCCGCGTCTTTGCGGGGAGGTCGAACCATGGCCGGATCGGTCAACAAAGTCATTCTCATCGGCAATCTCGGCGCCGATCCCGAAATCCGCCACACCCAGGACGGCCGCCCCATTGTCAATCTGCGTGTCGCCACGTCGGACAGCTGGCGCGACAAGGCGACCGGGGAGCGCCGGGAGAAAACCGAGTGGCATCGGGTGGTCATCTTCAACGAAGGGCTCGCCCGCATCGCCGAGCAGTACTTGAAGAAGGGGTCCAAGGTTTATCTCGAGGGCGCGCTGCAGACCCGCAAGTGGGAAGACCAGTCCGGCCAGGAGCGCTACACCACCGAGGTCGTACTCCAGGGCTTCAACTCGTCGCTCACCATGCTCGATGGCAGGCAGCGCGACGGCATGGGCGAGGGCGCGTCCAGTGGCGGCGACTTCGGCCGCTCGCGGCCGCTCGCCGGCGGCGGCAACAACGCCTCGTTCAACAAGGAACTCGACGACGAGATCCCGTTCTAGCACCACGGCAAACATTCTCTCCTGCCTCATGACCACATGCGAAGGGCCCGACCCGCCGGAGCGGGCCAGGCCCGAACGCTACGCATGGTCAGACGCTACTCTTGGGTCACGGGGGCCTCGTCACTGGACGACGCGTCCGGATTGCTCATCTCGCCAACGGTGACCGCCTGCTCGCTGAGCCGCTCGTAGTCGGGCGCCGACGCCAGCGTCTCGCTGGTCATGTCGGAGATGATCTTCACGTTGTTGTCCTCGTCACGCACGAACTTGAGGTCGTCGTAGCTGACGGCCACGTCCTTTTCGCCGAGGCCGAGGAAGCCGCCGGCGCCGATCAGGACTGCCGAGATCTTGCCGTCCTTGTCGGTGACGAGATCGTTGATGTCGCCAATCGCCTCATTCTTGGCATTGTAGACGGGCTGGCCGATCAGATTGCTGGCGAGCAGCTCGTCACTCTCCTGCTGAGTGAGGAAGCGCGGCTGGTCAAGAGACGCGGAGTCCGACTTGGCGTCCTCGTTGGGCAGGATATCCTTCGGCGCCTCTGACACCGACGGCATCGGATCGCCATGCGACGGCGACGTCTGTGGCGACATCTCCGACGACTGGCCCGGGATCGGCGCAGCCGGATCGGACGTGCCGGACGGATCCGACGGCGCCATTTCCGGGGTCGACTCCGGCAGCTGCGGAACCGCCTGGTCCTGCATCGCCGGAGGGTTCTGGCTCTGGTCGGCCGGCATGTCGGTCTCGGCCAGGGCCGGCGTAAGGCCCATCAGCAGACCGATGGCCGTGCCGGTAAGAAGTTTCTTCATGACTTAGCTCCTTCCGTCTTGGGGGTTTTGTATCGGCGCCTTTTTTGCGCCTTAAACTGCAACGGAGCGCTTTAGTCCGTCGTGATGCAAACAACGCAGCGGGCGACTCGTTCGTTCCAAAAGAACGCTGGAGAAGCGCTTTTAAAGGGGCGTCAAAACGCCCGTTTTTCGCGCCCGAAAAACGTCACTAAATATCTGAATTATATAGATAAAACTATGGGGATTTACGGCGCGAGATTGGTTGCGAAACACATCCCAAATCAGCTATAGAAAAAGCGACTCCACGAGCGATTCCGGACTCATTGCGGGAGGTGTTTTTCCCTCTCGAAGCAGGCGGTGTGTCTCTGGAGCCTGAGTCCTTTCGTAGAAGGTTTCTCCTTACTTGTCTGATGAAGAAGACACTGGCGTCGAGGGGCCGTCGCCCTCTGACATAAGACCCATCTCGCTCATCGACGAGATGAAGCGGTCTTATCTCGATTACGCGATGAGTGTGATCGTGTCGCGCGCACTGCCCGACGTGCGCGACGGCCTCAAGCCCGTGCACCGGCGCATCCTCTTCTCGATGCGCGAGAACAATTACACGCCGGACCGGCCGTACAACAAATCGGCGCGCGTCACCGGCGATACCATGGGTAAGTACCACCCCCACGGCAACCAGGCGATCTACGACGCGCTGGTGCGCCTGGCGCAAGATTTCTCCATGCGTCTGCCGCTCATCGACGGGCAGGGGAACTTCGGCTCCGTCGACGGCGACCCGCCCGCGGCCGAACGTTACACCGAGGTCCGGCTGGCGAAACCCGCCATGGCGCTGCTCGACGATCTCGAGAACGAGACCGTCGACTTCCAGCCGAACTATGATGGACGCGAGCGAGAGCCGGTCGTCCTACCGGCGAAGTTTCCCAATCTTCTCGTCAATGGCGCCGGCGGCATCGCCGTCGGCATGGCGACCAACATCCCGCCCCACAATCTCGGCGAGGTGATCGACGCTTGCGTCGCATATCTCGACAACCCGGCGATCGACATCAGCGAGCTGATCGAAATCGTCCCGGGACCCGACTTCCCGACTGGCGGCCTGATCCTCGGGCGCCAGGGGATCCGCTCCGCCTATCACAAAGGCCGCGGCTCCGTGCTCATGCGCGGGCGTGTGCAGCACGAGACGGTCCGGAAAGAACGCGAGGCGCTTGTCATCACCGAGATCCCGTATCAGGTGAACAAGGCGGCGATGGTCGAGAAGATCGCTGATCTGGTGCGCGAGAAGAAGATCGAAGGCATCGCCGATATCCGCGACGAGTCTGACCGCCAGGGCATGCGCGTCGTCATCGAGCTCAAGCGTGACGCGATGGCCGACGTGGTGCTGAACCAGCTCTACCGCTTCTCGCCGCTCCAGAGCTCGTTTGGCTGCAACATGGTGGCGCTCAACGGCGGCAGGCCTGAGATTCTGAATCTCAAGGATATGATCCGCGCCTTCACCGACTTCCGCGAGGAGGTCGTCGGGCGGCGCACCAAGTACCTGCTGCGCAAGGCCCGCGACCGGGCCCACGTCCTGGTGGGCCTCGCCATTGCCGTGGCCAACATCGACGAGGTGATCGCGCTCATCAGGAAGGCGCCCGATCCGGCGACCGCGCGCGAGCAGTTGATGGCGCGCGACTGGCCGGCCAAGGACGTCGTGGCGCTGGTCGAGCTGATCGCCGATCCGCGCCACAAGGTGTCGTCGAAGGGCACGTACCGCCTGTCGGAGGATCAGGCCAAGGCCATTCTCGATCTTCGCCTCCAGCGGCTCACGGCGCTCGGCCGCGACGAGATTGGCGACGAGCTCAAAGGCCTCGGCCAGCAGATCGCCGACTATCTCGACATCTTGCGCTCGCGCGAGCGCATCGTCGGCATCGTCAAGGACGAGCTTGCCGGCATCAAAAACGAGTTCGGCACGCCGCGGCGGACCGAAATCGTCGACATGGTCGGCGAGGTCGAGGATGAGGACCTGATCCAGCGCGAGGACATGGTCGTGACCGTGTCCCACAAGGGCTACATCAAACGCGTGCCGCTATCCGCTTATCGCGCCCAGCGCCGCGGCGGTAAGGGCCGCGCGGGCATGGCGACTCGCGACGAGGACTTCGTCACCCGCATTTTCATCGCCAATACTCACACGCCGGTGCTGTTCTTCTCCTCGCGCGGCATGGCCTACAAGATGACCGTGTGGCGTCTGCCGCAAGCGGCGCCGCAAGCGCGCGGCAAGGCGCTGGTCAATTTGCTCCCCCTCGGCAAGGACGAAATCATCACGACCATCCTGCCGCTTCCCGAAGACGAGAAAACCTGGGGCAAGCTCGACGTGATGTTCGCCACGAATTACGGCAGCGTCCGCCGCAACAAGCTCTCCGATTTCATCGAGGTGCGTCAGAACGGCAAGATCGCCATGAAGCTCGATGCCGGCGACCGCATCATCGGCGTCGAGGTGTGCAGCGAGCAGCAAGACGTGCTGCTCAGCTCGCGCGACGGTCAGGCGATCCGCTTCCCCGTCGCCGATGTCCGCGTGTTCAAGGGCCGCGAGTCGCCGGGCGTGCGCGGCCTCAAGATCGGCAAAGGTGACGAGGTGATCTCCATGACGATCCTCGGCCATGTCGAGGCCGAGGCCGCGGAGCGGGCGGCCTATGTGCGTCAGGCCAACATGGTCCGCCGTGGCGGCGCCGACTACGAGCCCGACATCGAGCCCGAGACGGAAGGGCAGGAGACGGTCGTGTTGACGCCTGAGCGCTATGCCGAGCTCAGCGCGCACGAGGAGTTTGTGCTGACGGTCTCGGAGAACGGCTACGGCAAGCGGTCGTCCGCCTACGAGTACCGGGTCTCAGGCCGGGGCGGCAAAGGCATCATCGGCATGATCGTCAACCAGCGGAACGGCAAGCTGGTCGCGTCTTTCCCCGCCGACGACAGCGATCAGATCATGCTGGTCACCGACCGCGGCCAGCTCATCCGCGTTCCCGTCGACGGCATCTCGATCATGGGCCGCTCGACTCAAGGGGTGATCGTGTTCAACACCGCCGAGGACGAGCGTGTCGTCTCGGTCGAGCACATCCCCGACGAAAATGGGGACGGTGCGGAAGGCGATGAAGAAATAGACCCCGAGTAGCGGTCGGAACTCACCCTGATAATTTGCCGCCGCATAGCGCCATGAGCGATTGCGCCGCCGGCGTGAGCGCCGCGAGCGCCACGAAGTCGCGCACCACAGCGTGTTGTCGATCTTGAAAGCTGATCAAGCCTGACGCGCGCAAACGAGACATGGTCCGCGACAGGGTATCGGCGTTGAGGCCGAGATAATCGGCGAGGTCCGTGCGGCTCAACGGCATCTCGAACGTGAGACCGCCGCCGGGCGCGCGTACGCCAATACGAAGCGCCAACTCCGTCAGATAGGTGGCGACCCGTTGCTGACAATCGAAGCGGCCGACCGCGGCGAGGTGGATCCCCTGACGTGCCGCCTGCCTAGCTGCCGCGTCCTGGAAATAGCGGGCGACGTCCGAATCGGTCGCAACGAGCTCGGAAAAGGTCTTGCTGCGAAGCCGGAGCACTTCGCCGACACTCATCGCCGTAAGGAAAGCCGACGCGTGCGGCGGCGCGAACGCCGAGGGGACCACATCGCCGGGGTAGAGGATGGCGACGACCTGCCGCAAGCCCTCGGGCAAGGTGACGTGGAGGGCGAGGATACCTGAGCGGACCACGAACGCCGCCGCGCCGCCGTCGTAGCTGAGGGCGAGGCTCTGCCCCCGCCGCGTGCGCACCGTCGCGGCACGCTCTACAACCGCGTCCGGGATCGCCGGCGCAGCGGACGCATTCGTCTCTAAGGATTGAGCGCTGGCCAGCAGAATCGGATCCTGTGTTGAAGCCGGTTGCATGAGCGAAAGCCCCCTGATGGCATGAGGTTGCCATCGCGGACCTAAGCAGTCGTTCGGGGGAGACGTTTGCGCTTTGATATCGATCAACCGCAACATCATCCTATCGGCCCACATCCCCGCGCTGCACCGTGTCCACCGCGAGGTGCACGCCCCCTAATGATTTGACCTGGATCAACAAAAACCGTGGCACGGCGGCAACAGTGCGACGCCGATAAGCGTTCGCCTGATTTCGGTCAGTCCGGGCGGTCGATCTAGGCTGGAGGCGTGCGGGGCGACGTCACAAGAATAAAGAAGCACACGCCGCCGGCGGGGGAGCCGGTCTGCGGACATTGGGGGACGTCAGATGAAGAGACTTGGTACAGGGATCGTGGCGGCGCTTGCCTTGGCGGCATCCGTCGCAACCGCAACCGGCCCCGCCACGGCGGGCGACCCGCATGGCAACTTCATGGTCCGGGGGCTGGTCACCGGCGTCGTTCCGGATACCGACGCCACCGTCTACGCGGGCGGAGCCCGCATTCCCGGCGCCGGCGCCGACGTCAGCGACGAGGTGATCCCGGCCACCACGCTGACCTATTTCTTCAACGACAACTTGGCGGTCGAGCTGTTCTGCTGCTTCGCCAAGCATGACGTCGATGGAACAGGCGCGATCGCTGGTTTGGGCGAGATCGCCGACACGTGGATCTTCCCGCCCGCGCTCACCGCGCAATACCACTTCAACAGTATGGGAAACTGGAAGCCGTATGTCGGCGCAGGTCTCCAGTACATCGCCTTCTTCAACGAGGGCACCGGCGCCAACCGGCTTGGCGCGCGCAGCGTCAGCATCGACGACGCCTTGGGCTTCACCTTGCAGGCCGGTTTGGACGTTTCCATCGGCAACGGCTGGTACCTCAACGCCGACGTGAAAAAGACGTGGCTCGATACCGACATCCGCTGGAATGGCACCGGTGTCCGGGCAAGTGCCGACGTCGATCCGTGGATTTTCTCCGCCGGCGTCGGCTACCGCTTCAACCTGAGCGATATTTTTGGTCACGGCGCGCAGACCGCCTATGCACCTATAAAGTGACCTAGATTCCATTGGGGTAGGAAGGGCCTGGCCTCGCCGGGCCCTTTACCATGTCGCATACCCGCGATGCGGCCTTGCCGATGATGCATCTGCGCGGCTAGAACCCACCAGAAGCGTGCGGGAGAAGGTCCATCCATCGTGGATGACGGCCAAGCGCGCTTGGAGTGAACACTGGTGCGTGTGGGCCTCTATCCCGGCAGTTTCGATCCCGTCACATTTGGGCACGTGGATATCGTGCGCCGGGCGGCTCATCTCGTCGACCGGCTGGTCATCGCCGTCGGCACCCATCACGACAAACATCCGCTGTTCACGGCGGCGGAGCGCGTCAAGCTCGCCGAGGATGTCCTGAAGCCCGTGGCGAAAGAGGTGGGCCTCGGCCTTGACGTGGCGACCTATGACAGTTTGACGGTCGATGCGGCAGAGAAAGCCTATGCGACCGTCATCATCCGCGGGTTACGCGATGCCGGCGATTTCGACTACGAGATGCAGATGGCCGGCATGAACTCCACCTTGGCGCCTGAGATCGAGACGGTGTTTCTCGCGTCGTCGCCGAACACCCGTCACATCGCCGCGAGCCTCGTCCGTCAGATCGCCGCAATGGGCGGCGATGTTTCCCCCTTCGTGCCGCCCGTCGTCGCCGCGGCGCTCAAAAAGAAGTTCACGGCATAACCTGTCCAACCCCTAAGGAGACCCCATGACTATCAGGGCCATCGTCCTCTTTGCTGCCGCGCTGATCCTCGGCGCCCTGAGCGCGCAAGCGCCTGCAGCAGCGGCCAATCTCGGCAATCCGTCGTCGCTCAACGAAAAAGCGCCTGGCGTCTACAAGGCCAAGTTCGATACGAGCAAAGGCACCTTCGTCATCGAGGTGCACCGCGACTGGGCGCCGAACGGCGCCGACCGCTTCTACAATCTTGTGAAGAACGGCTTTTACAACGATGCGCGCTTTTTCCGCGTCATCGACGGCTTCATGGTGCAGTTCGGCATCAGCGGCAACCCAGACCTCTCTTCTGTGTGGCGCGAAGCGCGTATCAAGGACGATGCGGTCAAGCAGTCGAACGGGCGCGGCATGGTGAGCTTCGCGACCGCCGGTCCCAACACGCGCACGACCCAGGTGTTCATCAATTTCGGTGACAACGCGGGCCTCGACGGCCAAGGCTTCTCGCCCTTCGGCCAGGTGGTCCAGGGCATGGATGTGGTCGACGCGCTCTACAAGGGCTACGGCGAAGGCGCGCCGCGCGGGCAGGGCCCAGACCAGAACCGCATCCAGATGGAAGGCAACGCCTATCTGATGAAGGACTATCCCAAGCTCGACTACGTCAAGAAGGCGACCATCGAACAATAGCCAAAAACCCGAAACGCCAAGGAGGCCCGAATGGCAAACCCCGAAGACACGCTCATCCTCGAGACGAGCAAGGGCGACGTCGTCGTCGAGTTGCGGCCCGACCTCGCCCCCAACCACGTCGCCCGCATCAAGGAGCTGGCCCGGCAGGGCTTCTATGATGGCGTGCCCTTCCACCGGGTGATCGAAGGCTTCATGGCCCAGACCGGCGATCCGACCGGCACCGGCACGGGCGGCTCCGGCCAGAAGCTTGCCGCCGAATTCAACGCCGAGCCGCATACACGCGGCACCGTGTCCATGGCCCGCGCGCAGTCACCTGACTCCGCCGACAGCCAATTCTTCATCTGCTTTGATGACGCGACCTTTCTCGACCGCAAATACACGGTGTGGGGCCGCGTGATCGAAGGCATGGAGAATGTCGATCAGATCAACCGCGGCGAGCCGCCGGCAAGCCCCGACAAGATTGTGTCGGCCAAGATCGCCGCCGACGCGCAAAGCGCCTAGTTCCGAAGGAGACACGGCCATGTCGTTGCAAGCAACTCTGCTGACGCTCGTTGCGCTGATCGGCGGCGGCATGATCGCGCTCCAAGCGCCCATCAACGCGGAAGCGGCGAGCCGTTTGGGCAATCCAATCGCCGCGGCCACCATGTCGTTCTGCGTCGGCTTATTAGCGCTTGTTCTCATCACGATGCTGTTCGCGCGCCAGACGACCGACCTCGGTGCGCTCAAGTCGATGCCGCTCTACATGCTAATCGGCGGCGGTCTGTTGGGCGCAATGTATGTGACCATCACCCTGATGTTGGCCCCGCGGATTGGCGTCGCCGCCGTCATGGCGCTCGGCATCGCCGGTCAACTGTTCACCGCGCTTCTGCTTGATCGCTTCGGCATGTTCGATCTGATCGAGCGTGGCTTGACCACGGGCCGGGTCGGCGGTGCAGTGCTGGTCCTGGTCGGCGCACTGATGGTGCGGTTGCTCTAACCTAAGCGTTTTGCGTTGCGCACCGATCTCTTCGATTATCACCTGCCTGAGGAGTTGATCGCGCTGAGGCCCGCGGTGCCGCGCGACGCTGCGCGCCTGCTGACGGTGGATCCTGGCGCGGCTTCGCCCCTTGTCGACAAGATGATCGCCGACCTGCCGGAGCTATTGGCGCCCGGCGACGCGCTCGTGTTGAACGACACCAAGGTCATTCCCGCCGAACTGAGCGGCACGCGCGAGCGCGACGGCGCCGCGGCCAACATCGCGGTGACCTTGACGGATCGCATTGACGCCAATCGCTGGCATGCGCTGGCGCGCCCCGCCAAGCGGTTAAGGGCCGGCGATCGCATCGTGTTCGGCGAGGGGAGCGACGTCTGTCTGCTTGGCACGTTGGCGGCGACCGTCGAGGCACGGGGTCCGGAAGGCGAGGTGACGTTGGCCTTCGACTTCACGAGCACAAGCCTGGACGAGGCGATCCACCAGCTCGGCGCCATGCCGCTGCCGCCCTATATTGCCTCGCGCCGCGCGGCGGACGCGCAAGACGTGACCGACTACCAGACGATGTTCGCCCGCGAGGAGGGCGCCGTTGCCGCGCCGACCGCGGGCCTGCATTTCACCGACCGCCTGATGGACGCGCTCGAGGATCGCGGCGTCTCCCGCTATTTCGTCACCTTGCATGTCGGTCCCGGCACGTTCCTGCCGGTGCGGAGTGCCGATACGGCGGGTCACATCATGCATGAGGAGACAGGCATGATCTCGGCGGAGACCGCCGGGGCTTTGAATGCCGTCAGGGCAAATGGCGGCAAGATCGTCGCTGTCGGCACCACCAGCTTGCGGCTCCTGGAGAGCGCAGCCAACGAGGTGGGTCAGCTTGGGCCGTTCTTCGGCGCGACCAATCTCTTCATCACGCCGGGCTACCGTTTCCGCGTGGTCGATCGCCTGTTGACCAATTTCCACCTGCCGCGCTCTACCTTGTTCATGCTGGTCACCGCATTCTCAGGCTTGGAAACGATGAAGCGTGCCTACGCCCACGCGGTCGCCGCGCGCTACCGCTTCTATTCCTATGGCGACGCTTGCCTACTTAGCCCGGAGCGGGAACGTGACTGAGCCGTTTGACTTCACCATCAAGGCCCACGATGGGGCGGCGCGAACCGGCGTCATCATGACGCCGCGCGGCCTGATCCGCACGCCGGCCTTCATGCCGGTGGGCACCGGCGCCACCGTGAAGGCGATGTTCCCCGAGGACGTTGCCGCCACCGGCGCCGACATCATTCTTGGCAATACCTATCATTTGATGCTGCGCCCCGGTGCCGAGCGCATCGCTCAACTTGGGGGCCTGCACACATTCATGCATTGGGAGCGGCCGATCCTGACCGACTCGGGCGGTTTTCAGGTGATGTCGCTGGCCAAGCTTCGCCGGATCGCCGAGGACGGCGTCACCTTCCAGTCCCATCTCGACGGCGCCACCATCGAGCTCACCCCGGAGCGCGCCATCGAGGTGCAATGCCTACTCGGCTCGGACATCCAGATGGTGCTCGACGAATGCACGCCGTTTCCGGCGAGCCGCGACGACGCCAAAAGTTCGCTCGATCTGTCGATGCGGTGGGCCGAGCGGTCGAAGACGGCGTTCGCGAAAATGAGCGCGCCCGGACAGGCGCTGTTCGGGATCGTGCAGGGCGGCGTTTATCCCGATTTGCGCGAGGAGAGCGCCCGCGTGCTCATGGAGATCGACTTCCCCGGCTATGCGATCGGCGGGCTTGCGGTGGGTGAGGGGCAAGACGCGATGTTCGACATGGTAGCGATCACCACCGCGATCCTGCCGCAAAACCGGCCGCGCTATCTCATGGGCGTCGGTACGCCGGGCGACATGCTGGGCGCGATCGCCCGCGGTATCGACATGTTCGATTGCGTCATGCCGACCCGCTCGGGGCGGCACTGCCAGGCCTTCACCTGGAGCGGTAAGCTGAACTTGCGCAACGCCCGCTATGCCGATGACCCGAGCCCGCTCGATCCGGAGAGCCAATGTCCCGCGGCGCAGTATGAGCGCGCTTATCTGCATCATTTGGTGAAGTCGGGCGAGACGCTTGGCGCCATGCTTCTGACTTACGCCAACGTGCAGTTCTACCAGGAGCTCATGGCCCGCGCCCGCGAGGCCATCGTCGCGCACCGCCTCGAGGCCTTCGCCGACGAGGTTCGCCGCCGTTACGCGGGAAGCGACGAAGGCGACGCGTAATCCTCTATTGCGAGGCGACGTCGGAGGCGGGGCCACCTTTCGTCTTGCCCAAGGTTTTGCGCTCGCGGCCGAGCAGGTAGAGACCGGCGAGAATGACGATCGCGCCACCGCCGAGCGTCCACCACGTCGGCACGTCGCCGAACACCAGGAAACCCGCCACCGACATCCAGATCAACCCAAGATAGATATATGGCGCGAGCACCGGTGCCGGCGCGTGTTTGTGCGCAATGATCAAGAACCAGTGGCCAAGTCCGCCCCAAAAGCCGAGTGAGCCGAACAGGATCCACAGCCACCACTCTTGCGGCCATTGCCATACGGCAAGCCCGAACGGCGTCATAACCAGCACGCCGACGAGCGGCGTATAGGTCTGCGTCACCGACGGCGGGTCGTAAGCGGCAAGGTAGCGTGTGGCGATGTTATAGAGCGCGTAGCCTATGGTCGCGCCGAGCACGAGCAGCATGGCCCAATGCACGGTGCCCATGCCGGGATGCATCACCACAAGTACACCGACGAAACCGGCGACGATCGCGAGCACGCGGTGCCAGCCGACCCATTCGCCGAGCAACGGCCCGGCGAGCGCCGCGACGAGCAGCGGCGTAAGGAAGAAGATGGTGATGGTCTGATCGAGCTGAAGATAGCGTAGCGCGATGAAATTGAGCCCGGTCGTCAGGATCATGAAGCACGAGCGGATCACTTGGATCAGCGGCTTGGCCGAACGCAGTGACGGCCTGAGCGCGAACGGCCACAGCACCACCGCGCTGAACACCACGTGGCCGGCAAAGCGCAGCCACGTGACTTGCGGCACCGGCACGCCCTTGGTGCCGACGAGATATTTGGCCGTGGTATCGAGCGCGGCGAAACAGAGCGTGGCGAGCGCCATCAGGCCGATTGCCTTGAAGGTCTCGCGCGGATCGGCGCTGGCGCTGGGCGTGGAGCGGGAGGTCATGGTGAAGCGCCTATGTGCACCAAACTTTGCGGCGAGGCCATCCGCCGATAAAAGGAGAGGCCGACACTTACGGAGGACAGCGTGGCAGACATTCGCGCCATATGCGCCATAGGCCTGAGAGGACAGCTCGGCCTGAATGGACGACTGCCTTGGGAAGGAAACAAGGGCCGCGAGTATGTCGCCGACGTTGCCCGGTTCTTCGACGTGACACGCGGTCACGTGATCATCGCGGGGCCGGTCACCATCGCCTCGATCCCGCCATTCGCGTACGAGGACCGCACCATCTGCGAGATCCGCTCTACCCACCATCCCGAGGAGGTGCTGGCTTGGTTCCCTGACCGGGTGGTCTATGTCGGCGGCGGTCCGCCGGTCTGGGACGTCTACGCACCCTTTATCCGCCACTGGGACATCACCAGGCTGCCCTATGACGGGGAGGCCGACCGCTGGTTCGACCCAAACTGGCTGGTGGCCACGGAGACCGGGGAGGGATGAGGCCGGGACATTAGCCCCGGTCACGCCCGGTAAAATCCGCGCGAAACGTACTGAAATTGCCGTAATTGGCGGCTACCGCACCTGCGAAAAGGTGTTTCGCCCTTGAACAGCCAAGGCTAACATCCAGAGAGACCGGGGGCGGGGCACCTTCCGGTTCGCCTCTGTGACACCTAAATCTTACACAACTCTGTTGGGGATGCCCGGACTGACGACGGTCAAGGAGGTCGCCATAGACGCTGCCGAACCAGAGTTCACCGCCGAGCAAATCGGTTGGCGCTTCGCGCTTGGCACGACCATCTTGGTAGGCGCTTATATCGCCTGGCCGATCATCCCCGTGGTGATGGCGGCCGATCTCGATCCCAGCGTCAAAGCCGGGCTATCAGGCCTCCTCGGAGCGACACCGTTCTTGTCCAAGTTCGTCGCCGTGGCCATCATGGGCCGGCCGGCCTACTACTTCCTCAAGCGCAACGTCTACGAGCGCATCCGCCGCAGAACCCAGCGCGAAAGCGCTTAGACGTTCGCCGGGCCGGCGCGGCGCTCGCGCTCTCTTCACACGCAGCACGAAAAACCCCGGCCGGGTAAACCCGACCGGGGTGGCATTGCCGGAGAGATAGGTTTTAAGGGCTATCTCGTCGTCATTTAGCCGAGCTTCAACGGCTCCGTGATAACGGCCTTCTCGTGATGACCGAAGCAGCCGCCGAGACCGATGCAGGTCGAAATGATAATGGCGCAAGCAATAAACAGACGCATGGCTAGTCCCCCGTTCTTTCTGTCGATTCTGTAGCCGACTATAGCCAGCTTTGGCGGGAAAAGCTGTGACGTTTGGGACACGCTTCGACCCAAAAACATACACGTCCCGGTCTGAATCGGCCTCCTAGGAGTTGTATCTCCTAGGCCTTTCCTCGCTGCGCGAGCGCCATCGCCCTACAGTTATGGTTGATGTTTTGAGGGTCAACCCATTGATTTTCAATGGTGAGCCCGGACGGATTCGAACCGTCGACCCTCTGATTAAAAGTCAGATGCTCTACCGGCTGAGCTACGGGCTCCTCGGGTCGACCATATGGGCCGGTGAGGCGGAGAGGTCAACAAACAAGGGCACTTGACCGGCTTGTACACAGGTCGCGGAGGCCGAGTCGCGTCGACATGCCCCATCTGAGACGCCGGAAATAGGCCGTCGCACTCCGCCGCCGCTTTCAGTAAGGTCGCGCCGATCCGAACACGGGGGTGAGGGATCGGCAATGAAAGGCAAGAAGACTGAGGGGGGCATTGCGCGCTATTGGCCGCGCTTCCTGCTGATCATTCCCTTCCTGCTCGTGGCCTTTGTGCCGGCCTATAACCGTCTTGAGCCCGCGCTCAACGGCATTCCGTTCTTCTACTGGTATCAGCTCGCCGCGATTCTCGTCGGCGCGGGCGTCGTGTTTCTGGTCTACCGGCTCGAGGTTCGGGTCACCCACACGCTTCAGCGCAAAAAGGCCGAGCTCGATTCGTCGGGGACGCCGGGAGACATCCTGTGAGGTTGGATCCCGTCGCCACCGGCGTGTTCGTCGCGTTGTTCCTGCTCGTCACCTGGCTTGGTTTCGTTGCGGCCCGCTGGCGCAAGGCCGATCTCAACGTGTTGCATGAGTGGGGGCTCGGCGGCCGCCGCTTCGGCACAGTCGTAACCTGGTTCCTGCTCGGCGGCGACCTCTACACCGCCTACACATTCATTGCCGTCCCGGCGCTCGTCTATGGCGTCGGCGCCATGGGTTTCTTCGCCGTGCCCTACACGATCATGATCTATCCCGTGCTCTATCTGGTCTTTCCACGGCTTTGGAAAGTCGCGCACGAGCGGGGGCACGTCACCGCGGCAGACTTCGTGCGCGACCGCTTTGGCAGCCGATTGCTTGCGCTCGCCGTGGCGCTGACTGGCATCCTCGCCACCATGCCTTACATCGCGCTCCAGCTGGTCGGCATGGAAGTGGTGATCGGCGCGCTCGGCTTTCCGACAGCGGGCTTCGTTGGGCACCTGCCGCTCATCATCGCGTTCATTATCCTTGCGGCCTTCACATACACGAGTGGCTTGCGCGCGCCGGCGCTTATCGCCGTGGTCAAAGACATGCTGATCTTCGCCACCATCTTCGCCGCCATCGTGGTCATCCCGGCAAAGCTTGGCGGCTATGGGGCGATTTTCGCCAGCGTGCCGCAAGAGAAGTTGACCTTGCCGTCGCCAACTGGCGCGAGCCTCGGCAGCTACAGCGCGTATTGGACCTTGGCGTTCGGCTCGGCGCTTGCGCTTTTTCTCTATCCACACGCCATGACGGGCATCTTGAGCGCGTCGAGCGGCAAGGTGATCCGGCGGAACGCAGCCGCGCTCTCAGCCTACTCGTTCGTGCTAGGGCTGATCGCGCTGCTCGGCTATATGGCGATTGCCGCGGGTGTCGATAAGAATCCGGCGCATGCCGCAGGTTTCGCGCAATACGGGTCGAACTTCGCCGTGCCGGCGTTGTTCCTCGACATGTTCTCATCGTGGTTCGTCGGCGTGGCCTTCGCGGCCATCGCCATCGGCGCATTGGTGCCGGCGGCGATCATGTCCATCGCCTGCGCCAATCTCTATACGCGAAATCTCTACAAGGAATTCTGGAAGCCGCATTGCACCGACGCGGAAGAGGCGCGCATGGCAAAGATCGTATCGCTCATCGTCAAGATCGGCGCCGTGGCGTTCGTCGTGGCTATCCCGCAGAGATACGCCATCAATCTGCAGCTCCTGGGCGGTATCTGGATCATCCAGCTGTTGCCGCCGGTCCTGCTCGGGCTATTCAGCCGCGGGTTCAATGCACTGGCGTTGCTGCTGGGCTGGGCCGCCGGCACGCTTTCCGGTACCTATCTCGCCGCGACCCAAGGCTTCGCCTCCTCGGTCTATCCGCTCGAGATCTTCGGCGTCACCTTGCCGGGCTACGCGGCGTTGTATTCGGTGCTGGTGAACTTTCTCGTCGCCATGGCGTTGAGCCCGGTGCTCGATCGCCTGTTGCGGCGTAGTGGGGCGCCGGCCGCGGGGTGATCCAAGCCACGCACGGGAAATAGACCGCACTTCGTTTAGCCGGTACCTTTGCCTCAGGTGTTCGAGTCGCGGCCTTCACGAGAGGGAGGGAATTTCATGGCACACGACGATTCAGGCAGCCGCGCCTACCTGTACATTATCTTGGGCGGCATCGCGCTCGCGCTCGCGGTCGCCGCGTTCTTCCTCTACGCGGGTGAGGGCGACATGGGCGCCAAGATGGAGGAAGAGGTGCCTATGCAGCCGGCCGAGGCGCCGGCGATGGATGAAGCCGCACCGGACGACGCGATGCCCGAGGATGCTATGCCGGATGATGCGACGCCTGAGGATGCCATGCCTGAGGACGCGATGCCGGACGATGCAATGCCGGACGACGTGACGCCGCCGGACGAGATGCCGGAGGAAGCGACGCCCGGCGAGGCGCCCGACGAAATCATGCCTGACGATGAGTCTGAGGAACCTGTTCCCGAGGAGCCCGCACCTGACACGCCGAACCCGTAACCGGGACGGCTTGTGCATGACTAAAGTGTAGGCGTTGATGCAAAAGAAGAGCCCCGGCGCGGGGAGTGCCGAGGCTCGTACGCATTACACAGAACGCACTACCTTGCCCAGACCGAACTAACTGGGCATGGCCGAGCATGCCTTCGGCCTGTGGCAGTTCTGTGACATTTCCTTGTCAGTATCTTTAATAGCAACAAGGATTTGCAGGGCTGCACTCACATCTCGTGGCGAGTGAAGAATCGCCTTGGAAATGCGGGGTGGGCAGGGCTCCGGAGCCCCTTGAAGCGGACCAGCGAGGAGCCTTGTGCGCCGCCGCGCCCCATGCACAATGCTCGAAGTTTCAGCAGGTACGCCCAGTCGGCGAACAAGGATTTTTGTAATGCGGTGGCGAGGTCAAAGAGAGAGCCAGAACGTAGAGGACCGGCGCGGCGAGCGCCGCGGCTTCGGCTTTCCATTTCCGGGCAGCGGCGGCGTCCGCTTCCCCACAAGCGGGGGCGCGCGGAAGGGCGGCGGCATCGGGATCATCGGCCTGCTAATCATTCTCGGCCTGATGCTGTTCTTCGGCCTCGATCCCCGCGTGCTGGTTCCGACCGGTCCTACCGGGGGTGGCGGCGCAGGTTTCCCGGACATTCGGCTGCCGCAGCAGCGCCCCGACGCCACGAACTTTCCGCTCCCCGGCGGCACCGAGGACATCGAGGCGCCGAAGTCGGCCAGCGAGGACGATCTGAAGAGCTTCGTCGCTGTGGTGCTCGGCACCACCGAGGATGTTTGGGAGAACACCTTCCAGGCGCTCGGCGCTCACTATCGTGAGCCGACGCTTGTACTGTTCGACGGCATGACCCGTTCGGCATGCGGTATGGGGATGGCGGCCATGGGGCCGTTCTACTGTCCCGGCGATGAGAAGGTGTATATCGACCTCGACTTCTATCGCGAGCTCCGGAATCGCTTCAAAGCGCCCAGCGACTTCGCGCAAGCCTATGTCATCGCCCATGAGGTCGGTCACCACGTCCAGAACTTGCTGGGCATCGCCGAGAAGGTAGAGGCGGCGCGTCGCAGCGTCGGCGAGCGGGAGGGCAACGCCCTGCAAGTCCGCATGGAGTTGCAAGCCGATTGCTTCGCCGGCGTGTGGGCCCGACAAGTCCAGGCCGACAAGGGCATCATCGAGCCAGGCGACATTGACGAGGCACTCAACGCGGCGAGCGCCATCGGCGACGACCGCATTCAGCGGCAGACCCAAGGCTACGTGGTGCCCGATTCCTTTACCCATGGCTCCTCCGCCCAGCGCGCGCGGTGGTTCCATCGGGGCTACGAGAAGGGCAGCATTCAGGCCTGCGATACCTTCAACGCCGAAAATCTCTGACGCCACGGCTGCCGAAAGCGGGGCGACAACCTCCGCTGGCAAAGACTGCGCCATCTTCGATTGCTGGTACCGCCGCGAACGGCGTACTCTTGCTGCCGTAGAGGGATTCGGAAAGCGGCGGGGACCTTTCTGGTGACGCCTCGACGATGCTTGGCGATTTGCGTCGGCACGGCCTTTCTTTTTGGCGGCGCCGGTGGGGCTCTTTGCGCCGATGATCTGATCACGCTCGGCGCGGCGGTGTCGCTAACCGGGAAATACGCGCAGAACGGCCTCAATACCAAGAACGGCTACGATCTTGCTGCCCGCCAGATCAACGAGAAGGGCGGCGTCGCAATCGACGGTAAGCCTTACAAGATTGAGATCCGCTATTACGACGACGAGTCGACACCGGCCCGCGGCACCGAACTGGTCGAGCGCCTCATCAAGCAAGACGGCGTGAAGTTCATCCTCGGTCCCTACAGCTCGGGTCTCACCAAGGCGATCCTGCCGATCGTCGAGCAGCACAAGGTGCCGATGGTCGAAGCCAACGGCGCGGCGCGCGAGCTGTTCACCAAGGGCTATCGCTATACCTTCGCGGTGTTGTCGACCTCCGACCAATACATGACAGCGGCGATCGACCTTGTCGCCGAGAACGCGGACAAGCTCGGCAAGGCACCGCAGGATCTCACCTTCGCGCTCGCCACCGAGAACGACCCATTCGCTCAGGACGTGCGGGCCGGCGTCTTGGCCGACGCCGAGCGCAACGGCATGAACTGCGTAATCGACGACCAACTTCCGCCCGAGCTCAATGACATGTCGATGACCTTGACCAAGGTGAAGGCGCTCAAGCCGGACATGCTCGTAGTATCGGGTCACGAGAAAGGCGCGCTGACGGCGGTCAAACAGATCCAAGCATTGCGAGTCAATGTGCCGGTAATCGCGCTGACCCACTGCGACGCCGCGCAGCTCGCCGAGAAGATGCCGAAGGAATCATCTCATGTGCTGTGTGCGCAGCAATGGCATCGTTCGCTCAAGCACAAGGGTGAGCTGTTCGGCACGGCGGAGGATTTCGCCAAGCTGTTCGAGAAGACCTACGGCTACGAGGCGCCATATCAGGCCGCGCAGGCCGCGGCGGCGGTCTACGTGTTCACTGACGCGTTCACCCGCGGTCAGAGCCTCGATCCTGAAAAGGTGCGCGACGCCATCGCCGCAACCGACCTGCCGACATTCTACGGACCGATCAAGTTTGACGAGACCGGCAAGAACATCGCCAAGCCAATGGTCGTGACTCAGATCGTCGACGGTAAATATGTCGTCGTCGCCCCCAAAGAGGCGGCCACTGCCGAAGCGATCATCCCCCGCAACAGCGATTAGCAGTCGACGGCGGTGCACGGGCTTTGTAACCATGCGGCCGCTTGAGGGGACTGTGGCGACGGGCGCCGGGGCATGATTGCCAATCTTCAGATCTTGTACGATGCGCCGGCGATCGGCTTGCAGCTCGCCATCGACGGCATTCTGATCGGCGCGCTGTTCGCGCTCGCCGCCTACGGCATGGCGCTGGTGTGGGGCGTGACCAACATCATCAACGTCGCCCAAGGCGAGTTCGTCATGCTTGGCGGGTTCATCGCGGTGTGGTGCGCCGACCAGGGACCATCGCCATTATTTGCCGTGCCGCTTGCCGCAATGGCGCTCTATGCGATCGGCTGGCTCCTGTTCTACGCGGTGATCGTCCATCTTGTTGGCCGCGACATGTTCAACTCGGTGCTGGCGACGTTCGGCATCGCCATTGTCCTGCAACAGCTCATGGCGCATGTGTTCGGCAGTGCCGATCGCATCGCCGCCGGCGGGCTCGGCAGTTGGTTTCTGTTCGACGGCCTTGTCGCCATCGACAAAACCAAGGTGCTGGTGTTTGGCGCCTGCATCGTTTTGGGGGCGGTGTTGTCGCTGTTCCTCGCGCGTTCGCGGCAAGGCCAAGCAATCCGCGCCGTGGCGCAGAAACCGAATGCGGCGAGCGTGCTCGGCATCGAAACCCGCAAAGTCTATTGCCTCACTTACGCGCTTAACGCCGCGATCTGCGGCGCGGCTGGCGCGCTCGCGGCCGCCGCCTACACCATCCACCCGTATGGCGGCCTCGCTTACACCATCCGCTCGTTCATGATCGTCGTGATGGCGGGGCTCGGCAATCTTGCCGGTGTGATTTGGGCCGCGCTCAGCCTCGGCGTGGCGGAGAGCTTCGCCGGCTTCATCCTCGGGCCGCAATACCAGATCGCCTTCGTGTTCGGACTGCTGGTGGCTGTGCTCGTGTTCCGCAATTGGCGCTTGCGGCGCCAGCGCCGCCATCTTGCGTAGCGCCATGACCCGGCGCTCACACCGTCACGTCTCTTGTTGATTGCCGCCGCGCTCGCCGTCGGGGTCGTGGCGCCGCTGGTGTTGCCGGCTTATCAGCTTCAGCTCACCGAGCTTCTCTTGTTCATCGTGTTCGCGCTCGCCTGGGACCTTGTCGGCGGACAGATGGGCTACAACTCGTTCGGCAACGTGCTGTTCGTCGGTCTCGCATGTATGCCTGCGCCGTCGTGCAGGTCGGGCTCTATTACGACGTCGGCCTCTATAATGAGGCGCGGCGGCAGCACCGATTTCGTGTTCGACGCTGCCGCAGTTTCTCACCGGACTTGCGGTGGGCATTCCCGTCGCGGCGGTGGTGAGCGGGCTCGCGGCGTGGCTGTTGGGATCGCTCGTGCTCACCATGCGCGGGCACTATTTCGCCATCTGCACGCTCAGGCTCGGCATTGCCGCTGGGCAAGTCGCCGCCGGCATTCCGTGGCTCGGTGCGGGCTCCGGCATGCTGACCCCGAATCCGCCGGTGGAGTTCGCCGACCTCGGACGGCTGCTCTATTACCTTGCGCTCGGGCTCGCCATTTTGTGTGCGCTGACCTTCGCCTGGTTGCTGTCGACGCGCTTCGGGCTCGCGCTTAACGCCATCCGCGACGACGAGGATCAGGCGGACGCCATGGGGGTTCGCACCCACGCTGCCAAGGTCACCGCCTGGGTGGCGGCGGCGTGCTTCCGGCGCGGCTGGTGCGATCTGCAATCTCGTGCGCTTCATCGATCCCATTCAGACCGCCTTCGCCGGCGCCACCATCGGCGTATGGATGATCGTGATGGCGCTGCTTGGCGGCAGGGGCACGCTCCTTGGGCCCATCATCGGCGCCATCGTGTTCAGGTCACCAAGGAGCTGTTCTGGACGTATCTCCTCGGGCTGGCAGCGGGTGGCGCTTGGACTCCTGATCGTGCTGGTCGCCGTGTTCTTCCCCGCAGGCCTGTCGGCTTCATGCGTGAGCGCGGAAGCCAGCGGCGCGGGAGAGGAGGGCGCATGACGGCGATGCTCGCCCTCAACGGCGTGACCAAGGCCTTTGGCGGAGTGGTCGCCAATGACGGCATCTCGATCGCCGTGCCCGAGGGCGCCATCGTCGGCCTGATCGGTCCCAACGGGTCAGGTAAGACGACACTCTTTAATGCCATCACCGGCACGCATGCGATCGATCCGGTTCGATCCGCTTCAAGGACAACGAGATCTCGCGGCTCTTGACCGGCGACATCGCCCGCGCCGGCTGATCCGACTATCAGCAGCCCCGCGTCTACGGCGGGCTGAGCGCCATCGACAACATGCGGGTGTCGGCTTCATACAAGGCGCGCAGGGCTGATGCGGCTATTTGTGCGCTCGGACGCAGAGGCCGAAGGCCCGGGCCGAGAGCTACTCGACTTCGTCGGGCTGTGGGAGAAGCGCGGTGAGAAGGCCGGAGACTTGTCGTTCGGGCAACAAAAAGCTGCTCGAGGCTCGCCATGGCTCTCGCTAATGAGCCCGAAATGCTGCTGCTCGACGAGCCGACCGCCGGCATCAACCCGGCGCTGATCGATGGCATGGTCGACCGCCTAAAGGCGGCGCGCGCGGAGTACGGTCTGACGCTCCTCGTCATCGAGCACAACATGCCGGTGATCATGGACCTCGCCGAGCATATCTACTGCCTGGCGCACGGGCGGTTGCTTGCCGAAGGTGCGCCAAGCACGATCCAAGACGATCCGCGTGCTCGACGCTTATCTCGGAGCGGCATGATGGACGGCGTTCCGGTCGAGGAGCTCGAGCGCTTGGCCGACGAGGCGCCGTTCGTCGCCGTCGATGGCCTCGATGCGGGCTATGGACGCATGCGCATCGTGCATGACTTCGCTTTGCGGCTCCCGCGCGGCCGCGCGCTCTGCCTTGTCGGTCCGAACGGTGCGGGCAAGTCGACGGTGCTCAACGCCATCTATGGCTTTGCCAAAATCTTCGCAGGCACGATTGCCGTTGCTGGACGCGACGTCGCGGCGCTGCCCGCGAGCGAGAAGCTGCGCAACGTTCGCCTCGCTTACGTGCTGCAAGGAGATTCCGTGTTTCCCGACATGACCGTCGAGGAGAATCTCCTCATGGGCGGTTATCTGCTTGAGCATCGCTCGCAAGCCCGCGCCGTGGCCGAGGCGGTGCTCGACCGCTATCCGGCGTTGCAGGCGCGCCGCTCCGAGAAGGCGCGCGTCCTATCAGGCGGCGAGCGGCGCCTGCTGGAGATTTCCCGCGCCCTCATCATGGAGCCCGATGTGCTTCTGGTCGATGAGCCGTCCATTGGGCTAGAGCCCCGCGCTATCGACATGGTGTTCGAGACCTTGCGTGACTTACGCGATGCGCGCGGCAAGACGCTGATCCTGGTCGAGCAGAATGCGCGCAAAGGACTCGACTTCGCCGATATCGGCTACGTGCTGGTAGCAGGCAAGTTGGCGAAGGCGGGCGAGGGGCGCGCGCTGCTCGACGATCCGGAGATGGGGCGGCTGTTCCTCGGCGGACAGCGCTAGAGGCCGTCGCCCGCGTAGACCGTCGCCGCGCACGGCCGGTCGGCCTTCTTGAACAAAGTGCAAGCGCCTTCGGCGTCCTGCGCGTTGGCAAAGGGGCCAGCGATCAGCCGCCACTTCTTGTCAGGCGCAAGGATGCGGCGCGGCTGAAGACCGGCAACGAGCGCCGCGTGGTTGGTCAAGTACTCGCGCCAGAGCGGCCGCAGCTCATCGCGTTTGGCGACAACGCCGATCTCGATGCCATAGCGGGTCGAACCGTCATTGGCGGCGGGCGGCAGTTCCACGGGATCGAGGCTTGCGATCTCTCCCGGCTCAGCCGGGGCTTCGGCTGCGGCCTGCGCCTCCGGAGCAGCTGCGTGCCTCCGAAGCGGTGTCCGGCGCAGCCTCGGCCGTCTCGGTTGGCGTAGCATCGGCTTCAGGCGCGGGCTCCTCGTCCATCGGCGCGCTCACGACGGACGGCGGTTCGGCAGGCGCTGCTTCGGCTTGGGGCTCAGGCATGGGCGGCGCGACGGTGACTGGCGGTGACGGCGGCGGTGCGGGCTCGGCTTCCACCACCTCGGTCTCCTCAACCACATCTTCGTCGACCACATCCTCCTCGACCGGCTCTTCAGCAGCAGGCTCGGGCTGCGCTTCGGCCGCGGCCTCTGGGGCCGGCATCACAGCCGCCGCCGGGGGCGACGTGGTGACCGACGCGGCAGGCGGTAACGCTACGACGGGCCCGACCACCTTCTCGATCGGCTTCAGTCGATTATTGATCTCGCTAAGCTTCTGCGACATCTGCTCCACGGCGACCTTGAGCTGGGCCAGTTCCTCGACGCCGATTTCGCTCGGGTCCCCGCTCGCGGGGCCCGTCGCGCTGGTCGTCGACAGATCCCCGGTGATGGCGCTGAGTTGGATGGACTGACCACCAAGGGCCGCCGGATCGGTGATCAGCATGTAGAGATACAGGCTGGAGGCACCTCCCAGCACGATCCATAGAAAGGCGAACGCGCCGCGTGCCCAACTCCGCCCGCCCTTTCGGCGATCACCTAGTGCCATGGGATTTCGAGCCTCCGGACTGCGAGATTCGAGCGCAAAAGCGACGCGAATAAGGCTTATGCTTGGGAATTGCCCCGCTGCTTCGTCAAGATTACTCGCTCTATCCCTACGGTCAAATTCCCCGTAAGTGGCGGGGCGCGGCCATTCGCCGGGTTGGGCGTTATGGCCCTCTTAGTGGCTTTGGACTAGACAATCCGGCTCTGAGGGAAGTTTTGACCGCGGAATCGAACAGAACGGCATGACGCAATCATCGGCTCTCGCCATCATTCTCGCCGCCGGCAAGGGCACGCGCATGAAATCGGCGCTGCCCAAGGTCCTGCACCGCCTGGCAGGTGCGCCCATGCTGGCCCACGTTCTGCACTCCGTCGCGCGCGCCGGGATCGGGCGTGGCTGCGTCGTCATCGGGCCTGGGATGGACGAGGTGGGGGAGGCGGCGCGCGCCATCGCTCCCAAGTTCGATGTGGTCGTCCAGCCCGAGCAACTCGGCACCGCCGACGCGGTCAAGGCGGCAAAATCTGCCTTCGAGAGCGCGCGGGGGCCCGTGCTGGTGCTTTATGGCGATACGCCGCTCCTTCGTCCCGAAACGCTCAAGGCCGTACTCGGAGAGCTCGACGCGGGCGCCGATCTCGTCGTGATCGGTTTCGACGCGCCAGATCCCACCGGTTATGGCCGCTTGCTGTTCGACGACAAAGGACGGCTGGCCGGCATCCGCGAGGAGAAGGATGCGAGCGCCGCCGAACGCGCATTGACGCTATGCAACTCGGGCATCGTGGCATTTCGTTCGGCCAAAATGCTCGCTGGGCTCTTGGAGCAGATCGGCAACGACAACGCCAAGGGCGAATATTACTTGACCGACGCGGTTGCGCTCGCGCGGAAGAAGGATCTGCAAGCTCGCGTCGTACTGTCCAATACCGAAGAGGTTCTCGGCGTCAACTCGCGTGCCGAGCTTGCGACCGCCGAAGCGGTCATACAGCGGCGCCTGCGCAGTATGGCGATGGCGAACGGCGCGACGCTGGTCGCACCCGATACGGTGTTCCTCAGTTACGATACGGAGATCGGCAAGGATGTGCTGATCGAGCCCAATGTCGTGATCGGGCCGAATGTCACGATTGATGATGGCGTTACGCTCCGCGCGTTCTGTCACATCGAAAGCGCGAAGATCGGGCCGGGCGCCACGGTCGGTCCGTTCGCGCGGTTGAGGCCTGGTGCGGCATTGGCGAAGGACGCTCATGTCGGCAACTTCGTCGAGATCAAAAATTCCGAGATTGCCGAAGGCGCCAAGGTTAACCACCTCACTTACATCGGCGACGCAAGCGTGGGCGAGCGCGCTAACATCGGCGCCGGCACCATCACTTGCAACTACGATGGGTTCGCCAAGCATCGCACCGAGATCGGCGCCGGCGCATTCATCGGCTCGAACAGCTCGCTGGTGGCGCCGGTCAAGATTGGCGATGGCGCCTATATTGGCTCCGGCAGCGTGATCACCAAGGATGTGCCGGCTGACGCGCTGGCGGTGACCCGCGCGCCGCAAGATGAAAGAACCGGCTGGGCCGCCAAGGTGCGAGCGCGGCGGCAACGCGACAAGTCAAAATAGACGCCGCGCCGCTCATCGAAGTTTCAGCAAACGCAACAAAGGGACATAGCTCGTGAATTGCGACACTACGCTGGCCCGTTTAGGCATGAACCAGGGATCGAGGGAGTAGGGGGCGATGTGCGGGATCGTCGGCATCCTCGGTAAGGGGCCGGTTGCAGAACAATTGGTCGATGCGCTGAAGCGCCTCGAATATCGCGGCTACGACTCCGCCGGCGTGTCGACGGTTGAGAACGGCCGACTCGCGCGCCGACGCGCCGAAGGCAAACTGCGCAATCTCGAAGATCTCCTGAAGCGCGAGCCGCTTTACGGCAACACCGGCATCGGTCACACGCGGTGGGCGACACACGGACGGCCGAGCGAGGCGAACGCCCACCCGCACATGACCGACGACGTGGCCATCGTCCACAACGGCATCATCGAGAATTTCCGCGAGCTCAAAGCCGAGCTGATGGCCGAAGGCGCTCCGTTCACCAGCGACACCGACACGGAGGTAATCGCCCATCTCATCACGCGCGAGCTGAGAACGGGGAAGGACCCCGTCGCCGCGGTCTATCAAACGCTGAGCCACCTCCAAGGGGCGTTTGCGCTCGCCATTATCTTCGCCGGCTACGACAACCTGATGATTGCTGCGCGTCAGGGCAGTCCGCTCGCCATCGGCTATGGCGACGGCGAGATGTATGTCGGCTCCGACGCGATCGCCTTGGCGCCGTTCACCGACCGCATCGCGTATCTCGAGGACGGCGACTGGGCGGTCATCACCCGCGAGGGTGTCGCGATCCGCGACCGGGCAGGCGCGGCGGTGGAGCGGACCGTGGCGAAGTCACTCGCGGCGGGTCTCATCGTCGACAAGGGCAACTATCGCCACTTCATGGCGAAGGAGATCCATGAGCAGCCGGAAGTGGTCGGTCACACGCTTGCGAGCTATGTCGATCTCGCGACCTATCAGGTCAACGTGCCGGCGCTGCCTTTCGACTTCGCGCGCGTGAACCGCTTGTCGCTGTCGGCTTGCGGCACGGCATTCTACGCCTGCGCCGTCGCCAAGTACTGGTTCGAGCGATGGGCCAGACTTCCCGTCGACATCGATATCGCCTCGGAGTTCCGCTACCGCGAGGTGGCGATGGAGCCCGGCGGCGTTGCGCTGTTCGTGTCGCAGTCGGGTGAGACCGCCGACACGCTCGCCTCGCTGCGCTACTGCCACGATCAACGTCAGCACGTGCTGTCCATCGTCAACGTGCAGGAATCCTCCATCGCTCGCGAGTCACACGCCGTGCTGCCGACTCTCGGCGGACCCGAGATCGGCGTTGCCTCCACCAAGGCGTTCACGTGCCAGCTCACGGTGCTTGCCTGTCTTGCCATCGCCGCCGGCAAAGCGCGTGGAGTCATTACTCCCGAACGCGAGGCGGAGCTGGTCAAGGCGCTGGTGGAGGTGCCGCGCCACATGGCGACCATTCTGCACAATGAGCAACCCTACGAGACCTTGGCGCACAGCCTGTCGAAGGCGCGGGATGTGCTCTATCTAGGCCGCGGCTCAAGCTACCCGATCGCGTTGGAAGGCGCGCTCAAGCTGAAAGAGATTTCGTACATCCACGCCGAAGGGTATGCGGCCGGCGAGCTGAAGCACGGGCCGATCGCGCTCATCGACGAAACCGTACCGGTGATCGTCATCGCCCCGCGCGATGATCTGTTCGACAAGACCGTGTCCAACATGCAGGAGGTCGCGGCCCGCGAGGGGAAGATCATCCTGGTGAGCGACGCCGACCCGGCCCAGACCGGGTGCGCGGTGCAGACCCTGCTGCCCGTGCCGACCGTCCACCCCTTCGTCACGCCGCTGGTCTATGCGCTCCCCGTCCAGCTGATCGCCTACCACACGGCCGTATTCATGGGCACCGATGTAGACCAGCCGCGAAATCTCGCCAAATCGGTCACGGTGGAATAGTCTAAAGCCTCGGATTTGCCCGATTTCTTTGCTTGAGCAAGCACATGGCGGATCATCGGAAGTGGTTCCGGCCGCGCCGTCTTGCTTTCGACGGGCGCCTCCTTCCCCGCGGCCGCCTCATCGGCGCCGCGATGGCGCTTCTCGGCGCTTTGGCGCCGGCGCATGCCCAGGACGCCGGGCTCAAAAGCGGAGGCGAGTCTCTCGCCGCCGGTAAGTACGAGGCCGCGGTGCGCCAGCTCTCCGCCACCGTCAACAACGAGAATGCATCAACCGGACAGGCGGCCAAGGCGCTCTATCTGCGCGGCATCGCCTATCGCAAGCTCGGCCAGCCCGCCCGCGCCGTTTCAGACCTCGGCGCCGCCATCTGGCTCGGCCTGCCGGCCTCCGACAAGGTGCGCGCGTTGGTCAATAAGGGGCTCGCCTATAAGGCGGCCGGCCTTTCGAGCCAAGGCGATGCCGAGCTGGCCCAAGCCCGCAAGATTTCGAGCTCGAACGAAGTGGACAAGCTGATCGCCGAAGACGGCGGGGTGGCCGTAGCGAGCGCCAACGCGGAGACGGTCGCGAGCGCGGCGAGCGACGACTCTTCCTCGGGTGAAAGCATTTGGGACCGGATCGTGCCGAGCTTCGGCAGTTCGAGCAGTTCGAGCAGTTCACCGCCGCCCGCAGCCCCTGCACCTGAGCCGCAGCCGCCAGCCCCGAAGACGGCAGCCGCGCCGGCGCCGACCAGCGGATGGAGCGCCCAGGTCGCCGACGAGTCGTCCGGCTCGTCCTCCTCCGAAGGCAACCGCGTGAGCCGCTGGTTCGGCTCGCTCACTGGTGACAGCGCCCCGGCGCCGGCGGCGGCGCCCTCAGTCACCAGCCCTCCGCCTGCCTCAGCCCCAAGAACCACGACGGCGCCGAAGGCCGCGCCGCCACCGCCACCCTCGACTGCGAGTTGGGCGGCCAATACCGAGACGACCAAGGTCGTGTCGGAAGGATCGGGCGGCTCGAGCGTGCTTGGCCGCTGGTTCTCGAGTTCCTCCGATGAGTCACCAGCGCCGGCGGCGACCCAAACCGCGAGCGCGGGCAGGGGGTATCAAGTGCAACTCGCCAACAGCGGGTCTCAGGCGGAAGCCCAGGCCCTGTGGAAACAGGTGTCGCGGTCCAACAGCCAGCTTGCCAGCACCGCGCCCCAGATCGAGAAGGTCGACATCGGCAGCTTCGGCACGTTCTACAGCCTCAAGATCGGGCCTTTCGCCAGCCGCGAGGAAAGCACCAAAGTGTGTAACGCCTTGAAGCGGAGCGGGACCGACTGCTCCATAGTGTCGCCGGACGGCCCCTGAGACCGAAAGCGGGCTTGCCAGCGCGACCGCGTTCAGCCATGCCTCACATGTGTAAACCAGGGCTGTTAGGAACGGCCTAAGGTTCAGCCGTGTTATCCTAGACACCCCAACCTGCAGGTTAGTCATCACGCTCGCATGAAGTCCAAGACACCACAGAACGATCCTAATCGCGCTCCCGAGACAGACAACGAGCTGGAAAACCAGTTCGGCATGTTCGGTGCGCTTGAGCCGACATCGTCCCATTTCCTGGCGCGCCTGCGCGGCTACTTCCTGACCGGACTCATCATCGTCGGACCGGTCGCCATCACGATCTACGTCGTGTGGTGGTTCATCAATCTGGTCGATGGCTGGGTGAAGCCGCTCATTCCGCAGAGCTACCTGCCGGACAATTTTCTTCCGTTCAATGTCCCGGGCGCCGGTCTGATCGTCGGCATTTTTGCCTTGATGGTCGTTGGCGCGCTTGCGGCCAATCTGTTCGGGCGCACGATCGTCAGTTACGGCGAGATGATGCTCGACCGCATGCCGGTGGTGCGCGGCGTCTATCGACTGTTGAAGCAGATCTTCACCACGGTGTTCTCCAAGACCGGCACCGGGTTCAAGCGGGTCGGTCTCATCGAATTCCCCCGTCGTGGGCTTTACGCGGTGTGCTTCGTTTCTGGCGATCCGCCCCAGGAGGTGAAGGAGAAGGTGGGTAACGGCGAAAAGCTCATGACCGTATTCATGCCGAACGCGCCGAACCCGACAACCGGGTTCGTCATGTTCATGCCGGCCAAGGATGTCATCCTGCTCGACATGGCGATCGACGATGGGGCCAAGTTGGTCATTTCGGCGGGCTTAGTGTCGCCGCCCCAGGATCGTCTCAAGAAGCTTGCCGAAGAGGCCAAGGCGAAGAAGCCGGTCCCTGAGCAAGAGCCCGCCGTCTAGCTTAACCTCGGCCCAGCGTATCGGTGGATCGAAAGGCGCAGCCATGCCATGATCGGGGCATGGACTTAGAGGTCGCGCGGAAGTCCCTGTCGCCGAAACAGAAGCAGGGCGGGTTTTCCTCGAAGAAGGTTGCGTTCCTTGCTGTTGCGGGCGTGATCCTTGTCGCTGGCATCGCTTGGCGCGCGAGTTCCTACCTTGGCGAGACGCCGGCCGAAGAGAAGGCCCCGGTTGCAGTCGAGGGGGCACCTCAGCCTGAAGCTGCGCCGGCGCCAGCCGTTGAATCGGCCCAGCCAAAGACCCCGGCGCCGGATACGGCAGCAGCACCGCCCCCCGAGCCGGCGGCGCCCTCGGACGAAACCGCTCAGCAGCCCGAGCCGGAAGGCGAGGCGGTCGGACAAG
>JAWKWG010000015.1:0-59320 GCA_041397675.1 Hyphomicrobiales bacterium | reverse complement strand
CCGGCTCGAAACAGAAGCAAAGCGCTTTCTGCGCGCGCCGCTCGTCATCGCCGTCATCTCGCGCGTGACCAAGAATCCTGCCGCGCCGGAATGGGAGCAGATCCTGTCCGCCGGCGCCGCCTGCCAGAACCTCATGGTCGCGGCAACCGCCCTCGGCTACGGCGCACAGTGGATTACCGAATGGTATGGCTATAGCGAGGGTGTGCGCCATGCGCTTCACCTCGCCGACAACGAGCGGGTGGCGGGTTTCATCTATATTGGCACGCCCAAGGAAAAGCCCGACGAGCGAGACCGGCCAGCGCTCGCCGATATCGTCACGTCGTGGCGGGCTTGAAACGCCGCGCAAGGAGCATAGGTCTTCGCAATGTTCTATGACGCGGTCGCCAACACTCACGGATTGCAATGGGATCCTTTCAAGGCTCTCGTTGCGCCGCGGCCGATCGGCTGGATCTCGACGCTCGGCAAGAACGGCGTCGTCAATCTCGCGCCATACAGCTTCTTCAACGCGGTCTCGACGGACCCGCATTTCGTGATGTTTTCCTCGGGCGGCCGCAAAGACAGCCAGCGCAATGCCGAAGAGACAGGCGAGTTCGTCTGCTCGATCGCGACCTACGACTTGCGCGAGGCCATGAACCACACCTCGCAACATGTTGGTCCGGAGGTGGACGAGATGGAACTCGCCGGGCTCACGGCCGCGCCGTCGAAGCTCGTGGCGCCGCCGCGGGTCGCCGAATCGCCGGTCGCATTCGAGTGCCGCTACTGGCGGACCATCGAATTGCCGGGAGCCGATGGCGGTCCCGGCAACCACGCCATCGTGCTTGGCCAGGTGGTCGGCGTGCATATCGACGACGCGGTCATCGTCGATGGCAAAGTGGACGTGACGAAGCTCAAGCCGATCGCCAGGCTCGGCTATGGCGATTATGCGGTGATCGACCAGGTGTTCGAGCTGGCGCGGCCGTAGTCGCGTTAGTAGCCGAACTGCTCGGCCAGGATGCGCTCGGCAAGCGTATGGCCAGGATCGAACATCATGAAGATGTCGATGCCGCTTTCTTCGCGAACCTCGACGGCGACGACGTCGCGGAACTCGGTGTGGTCGGCCACGGCGCTCACCGGGCGCTTCTCCGGCTCAAGCACTTCGATCAACACTCTCGCCTCGTTAGGCAGGAGCGCGCCGCGCCAGCGGCGGGGCCGGAACGGGCTGATCGGCGTAAGTGCTAGGAGGGGCGCGGTGATCGGCAGAATCGGCCCGTGGGCCGAGAGATTGTATGCGGTGCTGCCGGCGGGCGTCGCCACGAGCAAGCCATCGCAGATGAGCTCCTCCAGGCGGGTCTTGCCGTCCACCCCGATCTTGAGCTTGGCGGCCTGGTGAATTTGCCGGAACAGCGACACCTCGTTGATGGCAAGCGCGTGATGATTTTCGCCCCTAATGTCGCGCACCGTCATGCGAAGCGGGTGGATCACGGTGATCTCGGCATGCTCCAGTCGCTCGATCAGGCCATTCTCCTGATAGTCGTTGAGCAGGAAGCCGACCGATCCCCGATTCATGCCGTAGATGGGAATGCGGCTGTTGAGGTGGGCGTGCATGGTCTGGAGCATCAGCCCGTCGCCGCCGAGCGCAATGATGGCGTCAGCCTCTTGCGGCGCGGCGTTACCGTAGCGCTCGACGAGCGTTGCCAGCGCGTCCTCCGCCTCCTTGGTTTCGCTGGCGACGAAAGCGATTTTCTTGAAACGTGCCATCACAGGTTCGATGCGCTTGGACCGGCGTTTAGAAGGGGGCACTATAAGGCTGTTGAAACCAAGTAATGCAAGTCTCTCAACCGACGGTGAATGGTGAGTCATGGAGAATTCCGACCGCCCGGTCCTGATCTACACGACCTTTCCGAGCCTGAAAGAGGCCAAGGAGGTGGGCGAAGCGCTGGTCGCCGGCCGGCTTGCGGCGTGCGTCAACATGTTTCCGGGCATGATCTCGGTGTTCGAGTGGAAGGGTGCGCGCGAGGAAGCGAACGAGGTCGCCATGATCATCAAGACCCGGTCGGCCTTGGTCGACAAGGTGCTCGATGAGACGAAGCGGCTTCACCCGTACGAAGTCCCGGCGTTACTCGTGCTACGGACCGAGGGCGGCAGCCCGGAATATTGCGACTGGATCCTGCGCGAGACCGGAGGCGCGGTCGGGCAATGAGCAAGGCGGCTTACGTCCTCGCCATCGATCAGGGGACCACGAGCACGCGCGCCATCCTGTTCGACAAGGCGGGATCTCCGAAGGCGACCGCGCAGCTTCCGCTCAGACAGATCTATCCCACGCCCGGTCAGGTGGAGCACGACCCGGAAGAGATTTGGCGTGCGGTGATCGAGGTCTGCCGCGCCGTTATCGACGAAGTGGGCGGTGCCGACGCAATCGCCGCAATCGGCATCACCAATCAGCGCGAGACCACGGTGGTGTGGGAGCGGGCGAGCGGCAAGCCGCTGGCCAATGCCATCGTGTGGCAAGACCGGCGCACGGCGCTGCTGTGCGCCGAGCTCGAGCGGGAAGGATGGGACGCTCATGTGGCCGAGGCCACGGGGCTCATCATCGATCCCTATTTCTCGGCGACCAAGCTTGCGTGGTTGCTCGACAACGTGCCCGGCTTACGGGAGCGGGCTGCGCGCGGAGAGGTGTGCTTTGGCACGATCGACAGCTTCCTGGTGTTCAAGCTCACCGGCGGGGCGATGCACGTGACCGATGCGACGAACGCCGCGCGCACCATGCTGTTCGACATCAGATCGGGAACATGGGACGCGGAGCTGCTCGATCGGCTCGGCATACCGCGCGCGATGCTCGCTGAAGTGAGGGACAGCCAGGGCGACTTTGGTTTCACCGCGGCAGAGTTGTTCGGCACAGAGCTTCCGATCAGGGTGTCGCCGGCGATCAGCAGGCTGCGAGCCACGGGCAAGCCTGTTTCGAACCCGGCATGTTGAAGGCGACCTACGGCACCGGCTGCTTTGTCGTCGCCAACACGGGAGCGGACAAGGTCAAGTCCGCGACGCGCATGCTGTCGACCATTTTGCATCAACGGGCAGGCCAGCGTGCTTATGCGCTCGAAGGCGCGATCTTCATGGCCGGCGCCACCATCCAATGGCTGCGTGACAGTCTTGGGCTGATTGCGACGGCCGCCGAGAGCGAAGCGCTGGCACACGGCGCCGATCCGAAGTCTGGAGTCTATCTTGTGCCGGCGTTTCAGGGGCTCGGCGCACCGTTTTGGGACGCCGAAGCCAAGGCTGCCATTGTCGGCATGAGTCGTGCGGCATCGAAAGCCGACATTGTCGCGGCTGGGCTCGAGGCGGTCGCATTCCAGACCCGCGATCTTGTGGCGGCGATGCGTAAGGACATGACGGCAAGTGGGATCGAGCCTGCTCACATCTTGCGGGTCGACGGTGGGATGACGGCAAACGGGTGGACAATGCAGCGTCTCGCAGACATCCTCGGCGAGCCGGTCGAGGTCGCGAGCATGCCAGAAACCACGGCGCTCGGCGCGGCCTATCACGCGGGGCAAGCGGTCGGCTTCTATGGTGACGACGCAGCGCTCGCGCGCGCGTGGGCGCCGTCCAAGACGTTCGAGCCGGGGATGAGCGAGGCCGAGCGCGAGCAACGCTATGGCGGGTGGCTTCAGGCCGTCGGCCGGGTGCGAAGCGAAGGATCCTGACGCGCTCCGACCGTTAAAGCCGGCTCCGCTGGCCCGCGGAAATCAAGGGAAACTTAGCGTTAACCCGTTGGGAATCCTTTTCCGGGCAAGCTTGGCGCACCGGGTGAGGGGCCGACTGGCCCCAATGTTTTGCGTCGGAGTAGCCGGTGTCGTTGCTCAATCATCTTCCGCACGAGTCTGTCGCTGCGGAGCTGGGAGGGATTCCCGCGCCGCCGCTTGAACGGCTGAGGCGGCGCGACGCTCTATTCCGCGAGACCCTTGGCGAAGCTGTCCAGCGCATTCTGCTTGGGACTGCTTGGTCGCTCCAACCGAAACGCCTCGACCAGCTTTTGTCGCTCGCCCGTCTGTCAATCGCGCATCTGCTCGAACCGCGCGATGATCTTCCCGATCTCACAAAAATGCCCGGCGCCGGCGAGCTTGTCGGCATCGCCGACGATCTTTCCGTTGCGACGCTCGCGAAAGCCTACGCAAGAGGGCTTTTCCCGCACGCGCATTTCGGGCCGACCAAATGGCTCTCGCCCCCTGAGCGCTGCGTGCTGTTCTTCGACGACTTTCACATGTCGAAGCGGCTGCGCCGTCTGATGCGGCAAGACGTCTATACCGTGACCTTCGACCGGGACTTTGAAGCCGTCATTAAGGCATGCGCGGGCAAGCGCGAAGGGCGCTGGCATCTCACCTGGATCACGCCACGCATCATGCACGCGTTCGCGGCGCTCTACGACGCGGGGCTCGTGCATTCGTTTGAGGTGTGGAACCGAGATGGCGCACTTGTCGGCGGCGGCTACGGCGTCGCGCTTGGCCGCGTGTTCTTCACCGAGTCGCAGTTCTCGTGGGAGGACAACACCTCGAAGCTCGGCTTCTCGGTGCTCAACTGGCACCTCGCCAAGTGGGGCTATGGCCTCAACGACGGCAAGTGGGCGACGCCGACAATTCTCAACATGGGCTTTCACATGGTCTCGCGCGCGGAGTTCTTGCGGCTCATTGGCAAGAACGCAGGCGAGGGGGGCAAGTCGGGACGCTGGACGGCCGAGGCCGATCTGGAATCGATCACCGGCTGGCAGCCCGGGCACCCCGACGCGGACAAGGCGGCGTGAGACCGTGCATGCACGTACAGGAGTAAGAGTGGTGATGGGACAAGTATCGCGTAGTCTCTTCGGGTCAGGGTTCTCCGGGAAGCCGGCGGCTCTCGCCATGCTCGCCCGCCAGTTCGTGGGCTTCGGTCCGAAACTTCCCGATCCGGAAAAGGCCCTGAGCCATCCCGATGGGCTGGCAGGCGCTTGCACGGATATGAGCGTGCCAACGCTAGTGAGCGCCTATGCCAAAGGACTTTATCCGAGCGCGCAGAAGTGGTGGGCGCCGGTGGAGCGCATGGTATCGTTCCCCGAAAACGTGCACGTGTCGCAGCGTGTATGGCGGCAGCTCCAGACGCGGGCTTATCGTGTGACCTTCGACGAGGATTTCGCGGGCGTCATGCGCGCGTGCGTGCCGGAGCCTGACATTGCCGACGCTTTCACAAAGCTGCATAAGGCAGGCTACGCGCATTCGGTGGAGGTGTTGGATCGATCGGGGCGTCTTGCTGGTGGCCTCTATGGCCTCGCTATTGGCCGCGCCTTCTTCACCGAGAAAATGTTCGCGCGCGAGCGGGACGCCGCCAATGTCGGGTTCGTCACGTTGAGCTGCCATCTCCAGCATTGGGGATTCGTTTTGAATGACGGCAAGCGGGTGAGCGGGCAGTTGAGCCAGCTCGGCTTCATGCTGATTCCGCGTTTTGCCTTCAATGGCTTGCTGTCGAAAGCCGTCCACGAGCCGAGCCGCGACGGCAAATGGAGCGTGGACGAGGGGCTCGACGCTGCGCGGTGGAACCCGAAGGTGCCGGGGACTGGAGGGGTGACGCCGGGTGAGCAGGGGCGCTTGAGACCCTTCACGCTCTCGTCTTGAAGCCCGACTTACGATAGCCTCATCCGGTCATGTCACCGGGAGTTTGCGCCGAATGACCGTTGCTGCGATCGATTTCAACATGCTCGCCAATGCCGGTTTCCCCACGAAGGCGTTCGCGCCGGGTGAGGTGGTCTTCGCCGAAGGAGACAAGGGCGACTTTATGTACGTGGTCCGCTCCGGCGAGCTTGAGATCGTGCGGGACGGGGTCGTGGCGGAGACGCTGGGGCCCGGCGGCATTTTCGGGGAAATGGCGTTGATCGACGGATCGCCGCGGAGCGCCACTGTCAGGGCGAAGACGGACTGCGAGGTGGCGCCCATCAACGAGAAGAGCTTCGTCTTCCTGGTGCATGAAACCCCGTATTTCGCCGTCGCGGTGATGCGTACCTTGGCCGATCGGCTGCGCCGCTCGGTTCCTCGCGGGTGAGACGACCGCTTCCGGAGCTTGGTGGGTGGCGATTTTCGCCATTTTTGCCTTGCATTGTTGCCCCTTGCGGCCATGATCGGCCCTAACTCAACCCGCGAACTCTCTGCATAACCCCCTTGTCGCTTCTGGCGAATTTAGCGCTCAGGCGCCCGCGCAACGTAGACGCGTCAACGCTCGGGCGTGACGCGTTGGCCGGCACGATTTCGGCGATCGTCAATATCGCCTACTGCATCTCCTTTAGCGCCCTGATCTTCCAAGGCTCGATCGCGGCCGGATTCCCACTCGGACTCGCCGCCCTGATCATGGGCACGGTGGTGACCGGCGTCGTGGTGGCGCTGACCACGAGCCTCGTGCCGGCCGATGCCGGCCCCGACACGCCGGCCGTCGCCGTCATGAGCGTGCTGGCGGCAACTGTCGCCGCAGGGCTTGCGGCCAAAGGCGCGGACTCCGAGACCATGGTCATCAACGTGATGGTGGCGATTTCGGTCAGCACGTTTTTGACCGGCGCTCTCTTATTCGGCGTCGGCGGGTTGAAGCTCGGTCAGTGGCTCCGCTTCGTGCCGTATCCCGTGATCGGCGGCTTCCTTGCGGCCTCCGGCTGGCTGCTCATCACGGGTGGCATCGAGGTGATCATCGGCTCAAACCTGACGCTCGCGCCGTCGAGCTGGACGCCGATGTGGTCAGCGGAGTTCGCGCCGCAAATTGGCGTCGGACTTGCCTTTGCGCTGTTCATTGTCCTGCTCAAGCGGTGGATGGACGACTTCCTCACGCTACCCGTCGCCTTCATCCTGTTCTTGGTCGTGATGGATGTCGTTCTGTTCGGCTTCGTGGCCGATGGTCCGCGCAGCGCTTGGTTTCTGAAAGCGGTCGGGGCCTTGCAATTGTGGTGGCCGCTCGCCGCGATGGCCGAGCACAACATCGATTGGGGCGTCCTTGCACGAAGCAGCGCTGAGATCGGCGCCGTGTGTGGCGTGACTGCTATCTCCATGCTGCTCGACGTGTCGAGCCTCGAGGTCGCGCGGCAGAAGTCCGCCGATCTCGACAAGGAGTTCAAGACCAACGGACTCGCGAATCTTTTGGCCTCGGTCCTTGGCGGCGTGGCCGGTAACCTGTCGCTGAATAACAGCTTGCTGCTGCAACAGGCGGGTGCGGTGACGCGGCTGAGCGGCGTGTCGGTCGCAATCGTGTGTGCGCTCGTTCTATTCGCCGGTGCCGACATCGGCAGCATCGTGCCGAAGGCGATCCTGGGCGGCATGCTCGGCTATCTCGGCGTAATGATCTTGATCGAGGCGCTGGTTCGCTCACCGGCACAGCGCTCCGGCACCGATCTTGGGCTCGCCATCGCCATTGCCATCGTCATTTGCTATTTCGGTTATCTGCTCGGCGTCGTGCTTGGTGTGATTGGCGCCTGCCTTCTATTCGCGCTGTCGTATAGCCGCATCGGCGTGATCCGCCGTCACCTCACGCGCTACGAGTTCTCCAGCAATGTCGAGCGCTCGCCAGAGCAGACGCGGCTCCTCCACGAGGAGGGTAAGCGCGTCCACGTGTTCTGGCTATCCGGCTTCATCTTTTTCGGCTCGTCCAACGGCCTGTTCGAACGCATCAAGCGGGTCATCGAGGGGCAGCAAGATAAGCCTGTGGGCTATATCGTTCTCGACTTCAGCGGCGTTCAAGGTCTCGACACCTCGGCAGTGCTTAGCCTCGTGAAGCTGCGAAACTATTGCGAGGAGAAGGACGTGACGCTGGCGTTCTGCGGCTTGAATGACGCAATGCGCGCCAGCTTCGAGAGTGCGGGCTTCTTCGGCTCAAAACGGCCGCATCAGAAGTTCGGCAGCCGCAACGAGGCCGTCGAGTGGTGCGAGGACATGCTGCTCATGTATCATGAGGTGGGCGATGCCTCGACGCACAGCTTCGAGACGTGGCTACACAAGGAGTTCGGCGGGCAGATCGACTTCGAACGCATCGCGCCATACATGCAGCATCAGGAGCTCGACACGGGCGCACTGCTGTTCAAGCAGGGTGAACCTTCGGACTCTGTCGTGTTCCAAGCGTCGGGCTGCGTCGCCATCACCATCATCGATGAGCACGGCCGTCCCATCAGGCTCAGGCGCATGATTGGTCATACTGTGGTCGGCGAGATGGGTTTTTACCGCCACATGCCGCGCACGGCGAACGTGGTCGCCGAGGAGCCCACCGTGGTCTACCGGCTGACGCGGGAAGCGTTCGATAAGATGCAGGAAGACGACCCGGCGGCGGCGGCGGCGCTACACAAGCTCATCATTAGGCTGTTGTCGGACCGCCTCGAATTCGCCAACCGCGAGATCTCGGCGCTGCTCTAACTGGCCGCCAAGACCAATAAGCCGACGATGACGATATAGGTCAGCCCGTGTAGGAGCTGGTCGATACCGAGCGCATGCCAAAAGCGCGGCGTTTGTGGCGTGAAGCCCGCGCGGCGTGTGATCTGCTCTTTTGCCCAATCGATGTGGTAGTGCACGATGAACTCGCCCACCGCGATGCCCGCGGCGAGGAGCAACGACGCAGGCGCGATCACGAGATAGACGAGCGGCGTCAGGGCGACATGAATTCCGGCATGCAACAGGCCGCCGGGATGCCCGTAGGTTCCCTTGTTGCAATATTGATACTTCGTCTGAAGGAAGAAATCGGCGGCCGTGTGCTTCATCATGAGGACCGCCACGGCGGCGAGGACGAGGATCGCTGTCTCTGGCATCGGCGCTATTTCGACAAGGCCTCGGCCGTGCCGTCCCAATTGGGCGGAGGAGGGGTCATTCGGAAGTATGCGATCCTTTCGCGATAGAGCTCGTAGAGACGGTTGAGCTGGGCACCGTCCATCTTTTCGCACTCGTAGCTGAGCGTTTCGGCCGCATCCCAATCCTTGGCCCGGAAGCGGGCCAGGAACGCATCGTGCTTCTTGGTGAGATCGATGAAAGGCTGGCTCTCCTTCATCGCCTCGTCGCCGAGCAGGGTGAAGATGCGGGTAGCGGCAGTCTTGCCCTTCACCTTCAACAGATCGAGCTCAAGGAAGGCGAAGTCGCCGGCGCGTGCCTTGGTCGATTCGCCGACAATGGTCATCAAATCATAGGTTTTGGACTGCCCTTCGAGGCGTGAGGCAATATTCACGTTGTCGCCGATGACTGAATAGTCGTAAGCGGGTCTCAGAACCCAGATTGCCGACGCAGCAAACGCCTGTGTTGAGGCCTATCCCGAGCTTGACCTCCTTGAAGGGGCGCTGCTTGGCCTCCGCCTCTAGTTGCCAGTGGGCATTCAAAGTCTCCATCTCCTTCATCATGCGGAGCGCTGCGCGGCACGCGTGGCTCGGATGATCAGCGTCATCGAGTGGTGCGTTCCAGAACGCCATCAGCGCGTCACCCATGAACTTGTCGATGGTGCCGTCCTCATCGAGGATGATGTTGCTGAGCGGCGTGAACAGGCCGTTCAGGAAGCGGGTTAGCTCCTCGGCGTCGAGACCTTCGGAGATGGTGGTGAAGCCGCGCACGTCGCTGAACAGAAGCGTCATATCGCGGGTCTCGCCGCCGAGCTTGAGCCGCGAGGGGTCACCGGCGAGGCGCTCGACGAGGGCAGGCGCCATATAGTGAGAACGCGTTGCGCACGCGGTTGCGCTCGCGCTCAGTGCGCAGGAACACGAAAGACGTGCCGGCGAGATAGATCGCCACAAGCGAGATGGCCGGATAGATCGGATCGACCAGCCAACCCAGATGCGAGAAGGCATACCACGAGATGCCGATAACGGCGGCAATGGCGATGGCGCCCATGATGGCGCTGCCCATCGCGCCCGCGCGGTAGATCAGGATAGCGATGATGATGCCGAGCACGAGAATGTAGAGCAGCTCGGCCGGCGTGGCGAAGTCGGGACGCAACGCGCGGGCCTTGCAGGATTTGCTCGATGGCCTGCGCATGAAGCTCGACGCCCGGGACCGAGGCTTCGAGCGGCGTCGCCCTGAGATCGAGAAGCCCGGCCGCGCTCGTACCGATTAGAAGTATGCGGCCTTCGATCTCGTCGGCGCCGATCTCACCGTCGAGAATTTTCCAGGCGGGCAGATAGCGCTCGCGCGATTGCGGTGTGAAGCGGATCCACATCTGGCCGTTGGCTTCGGTCGGCACTTCGAAATCGCCGATGCGGACCTTGACGATGCCGGTCTTCTCGCCGAACGACGCCTCGCCTGACGCGCCGGAGGATTTGATCAGGTAGGTGGAGGCGCCTTGCGCAAGCCGCAGCACGTCGGCGGCGAGCGAGGGATAAAGCGTATCCTCGATGCGCACGAGCATCGGCATGCGGCGGATGATCTGATCGAATTCGGGAATCCAGTTCAGCGCGCCCGCGCCTTGTGCGGGGTCTTGCAGAGACCTGAGGCTTGCCGCGGCGCCGGGATAGTACGGCGCGAACAGAAGCGGATTGTCGCCGCCATGGGCGAAGCCCGCCTTCGTCTCCGGCAACCCTTCGGTGTTCGGTGAGGCGATGAAGCCGAGCACGACCGGTGCTTGGCCGATGGCCTCGGCGAAGATCTGATCGTTAGACGGAAGCTTGTCGACCTCGGGCTTCAAGCTTTCGAGCACGGGCGATTGCGGCCAATACTGCACGGCGTTGGCCGGCGACATGCGGTCAGGCTCGGGGAAGACCATGTCGAAGGCGATCGCCGCGGCGCCTTGGTCGCCGAGCTTTCTGACAAGGTCTGCGAGGATCGTGCGCGGCCAGGGCCACTGGCCGATCTTCTTCAAGGACTCCTCGTCGATATCGACAATGCGCACGGGCAGAGCGGGATCGAACTTGCGCGGCTCGACCCGCTGATACGCGTCGAACACCAGAGCGCGCAATCGCGCGACCGGGCTCGGGTCCCAAACCCGAAGCGCCAGCGACGCAAGTATCACCAGCCCTACGAGGAGGGCATAGAGGAGACGCGGACCCATCCGTTCTTTGACGTATTACCGTTCTTTGCTTGGGGCAGGGCCCCTTGGCCGCCAGACCCTAGCCTCTGGCGGGGGCCTGCTCCAGTGGCAACTTGCCCGCCCGCCCGGCATTGAACGGGAGGGCCGAATGAACTAGGAAGCAGGCCGCGGGGACCCTCGAATCCAAAGGGACGTTTCGTGAACATCTGCATGATCGGGGCAGGCTATGTGGGCCTCGTCTCCGCCGCCTGTTTCTCGGAATTCGGCTGGAAGGTCGTTTGCGTCGACAAGGACGCGGACAAGATCGCGCAGCCTGCCAGGGCCGGGTGCCGATCTACGAGCCGCGGCTCGAGGAGCTCCTTCAGCGCAATCTCGGCAACGGGCGGATCAGCTTCACGACCGAGCTTGATGAGGCGGTGAGCGCGGCCGATCTCGTGTTCCTCGCGGTCGGCACGCCGATGCGGCGTGGCGACGGTCATGCCGATTTGAGTTTCGTGTTTCAAGCGGTCGAGGAGCTTGCGCCGCACCTCAACGGTTTCACGGTGATCGCCACCAAGTCGACAGTGCCGGTCGGCACGAGCCGGGAGATCGAGCGGCGCCTCAAGGCGGTGCGCGACGACGCCGACGTCGCCGTGTGCTCGAATCCCGAGTTCCTGCGCGAGGGCTCGGCGATTTATGACTTCACGCATCCCGATCGTGTGTTGGTCGGCTGTGATGAGCCACGGGCGCAAGCGCTCATGGAGCGCCTCTACAAGCCGCTGACGTTGCGCAACGCGCCAGTTATGTTTGTCAGCCGCGAGTCCGCCGAGCTCGCTAAGAATATTCGGCTAACGCCTTTCGCCCGAAGATCAGCTTCATCAACGAGATTGCCGATCTATGCGAGGCAGTTGGCGCCGACGTGCAAGAGGTGGCGACTGCGAGGATCGGCGCCGACGGGCGTATCGGCAACAAGTTCCTCCATCCCGGACCAGGTTATGGCGGTTCGTGCTTTCCGGCGGACGTAGCGGTTGATCCGCACCGCCCGTGAAGCGCGCCAGCCGTTGTCGCTGATCGAGCAGGTGCAGACGGTGAACTCGGAGCGCAAGATCGCCATGGCGGGTCGTATCGAGCGCGCCATCGGAGGCTCACTCGCGGGCAAGACAGTCGCCGTGCTCGGAGTCGCCTTCAAGCCCGATACGGACGACGTGCGCGAGGCGCCAAGCCTTATTCTCATCCCCATGCTGCAAGAGCGCGGTGCGACGGTGCGCGCCTATGATCCCCATGGGCGCGAGAATGCCGAAGCACTTCTGCCGGGCATCGTTTGGTGCGACGCCGCACTCGAGGCGGCCGACCAGGCGGATGTGACGGTGGTGGTCACCGAGTGGAACGAGTTTCGCGCGCTCGACCTCAACCGGCTGAAAGCCAAGATGCGCGGCGACGTGCTGGTCGATTTGCGAAATGTCTATCTGCCGGAGCAGGCGCGCGCTGCCGGCTTCACCTATACGAGCATCGGCCGGTAGCTAGAAACGGGGCTGCCAGGCGGCTGCCTGGCCAATTGGTGGACGGGAAGGCGCGTTGCAGCTCGCGCTGGGCGTCACTGACGCCGTCGTTGTTTGGCCGTTTGCGCTTGGTGGTTTTGGGCGCGGCTGCGGCTTTTGGCTGGTACGTCGGCTTCTTGACTGCCTTCTTGGTCTTCTCGGGAGCGGACGGTGCGGCCTGCTTCGCTGGCGCAACGCTTGGCTTCGGTGTCGGCGCGGCGATCGTCGTCGTGCAGTGATCGCCATTCCAAGACTTCAGCGTTGCAAGGGTCTCGCTTTGCGGCTCATCGAGCGGCAGATCGAGCTTGGAGAGTGCGTTGAAACGCTTAAGCGCGTCTCTTGTTTGATCGTCCCACGCGTCCGTCGGCGTGCCCTCGTAGCATTCGAGCGTGTCCAGCTCGGTGGTGATGTCGGTGCCAGCGCCTCGGGCGTCGGCTCCGGTGGGAGCGTGGGCGTGGCGGCTTCCGCCGTCTCGGGCGTGGCGCTCTCGTCGGCGGCGGCAACTTGCGTCTCTGAACTGGCGTGGCCGGGTTGCCTCGACGGCGATCTGGCGGTCGGCTTGGCTTGCGCCTGCGGTGCTTGCCCCGACTTGAGGCGCTCGATCTCTTCACGCAGCGCGGCGATCTCGTCGGCGGTCGTGGGCGTGCCGGCCTGAGCGGCACCTGGCTTGAAATAGAACTGTCCGGTCAGGGATGAGTTCTCCCACGGCACTTGCTTGCCGTCGGTCTTACAGAACGTCACGCCGCACCTCGATCATCACATCGTTGATGCTCTGACCTTGTGCGCCGATGTGCTTGAGCAGTGCCGAGGTGTAAGGACTGTTGCGGCCTTCGCCGTCGAGAGCGACATTGCCCGGCTGAGTGGCGAACGCGATCATCATGCCGACGGCCTTTTCGACTTGGGCAAGGCCACGGCCGATGCTGATGAGCGGCTGCCAATCGCGAGATCTCTAAGCAAGCGGATTGTCGCGACAGGCATCGAGGAACACAAGCGACAACAGCGCTGCGCTCCAGCGTTTCAGCACGAGATTGAGTCGACCGCCTCGAAGTCGAGATCGACGTCGGATTTCAAGCTGGCGTCGACCGGGGCCAGGTAGTTGCGCCCGTCGACCTGAAGGCCGTGGCCGGCATAAAAGAAGAGACCGACATCGGCGCCGCGGACCTTGTCGGCGAAGGTCCGGATGCGGCTCATCATCTCGCGCTTGGTGAGGTCTGTGCCGTCGATCACCTCGAAGCCGAGCGACCGCAAGGTCGCTGCCATGTCGGTGGCGTCGTTGCTGGATTCCGAGCGGCGCGGTATGGGCGTAGGCCGAGTTGCCGATCACCAGCGCCACGCGCTTCTCGGCGCTTGCCGCCGATCACGGCCACCAGACTGGCTATTCCCAACAGACATGTCGCGAGATGGCGAAGCATGAGGCCTCCAACCGCTGGATTTTGGCCAATTTCGCCAGATCCGAACTTTCGCGTCCTACCCGCGTAACCGCCAACTCATGAACGCCCGCTGAATGCCGGGCATGAAGGTGAATCTAGTGTCGCAGCCCACTGCGTCAACGGTGGGACGGGTGGGAATAAGGCCCTTCGCTTCCTACCTTTGTGACCCCGGTTACAGAGGCCGGGCCCCAGTTGACGCAGTGTTTATCCCCGGCCTTGAGGCCCTGTGCCATACTTTGAAGACTCATGACGACGACGCAAACAATTCGCATCCGGCATTGGGCGAGCTTCGTGATCGCTGCCTTGATCGCGATGACAGGGTTTTGGCTCTCCGGTGGCGAGGCGCAGGCCGGACGCTTTCTGCCGACGGTCGAGAACCCATACTGCCCAATCAATACCCGCATAGCCCGCGCGATGTCGCCGAGCAGGGCACATCGATGACCGATCTCGAACGGCCGGCCGGTCATCGTGATCAACATGCGCACGCTCCACGACCATCCTGCCTACGGTCAATTCCTGATGGCGCACGAGTGCTGCCACCACAGCCTCGGGCATGTTGCCAAGTTCAAGCAGGGCCTCGGTCAGTTTGGTCCGCAGCCCTTCTTCTATATCGCGCCTGCTTTGAAGCAGATGAGCTTGACGCTGACTGTTGCGCTGTCAGACTGCTTCGTGAGCCATGAGGAGGACGGCATCGTGGCGGCGCGGACGGTCATGAGCATGTTCGGCAAGGAGCAGACCGGCGCGTATTACCCGACCGGCGACGAGCGGGTTGAGAACATCGAGACCTGTGCCGGGCCGTCTGAATAGGGCTGGCGGCGGCAGGCTCTGATCTCCATATGTTTTGGTAGATTTACCCGCGCGGTGTGACCGTCCGGCGGTCTTCTCTGGACGTGCTAGGATGCGTGCATCCGAGAATGAGAAGAGGCGATCTTGAGGCGTAGCCCGTCGAGAGTGCGCAGGGCGTATGATTTGACCCGCCGGATCGGCTTGGTCACCAGGGTGTTGTGCGTGGCGGCGGTGCTCGGCGTCGTAGGCGCTCGCGCCGAGACGGAGCTTCGTGTTTGCGCCGATCCCGACAACATGCCGTTTTCAAACGACAAGGGCGAAGGGCTGGAGAACAAGCTTGCTGAGCTCATTGCCGACAAGCTCGGGGAGCAACTCGAGTACACGTGGTTCGAGGAGACCACCGGCTATGTCCCGAACACGGTTGGCAGCGGCGCATGCGATCTCGTCATGGGCTACGCGCAAGGAACCGGCCTGATCGAGGACACCAATCCATACTATTACACATCCTATGTGCTCATCACGCGTGAGGACGATGCCAGTCTTAAAGGAATCGAGACGCTGGCCGATCCGCGGTTGAAGGATAAGCGTGTCGGCGTGTTTGCGCGCACGCCGCCGGCCAGCATTCTTGCGATGCACGGGCTTTTGTCGAACACGAAGGCGTTCGAGATCTATGCTGGAGAGAATTCGTCGAAAGCCGCGCAAGACATGATCGCCGAGATCGCTTCGGGCAAACTCGATGCCGCGATCTTGTGGGGTCCTGTCGGCGGCTACTACGCGCAACGGTCCGACGTGCCGCTCACCCTCGTGCCGCTGGTGAAAGAGACGGCAGGGCCGAGCACGATCTACGCCATTACACTAGGCGTGCGCCCGGACGACCCGCAGTGGAAGCACAGGATCAACAAGGTGCTCGCCGAGAACCAACATGACATCAACGTGATCCTGCAGGGCTACAACGTGCCGGTGCTCGATCAGAAAGGCAAGTTGATCGCGTCCGGCACCGCCGAACGCTAGAGCCTACATCTTGCAGACGCTCTCCGGCTCGTCGATGCCGAGCGTATCCATCTCGATGTCAGGGTGACTCGCATGCGGGAAGCCGCGTTGCGGCGAAACCGAGACCGGCACCTTGTCGGTTGCGATGAGGATCGGCTGGCGGAATTGCCCGTCCCATGGCCGGAACTGCTGCTTGATGCCCTTGAACGGCGCGAGCTGGATGTTCGGTCCGTGGACGAAATCTGAAACGGTGGAGAAGTCGTTGTCGGGATTACGGGTCACGGCCTCGCCGATCGTGCGTGCCGCGACATAAGCCTGGTAGTCCACGGGCAGCATCAGGCGGTGGAAGTCTTTCTCGAAATTGTTGTTGGCCTGGGTGGCGCCCCATTTCTCATGCCCCGGGCTCCAAGTGGTCGCGGTGAGGCCGGTGGTGCCAGCGATGATCTGTGGTTCGCCACCGCCCCGATAGGGGAGAAGAGGCCCGAACACCTGGTTCTCGTCGGCGACGACGATGACGTCGTAGCTTGGGCTCGGCACAACGGACTTGTCGGCACTCGCTTGCTTGGCGGGTGCGCCTGGCGGGATCACGCCGACGTCGTCGCGCCGTCCGCCTGACACGTCCTTGTACTCACGCACGTCCACGATATTGGCGTCGAAGCGTTTGGCAGCGCGCTGGATCGCCTCGGAATAGGCGAGGTCGGCAGGGGTGGAACCATGGACCAAGAGCCAGTTCTTCCATTCCATGCTGACCAAATACTGAGCAAGCGCATCAGCCAACATGTAACGATCGGGCACGATGTGCATCACGTTCTTACGGCAGTCCTCTTGCCGCAGAGATACGTCGGTGGCGCGGACGTTGAAGAGGAGAATGTCCTTATCCTTCGCCCAATCGGAGAGCTTGAGCAGGGTCGGCGCACTCGCGTCGACGATGAAATAGTTGTGGCCGGACTCATAGAGCTTCTCGATCGCGGCCAGTGCTTTCTCCGGTGATGATGCCGACTCCACGTCGAGAGTATAGGCATGGCCGGTGAAGCGGCCGCCGGCATTGTTCTCTTCGACCGCCATCTCGGCGCCGGCGACACCGATATCCTTGGGTTCCACGTCAAGGCGCGACGCCGGTCTCGGGCGCTCGACCTTCTCGCGGATGTAGCCGATCTTGAGTGCGGCCAACTCAGGCGATTGCGGAACCATGGTCTCAAAGCCGCCTTCCGGCCGCGGCTTATCGGCATCCTCGGCCGATACGGTGAGCGGATGGGCCAGCATGATGGCGGCGAGCGACAGCGCGCCGAGCGCGGCATGCGAGCCGAGGCGGTGAAGCGACTTGGACGCAAGTTTCATGACGTTGGAACCGGTGACACGGCTTGTCGGGGCGATGGCTACCCGGGAGGCCCTTTGCCGGGTCGGTCTGATTCTGGGGTCAGCCGGGTTATCGGGCTGATCGTACTGATAAAGAAATAGGCATTGCAAGGTGGAAACCTGGACAGGGGGTTCTGGCATGGTTTCTTGCCGATGCGCCGCAAGCTTAAGTCGCACCACAATTGTGCAGTGCAAGAAGATGTGTGCCCGCTAAATCCTGGGGAGAGTGATGGGGACGTGGCTTTTCCAATCTTGCGTTCAGCGGCGCGGTGATAGAGTGCCGCCATGCAATTCACGGTCGGCTCGGCGATCAGATTCGGGTGGGAGACGTTCAAGAAGCGTCCATGGTTCTTCGTGGGCGCGTCCTTCGTCATCTTCATCGCCTATGGCGTGGCGGGCGCGGTCACCAGCGCGATCGACGCTGGCCTCGGCGGCTCGGCTGAAGAACCCACGCTGATCGGGTCCCTGATCAACTGGATCCTCAGCACGTTCATCAGCATGGGCGTGACGGCGTTCTATCTCGCCGCGCACGACAATCCCGAAACGGTCGATCTCACGCCGCTATGGCACCCGCAGCCGTTCTGGAAATTCCTCGGCGCGTCGATCCTGGTGGGGCTCGCCATCGGTATCGGCTTTGTCTTGCTGATCGTGCCCGGTCTCATCGCCGCGGTCTTCTTCATGTTCACGACGTTCATCGTCATCGACAAGGAGCTTGGGCCCATCGAGGCGATGAAGGAGAGCATGCGGATCGGGCGCGGCTATCGTTGGCCGCTGCTCGGCTTTATTTGTGTGCTGGCGCTGATCATGCTCGCCGGCGTAATCGCGCTCCTCGTCGGCGTGCTGGTAGCCATGCCGGTCACGTCGCTTGCCTTCGTCCACGCCTACCGGGTGCTGACGGGCAACACGGGGCCATCCCCACTCGCGGCCGACGCACGGCTCGCAGCGTAGCGAAAGCCCGAACCTTCAGATCAAAGTAAAATGGTAGCGCCCGCTACTCGGCAGGGACGAGCGGCTCGTCTTGCGTCTCCGTCGCCTTCGCAACATTGCGCGGGTTGCGGTAGACGAACTCGGTCGCGGGCTTCGCCGCCTCCTTCTTCGCCAGCGCCACCATCTCGTTGTGATAGGGCGACAGGGCGCAAGCCGGGTCGGTGTTGCGGGGATCGCGGGTGATGGCCATCGCTTGGCAGCGGCAGCCGCCGAAGTCGATCTCCTTGAAGGCGCAAGAGCGGCACGGTTCCTTCATCCAGTCGGTGCCGCGAAAGGCGTTGAACGCTTCGGAGTCGAGCCAGATGTCGCGCAGCGCGCGATCCTTCACGTTGTCGAAGTTAAGCTCCGGGATGCTCTCGGCGGCGTGGCAGGGCAGTACCTTGCCGGAGGGCGTGATGTTCATGAAGCCCTTGCCCCAGCCGCCCATGCAGGGTTTCGGCCGCTTGGCGTAGTAGTCGGGCACCACCATGTCGATGGTGAGCACGCCTTTCAGCTTCTCGCGTGCGCCCTCGACATATTCGATCGAGGCAAGCGTCTCCTCATAGGTCGGGATCAGCGCGGCGCGGTTGAGAAATGCCCAACCGTAATACTGCGCGTGCGCGATCTCGAGACGCTGGGCGCCGAGCTCGACGGCGAGGTCGATATAGCGCGGCACGTTCTGGATGTTGTGGCGGTGGATGGGCGCGTTGATGGTGAGCGGCAGCCCCATCTCTGTGACCCAGCGGGCAACTTCGAGCTTCTTCTGGGTGGCGCCGGGATAAGCGCCGATCTTCTCGGCCATGATGGGATCGACGTCCTGGAACGAGATCTGGACGTGGTCGAGCCCGCGCTTCTTGAGATCTTCCAGACGGTCGCGCTTCAGGGTGACGGCCGCGGTGATCAGGTTCGAGTAGAGGCCGGCCTCGGACGCAGCCGAGACGATGTCCTCGAGGTCCTTGCGGGCGGTCGGCTCACCACCTGACAGGTGGATTTGCAAGATGCCCATCTCGCCAGCCTGGCGCATCACCGAGCACCACTCCTCGGTGGTGAGCTCGTTCTTCACGCTTTCGAGCTCGAGCGGGTTCGAGCAGTAGGGGCATTGCAGCGGGCAACGGTGGGTCAATTCGGCGAGCAGGCCGACGGGCGCGCGCGCGCAAAGCTCCGCGGTCGCGTCTTCCTTGCCGACCACGCCCTCGGTTGGCTCGTCGTCGACGATGAGCGTCTCGATATGTCCGTTGCCTTTGAGCTCCTCAGTCATCCCTTGATGTATCCCTTGTCGGCTAGGTCCTGGAGCATATCCACCACGTCTTTGCCGATGACATCGGCGGGGGCGGAATACTCCTCGGCAAGCTTCGCGGCGATCTCCTCCACGGTTCTCGTTCCGTCGCAGAGTTGCAGCACCGCGACGGCAGTCTGGTCCGGCGTCAGAACCCGCTCCGGCGCCAGTAGCACCCATCGCCCGCGCCCCGCGTCATGGCGGAGCTTCAGGTAGGGCGGCATTTTTGGTCTGGTCTCTCGGCCGACGATAAGCCGGCCGGGAGACGTCGTGTCACCACTCATGCTTTGCCAGGCACGAAGGCGCCCGGGGGAACGAGCCCCGGTTCGACATAAGCGTAGTGCAGCGCATCGAGTTGCGCCCACAGAACATGGGTCTTGAAGCGGAGCGCATCGAGCACGCCCTGCTGGGCTTCGGGCGTGCGCGCGTTCTGCTTCACGTATTGCAGAGCGAAGTCGGCGTCGCGGGGCGCCTGGGTCAGGCGCCGTTTGAAGTACGCCATTACGTCGTCGCTGATGAAATCGTAGTTCTCCAGCATGCCGGAGATGCGTTCCTTGTGAATGCTCGGCGCGAACAGCTCGGTCAGCGATGAGGCCACCGCTTCGACCAGCGTTTTCTCGCGCACGAAGTTCACGTAGGACTCGACGGCGAAGACGGTCTCGGGCAGGGCGCCTTTGCGGGAAATCACATAGTCGCGGTCGAGACCGAGGCCATCGGTCAGCACGAGCCAGCGCTCGATGCCACCTTCCTCCTCGCCGTAGCCGTCGTGATCCATGATCCGGTGGAGCCACTCGCGGCGGAGCTCGCGGTCATGGCAGCGGCTCATCAACGCCGCGTCTTTGCGCGGGACGGCGGATTGGTAGCAGTAGCGATTCAAGGCCCAGGCTTGTACCTGGCCTTTGTTCAGCTTGCCGCCATGCAGCAGCTTATGAAACGGATGCTTATCGTGGTACTGGGCGGCGCCGATGGCGCGCAGCTCCTGTTCGAGTTCGTCGGGGCTCATAATCTTGGTCACGGCTCACACCTCAATCTCAACCATTGGCTTGAGAGGATAACGTAGCCTGGCGCTGCAGCTGCCCATTGATGCGCGTCAATCCTCAAATATTTGTCGACTAAAGACGCTTCTTCGTGGCGCCTTCGATGCGGACTATACCATGTTGAAACATGGGGACGCCGAATGAGATTTTCATGACTCGTTCATGAACACTGCGTTGATCGGGGATTAAGAACACCTGAAACTAGGGCCCGCAGCGTTTCAGTATCGTAGCCGATAGGCAGGAAGGGCGCTATTTACGGCCCGACCGGCGCCAAATAAGCAAAACGGCGACCTGGCTCTTGCCGGATCGCCGCTTCGCATTTCCGAGATGAGAAAAGCCGGATTAAGCGCGATCCAGCTCGGCCGGCAGGTAGCTCGTCACCTCCATACCGGACTCCGTCTCCTCGATCGTCGGCTTGTGCCACTCACGCATATTGTTCTCCTTCCGCGAGTTTAAGACCAAGCATTGGTCGGCTCGGCACCCAGGCTTTGCGAACCCAAACTCTTCAGGGACCGGCCGACTCTGCCATTGGAATATGCGATCGGGTCATGATAATTTCCAATCGTATTTCCTTATAGAAAGCATAAGCGTTTCTTATCGCCATGGTTTCGCTCAGGCAGTTGCGTTACCTCGAATCCCTCGCCGAAACGCGGCATTTCGGCCACGCGGCCGAGGCTTGCGCCGTCAGCCAACCGGCCCTCAGCATGCAGATCAAGGAGCTCGAGGACGAGCTTAATCTCTCTCTGGTCGAGCGGCGAAAGTCCGGCATCGAGCTGACCGAGAAAGGCGAGGAGGTGGCGCGCCGCGCGCGGACCATTCTCGCCTCGGTGCGCGATCTCGTCGACTACGCCAAGGGTCAGGAGGGCGTGCTGTCGGGCGTGCTCAAGCTCGGCGCCATCCCTTCGATCGCGCCTTATTTGCTGCCTGCGGCATTGCCGGTATTGCAACGCCGCTTCCCGGCCCTCAATCTGCAGCTTCGCGAGACGGTTACCGAGACCCTCGTGCATGAGCTTGTGACCGGCGATCTCGACGTTATTCTCATCGCCTTGCCTATCGACGATCCCGAGGTGGAGACGCACTTGTTATTCGACGACGCCTTCATCCTCGCCACCAAGGCGACGCCGAGTAACGCTCGGGCGCGCGGCGCAAGCGCGGACATGCTGGCGGACAGCCGGCTGCTGCTCCTCGAGGAGGGACACTGCTTGCGGGACCAGGCGCTCTCCTACTGCCATATGATGACGCGCGAAGCGCGCGAGAGCTTCGGCGCGTCGAGCCTTGCCACCATCGTGCAAATGGTCGCCAACGGCTACGGCATCACGCTCCTGCCAGAAATGGCGATCTCAAGCGAGGTGCACGGGAACGGCATCCGTCTGTTGCGTTTCCCATCGCCGGAGCCCAAGCGAGAAATCGGACTTGCTTGGCGTAAGACGTCGCCGCGCAAGGCCGAGTTCCTACAACTCGCCAAACTTCTATGCGATGCGGCGCCGAAGCCACGCAAGAAGGGAGGCCGAAAACGCTAAGCACCCAGATCTCCGCCCTCCTGGCGTTTCTTGTCTTTGTCAGGGCGGGTGTCGTGCGGCTCGCGCGGCCGGTCACCCACTTCTAAGTCGCGGGGCGGTTGATGCCTGCCATGTTCAACGGCATGGCGATCGCCGCATCGGTCATGGCGGCGCTGGTTTTTGTCGGACTTGCCGGTGCGATTGGGCCGACGTGGAGCGGCGTGGGCTCGGTGATAGTCGGAGTAAGCCTAGGGTTGATCTTTGCCGGTCTCGTTCTCGCTCCCTATTTGCGGAGCTATGGCGGGTTCACGCTTGCCGACTTCCTTGCCGAGCGCTTCGGCGGTGAGCTGGTGCGACTGCCTGCGGTGGTTGCCATAATCATCTGCCTGTTTCCCGCTCTCGCCGTGGCGCTGCTTGCATTCGGTATGATCGCCACGTGGGTGTTCCCGCTTTCTCTTCAAGCCGGGGTCGGCGCTGGCGTCGCAATGATCTTTGTCGCAACGCTGATCGGCGGCATGCGCTCCTTGAGCCTGTCGCAAATCGCGCAATACACCGTGCTGTTTCTCGTGGCGATCGTCGCCATGGGGGTGATGCTGTGGCAGACGGGGTCACCATTCGGAACGACCATTATCTTGCTCGACGAGGTGGTTCCAAGTCTTGGACTTCAGGACTTCGCCGCCCATCACAACGCTGACCGGCTCGCCTTGATCGCCTGCCTCGCCGGTGGGATCGCATCGCTGCCATATCTTCTGATGCGCAGCTTGACCACGCCGTCGGCGCCTGAAGCGCGGACGTCGTTTTTCGCGAGCGTGTTGTTCGCGGGCGTGTTGTGTCTTGCCGCGCCCGCTGCGGTCGCGCTGATCGAAGCGGCGCGCGTCGGTGCCGACGACTCGCTATCGCATATCGCCGAGGCTCCGCTCGCCGTCGGGGGGCTGACTGGTCTGCTTGCGGCCGGTAGCGCGCTTGCGCTCGCGATTGCGAACACGCTCTCCTACGACCTCTACTTCAAGAGTCTCCACCAAGCGGCTTCGACCGGCCGGCGCATGTTTGTCGCGCGCTTGTCTGTTGTGCTGGTCGCGGGACTCGCTGCGCTCGCCGCCGTCGGCGATCCGCAGCTCATGTTGATCGCGACGAGCGCTTCATTCTCGCTTGCGGCGAGCGCATTCCTGCCGGCGCTTGTGCTCGGAGTTTGGTGGAAGCGAGCAACCGGCGAGGCCGCGCTGGCCGCCATGATCGCAGGGCTTCTGATCTGTCTCTATTATATGCTCGCGCCGCACTACATTCCGTTCACTTTCTACGAGACGTCGAGCTTCCTCTCCAACGCGAGCGTCGATCAAGCGGCGATCTACGAGACGCTCCGCCACGACTTTTATCTCGTTGGACCCGAGGCGAAGGGAGCGGTGATGGCGGATTGGGACCAGACGGCGCGGGAGATCGCCAATTGGTGGGGCGTGCGCGGTACGTTCGCCGGGGTGTTCGCGGTGCCGATCGGCTTCGTGGTGATGATCGTCGTCAGCCTGTTCACGCGGGCCCCGTCCGAGGACGTGAAGCGCTTCGTCAAAGGCTTAAGCGAGCGTGCTGCCTAGTCAGACGCGTCCACTGCGGCTTGGGGCGGCGGGGGTCCGCCGAGCAGCCGGAAACTATCGCGGAACTTCTCGGCATCTTCACTCTTAGCATGACCCTTGGGTCCGGCCGACACCAGCATGTAGATGCGGTCGCCGTTCGCCACGATATCAATCAAGTGATTGAGCTTGCCTCTGGTGTCCTCGACGAAGGCCTCGTAGCCGGGACGGCCGTCGATGATCTTGGTTTCCTTGCGGCTCACGCGCGTATCGCTGCCCTTGGCATAGGCGGCGACGACCTTGGCAAAGTAGTCGGGCTTGGCGGGGTTCGGTGCGCGGCCTTCCGGGTATTCGAATACGACCACGCTATAGACCGTGTCGTCGCCAATGCTCACCTGATAGTCGTGCTGGAGTAGGGGATTCTGACCCGCGACCGGCGTGCTCACGGCCTTGGGCGCGGTTGTCACACCGGGGAAGGACGCTACGAAGCCGCGATCGGTGAAATGAAACTCGCGCCATTGCGGCGCAGACGGTATCTCCGGCGTCTCGGATGTGTCCTCGGCGGCGCCCGGCGCGGCCAGCGCAAGGAGCGCGAGCGAGGCGAGAATGAAACTTCGAATGCGCATCCACCGGTCCTTTGCTTCGTTGGTCGAGAATCGCAATTTTAGCCGATCAGGCAACAAGGTTCACGCAGACGCAACGACGGTCAGCCTTGTGGGGCGCTGGCGAGCGCCCGGCGATACATTGCCTCCACGTCCGTCTCCAGTGCGCGGCGCGAGTCCGCGCGCAAGTAGAGCATGTGACCGCCGGCATAGTCCTCGACCGTAATAGGTGCCGCGCCCTCGAGCGGCTGGAGCTGGTTCACCAGATAGGTCGGCGCGAGATAGGGCGTGATCAGATCGGTATAGCCGGTGGCGATCAGCACTTCGAGCGCGCGGTTTGCGGCCCGCGCCTGCTGGATATCGTCGAGCACGCCGGCATAGCCTTGGCGGGTCGGCCGCGTGCCGAAGTCCCATTTGTCGCGCACCCGGCGATTGAGCAGGCGGTAGGTCTCGTCAGTTTTGTAGGCAAGCTCGTCTTGTGCGTATTGGACAAAGGCCGAAGTCCAGAGCGGCACGGTCAGATCGAGTACGGGGTCGGGACCGCGCGGCCAGGAACTCGACGGGTGCGGGTCGGGCCCGCTCACGCTGCCGTCGTACCGGCTCAAGAGTTGCCCGCCGTCGCGCTTGAACTCCTTGATGAAGAGATAGGGCGAGACGCGCGCAAGATGCCGCTCCACCACGTCGAGCGGCAAGCCGGTCAGCTCCGCGACGCGAGCGCTTGCTTGCTTGCCGCCTTGCTCGGCGCCTGAGGCGAGCGCCACAAGATAGTCGGTGAGCGCGTAGTGCTCCGCATCCTTGAGCGCCGCGCCGAGCGCGTCGCGCCCCGTGACCCCCTCGGTCTCGAGCTTGACCGCGGCATAAGACGGCAGCGCAAGCGCCCAGGGCAGGGGATCGTAGTCTTCGCCGTTCAGCAGCGCGAACTCGAGCGCAGGCGACACCAGCACGAGCCCGCTCGGCGAGATGCCGCTCGACTTCTGTAGCTCTCGAGTGATTGTCGCGGCGCGGAAGCCGCCATAGCTCTCACCGGTCAGAAACACGGGAGACGACATGCGCCCGTTCTGGGTCAGATAGAGCCTAATGAACTCGGCGAGCGCCTCGGTATCTTGCTCGACACCCCAGAAGTCGTCCTCATCCTTGCCGTCGGCGGCGCGGCTGTAGCCGGTGCCCACCGGATCGACGAACACGAGGTCGGTGAAGCCGAGCCAGCTCGCGTCGTTGTCAATCAGTCGTGGTGGCGGTCCGAGCAGTTCCCGTTCTCGTTCGCCTCGACGATCTTTGGACCGATGGCGCCGAGATGAAGATAGGCTGACGCGGCGCCGGGGCCGCCATTGAACACGAACGTGACCGGCCGCTTGGCATCCTCCGGGTCTTTTGCATAGGAGACGTAGAAGATCTCCGCGGTGGTCTCCCCGCGATTGTCGCGGAGCGAAATGGAACCAGCCACGGCGCTGTAAGGAACGTTCTGACCATCGAGCGCGATGGAGTGGAAGGTGATCGCGGTGGGCGGGAGATGCCGAACCTTCTTCGTCGACTGCTCGCTCGCGGTCTCGGCCTTCGGTGCCTGCGCGTCGTCGGCGAGCGCGAGGGGAGACGCGGCAAGAAAGCCGAGCATGGCGCCAAGGCAAAGAATGCCGGCAAACGGTCGGGAAATTTGGGTCACGTGGTCCTGAGGTCTCTCGGCTGGAGGCTGAATCTTGGGCCTGAGGCAGACTTAAGCAGCAAGGGGGGCGGTCTCAAGGCACGAGGGTTCGACCATGAGCCCGCCATCATTGTGGCGCAGCAACGGTCGCATGGTCAGAAACGCCTTCATTTGTGCGGCTCTTTTGCCTCTCGCGGCAGGGCTTTTCGCTTGCGCCGACCGGGAGTCGATCCGCGCCGAGCGCGTGGCGGAGCAGGCGGCAGCGGAGGCCGAAGACGACGAGGTTTGCCGGGGACGGGCCGAGCCGGGAAGCGATGCCTACAACACCTGCCGCCAGTCGATTAACGCAGAACGGGCGCGAAAGGCCGAAATTGATTACCAGAAGCGCCGCGACTTTGACCGTGTGCTCGGCGGTCTCGACGACCTTTAACCGGCGCTTTTGCTGCCACAGCCCATAGAAAAGTGTTGTGGGGCCCGGGTTTGGCCGTTGGCCCCGGTCGGTTTGACCGATAAGCTAAGCTGGCCGCGGAAAGCCGACTGCCAACAGTCCCGCCTTACTTTCCTGGTGCAAATGGGAAGCCTGCCGGTGGCAGGACGGGCACTGGTGGTCGAACTTGGTAAGGGCTCGATGGTCGGGGGCAACGAGCCCCAATGCTGTTGTTTTGCGTCCCCCGAGGCAATTGCGAGTCTTCTTAATTGAGGCTCGGCTAGATGTGTAGCGGAGCCTCTGGGTATGGCCAGTCCAATGCGTGAGAAACGTGTTTGGTCGACACGGGAAAACGACGCGGAGTCGAAAGAGACCGCGGCGTTTGAGGCCACTGTTGCTGCCGCCAAGGATACCGCCGCCAAGTCCGGCGCGTTTCTCTCGACCGCGAAGTCGGATCTGACGGACCATCATCGCTGGCTTCAGGCGCAATCAGTCGCCGTGGAGCGCGACCGTATGCGGCACGAACGCTGGCTCCAGCGCCAGCGGGATCAGCGTGTGGCGATCGCCCGCAAGGAGCGCACGAGCCGCCGCCGCGAGATCGCGCGCCAGCAGGCACTCCTTACCGTGCAGCAGGCGCTCTATACCGCTGCACTGTTCATCCGCTCGTTGGTTCTGCTCCTCGTTGCCAAGATCGCTGCCGGCATCAAATTCATGGTGGCGCAGATCGCTGCCTTCTTTGTGTGGTTTGGGGGGAAAGTCGGAGCGGGTGCGGCGTGGGGCGGCGCTAAGCTCAGCACTTCGGCGCGCGCCGGGGGTTCGGCGCTTGCGGCAGGTTCGTCCGTCGTCGCGGCAAAGGCGGGCGTGATTGGCGCGGCCGCCGCCGGTGCGACCGGCCGGTCCGCGGCACGCGGTTTCGCCGTTGCGTCTGCCAAGGCGAGCGCGTTTGCGGGCGCGAGCAAGCAGCACTTGGCGGCAGGCTACGCCTGGGGCAAGTCACAGATCTCGGCCGCTGCGCCGCAAGTCTCGATGCGGGTCGCCGAGGCCCGCCGGCAGATGGGCCAGTTTGCGCGCGCGGGCGCAGCGCAAGCTGGGGGTGTGCTTGCGCGCAGGACAGCGGCAGCACCAAACAGCGAAGCGCAAGCCGCCGCCGTGGAGATCTACGGGCCGCATTTGGCCGGAGCCGAAATCGACGGACGTCCTGCCAATGAGCCTTGGACGCCGCCTCCTGTTGAAGCGCTGGTTTCGCTTGCGTCCGCGCCGGAACCCGAACCCGAGGTCTACGGACCGTTCTATGAGGGTTTCTGGGTTGGCGGGGTGTCGCCCAACGAGCCGCGGGTCCCCGCGCTGCCGGCGGTCGAGCCGGCGCCGGTTGCGCCTCGGGTCGAGACAGAAAACGCGTTATGGTCGCGGGTCCGGTCGTCGTCGGACCGGTTGGGCGTGTGGGCGGCACAAGCGCGTGAATGGGCCGCGCAGACAGGACTTTTGACGCGGACAAGGGATGCGGATCTCAGTCAGATGCTGATTATTGCAGGGGCGGTTTTGCTGGTGTGTGGTGGGCTGTTGCTGGGCGGCGGACTCATCATGCGCTTCGGCACCGGGACGGCGTCCGCGTCGCTTGCAAGCGAGGAGGCCGACGCAGGCATTGCCTGGTCGTTCGACGACCCTGACCGGCCGTTGCCCGAGCGCGCCGTGTTCACCCTGTCGGGCACGCCGGAATCGTTCCGCATCAATGGTCTGTCCGTGAGCGGCACGAACTTGTCGGGCCATGTGCTGACGGACGTGTCCGGCGTCATCAAACCTGACGTGCGACGGCCTGAGTTGAAGCTCACGCTTAAGATCGACAAGAAAGCCGTCGCGACCAAGGGCGACGGTGATGCCGACGGGCAGTCGTTCGACATCGTGGCTGCCAACACGGTGCCGCCTCATGCGCCGTTCCGCCTCGTGTTCGAGTTTCCACCGGAGGCGATGGACGGCGCAGACGGCATCACGATGGAAGATTTCTTCGAGGCCTATGGCGGCCTCGTGCTCAAGCTTCGTTACGAGGTCGACGGCACGGAGCGGTCGCTAATCCAGTATCTGTCGCCGGAGATGTTGCGGTCGCAACTCGACGAAGTCTCGGCTAGCGCCGACGGCTGATCAAGCCACACGTTTTCCCAAGACGCTATTCGCAGTCGATGATGCGCGTGGAGCAGCCGCGGATCCTCAAACACGCGTTGAACTGGACGCAGCAACGCGTGGAGCAGCCGGCGATGTCCGCCGACCTCTGCAACGCGGTCGCGTTGCAGATGCTATTGCAAGAACGAAAGTCGTTGTCGCAGACGCGCAGACTTTGGCTGCCGAGAGCGCAGGCCCCTTGGGTGGGTCGCAGCGACTGGGTGCCACTGTTCTGGTTGTTCTGAGCATGAAGCAAGCTGGGGATGAGAAGGAGCGCGAGAGCCAGCACCACGATTCTAGTCATTGCCCCTGCACCCCCGACGCTGTCTCAAATTTTCTAGACGATCTTAAAGGACGAAGTCGCCCTTGGCGAGAGAGGCGGCCATCACCAAAATTTCGAAGTCGGCCTTGCCGTCGCCATTGACGTCGCCTTGGACGATGACCATGGAGCCGAGTTCCTTGCAGCGTAACTCGCCCTTCACGTCGTGGAAGTCGTGGGTGCCGATGAATTTGAACTTCTGATTGCCGGAGATGCCCTTCTTGGCGTCGATGCCGCGCAGGTCGATCATGTCGGCTTCGGTGTGATCGAAATCGAGGATCTTGTCGCGCTTTGGACCCGCACGCTGTCCTTGGTCGAGTTGAAGTCGAACGTGTCGGGCCCGGAATTTCCGGTGAGCAGGTCCGCGCCACGACCGCCGGCCAGCGTATCGGCGAAGATGGAACCCGTGATGGTGTCGTTGCCTCCGGCGCCGTTGATAAAGAGGAGCCCGGTCTTGGCGGTGAGGCCGGAGAAGTCGAAGGTGTTGGCGTCCTTCGTGCCGTTAAGCCCGGCGCCATTCCCTTGCCAAATCTCGATGGACGAGGCCGTGGCGTCGAAGCCTGAGAGCGTGACGGATGCAGTGCCCGTCACTTGAAGCGTATCGATGTCGCCGCCGCCGTCGAAGCTGTCGACAATCCCGTCGTTGCCCGTGATGCGAAACGTGTCCGCGCCGTTGCCGCCGTCGAACTGGTCAGAACTTGGAGCCGCTGGTGAACGTGTCGGCGCCGTTCTCGCCGAATACCTTGCCCGAGGTGCCTCCGATACTGGTGAAGACGTCGTTGCCGCCACCCAGCTGGACCTCGCCATCGATCGTGCCGAAATTGGTGATGGCGTTTCCGGTGTCCGAGTTGCAGTCGATGAGGCCGATCAGCGTGCCGTGGTTGGTGACGGAGAGACGGCCCGCGAAGTTCTGAATCGCGGCCACGGTGCCGCATGATCGTGCCGCCGGCCTCGTTGTCGATCGTCAGGATGGAGAAATCTCCTGTGCCACTCACCACGCCCACACCGTCGGAGTGGATCAGGCCGGAATTGTTGATGGTCCCCGCATCGACAATGACGGAGAGGCTAGCCGACTGTACCCCGGCATCTTGGCCGTAGACTTCACCGGTATTGTTCAGCACGCAGCCAATGGTCGTCGAGATGCCTTGGCCTTGCAGGCCGATCACCTTGCCGTGGTTGGTGATGGCGTTGTTGCTACCTTGGAGCACGATTCCAATGTCGCCACCGATGATATTGCGGCTGGCATTATTAGTGATGACGCCGTTAGTGCCGTCGAACTCCACAGCAAATGTGGTTTCGGACACGATATTTCCGTCGTTGATCAGCGTGCTTCCGCTTGCGTTGCTGAAGACGCCAGACTGAGCGCCGGATTTGACCAGTGTGCCTGCAACGATCCCGACGGTGATATTGGCCGCGCCAAACTCAACCGCGTTATCCGTCGCTTCGACCACGTCGGAGTTGATATCGGTATCAACGACTGGAACGACGGTCATCGCTCTTCTCCTCCCGCACGCTGCGCCGAACGGATTAGAGCTCTACTCTGGACCGCCTCGTTGCGGCGTATCCTCCGTTTCGGGTTGTGGACGATCCACAAGCAGGAGGAGCATACATCAAACCTGCTACCTATGCTCTAGAATGTTGGAGCGGGGGCCTTCCCGGTCGCGCCGTTAGACGCGCGGCCAAGTCGGCTTGCGGATGGGAGGTTGGTGCCGGCTGGAGGAGTCGAACCCCCGACCTACTGATTACAAATCAGCCGCTCTACCAACTGAGCTAAGCCGGCTTTTTTGACGATTCCCGGGGCCAAATAGCGAGATGGGATCGGGACCCCGGCGATCCAAGCTCTTTATCTCCGCTTTCCCGGGCGCACTCAAGCGGGCCGGTAGGCGCCCGCTAGAATGTGGAGAAGCGGTAGGTGACGTTGCCGAACACGCCAAAACGCTCGCTGGTGTAATCGTCGAGCTTCGAGGTGACGTCGAAATGGACGAAGTCGCTCTTGCCGTTGGTCTCGGCGTACCAGTAGCGGACGCCGGCGCCCAGCGCCCAATTCTGAGTCACGTCGAGGCGTACTTCGCCTTCGAGCTGATAGCCCCAGCCGGTCCCGTGATCCTCGATATTGGGCACGCGGCCGAGATCCCTGCGCAAGTAGTGGCTGTCCTCGGCCCATAGATAAGCGCCGGGCACGATCGCCGCGTCGCCGCGCAAGGTGAGGCGATCCCAGAAGCGCGCTTTCAGTTCGGCCCCGAGCCGGATCGACGCCCAACTCTGATCGTTGGTGATCACCCGCGTCGTGAAGGGAACCGCCACGGTCCCCGGCGAGCCGCAAAAGGCGCCGCCGACGTTGTCCCGGTTGCAGCGCGCGCCGAAGCCATCGACGGTTTCCTGCCAGTAGTTGATGCCGACGAAGGGGCTGACGACGACGAAGGGGCCGTTGTCGATCAGGGTGAAGTCCTGGCCGACGTCGATCGTGCCGTAGAACGAGTCGTCGCCGCTGAGCTTGCTGTAGGTGTCAGAGAATTTGATCTGGCCAGCGAAGAAGTCCTCGTCGTCGAGGCTGCCGTCGGTGAGCCAGCCGCCGCCGACGAAACCCTTGGCGAACGTGCGGGACTCGTTGCGCACGCTCCACACGAACTCCAAGGAGTTGGCGTTGATGCCGTCATAGTCGAGCGTCGAAGTCGGATTGCCGAGGAGCGGATTGATCTTGCTCGAGTTGATGTCGAAGCGCGTCGAGCTCTCGCTCCACCAATAGCGCATGCCGAGCTCCCATTGCGGCTCGGCATTTGCGCCGGGCGGCAACGGAATGGCGTAAGGCCGTGGCACCTGCACGGCCTGTGCGTGCGCGCCGCCGGCCATGCAGGCCGTGGCCAGTAACACTAGACACAAGCCCCTCAGCATGTCCGTCCGCCTCGCCCCTTGGGTGGGAATCTCTTGTCCCCAGGGTGCAGGGCGGGTGGTTAAGACAGGATTAAGATGTGTCCCGGATCGGCACGCGGGCGGGCGTTGTGCTAGCGGCGGCGGCTCAGCAACAGCCCGGCGGCGAAGGCAACGGCCAGGAGGGTCAGCGGCCCAACTTGCTGCATCGCTTTGTTGACGCTTTGGTCGACCATGGCGAGCCCCTCGGCGGGCGCCGCCATGAGGCTTTGCGTGTCGGTCTTCTTCTCGCGCGCGACAAGCGGGATGAAGGCGAGCACGACAAGAGCAATTGCCAGCAGAGCGCCAGCGACGATCCCGGCGGACTCCAGCGGGCTGAACCCGTAGAGATCAATGAGGGCGAAGTAACCGGCGACAAGACCGAATGCGAGCGCGAAAAGGAAAATAACGCCGGCGATGGCGTATATCACCGCCTTCTTCACCGAACGTTCTACCGTGTCCTTGATCCGCGCTCCGATCTGCAGCGAGGAGATGAGCGAGAGCGCAAGACGGAGCATGGACGCTGCTCCTAGCGGCGCGTGAAGACGCCGAACAAGAACCCGAGACCGGCGGCGAAGGCGACGGCCTGGAGCGGATTGCGCTTGATCGCATCCTCGGCGTTCTGCGCCGTTTCCATGGCCTTGTCCTGGGCGCGGTTGATCTGCTTGTTGGCAATCTTGCTGACTGTCGAGGTCAGGTTCTGCATGTCCGCGCGGATCGCGTCCATCTGTGCGGCCAAGTCCTGAGCGTCGCGACCGGCGCTCTTACCCATATCTGCTGGTGACATCTGAGTTCCTTCCTGGAAAGGCTTGGAGGTTCGGGGGAATATTAGAAGTAACTCGTGCGGTACGCGCTTCGTTCCAAACGGGTCTCTTGACCCGGCGCGACTCTACCCGGTGGAGTTGACGGATTTGCGGGTGCCGCTGTCAAGATCATTCACCGGCCGAGACCATGCACAGGCATTTGTTGCTGGAGGCTTGCGTTGCCTGTGTTTCTCTTTTTGTTTAGAGTCCGATTGCTTAAGAGGGGTGCCTGAGGGGGAATCGGCATGGGCAACTTCAAGCTGGGGCTGGCCGCGCTCGCGGCCTTGGGCTTGCTCCTGGCCTTCCCGCACGGGTCCGCAAAGGCGCTTCCCATGCAGATCTCTTCCACGCTCGACAGTTCCCTGGTCATCGAGATTGGCCAGGACGGCGGGCCTGCTTTCCACCATGGCCGCCGCACCCAGGAAGTGTTCTGCCTGAGGCAGAATTATTGGTGGTTCTACCGGCCGTACACGACGGCGGTTGAGGACTTCCCGCGGTGCGAGCCGTACTTCCATTATCTGGAACCCGCTTACGGTCCGCGCCGCGGCCGGAACGACGATTACATCAAGTAGTCGTCTGGCGGCTTTGTCGCTGCGTGAAAGCGTCGTTACTTGCTCTCCGCAAGCTTTGTCTCGTTTTGAGCCAGTTGTTAGCCTGTTGGCAATGTCTGGTTACCCGAACACAGGTCTTCATTAACTCTACCGATACTTGGGACACGTAGTCTCGAATCAGCCTTCCGGCGGCCCGGACAAACGCCAGGGGGGTGTCCCTAGTCCCGAGTGGAGTTCCCGTAATGAAGTTCCTGATGAGTTTTGCCGCCATCCTGGCGCTGGCGATCGGCTTCAGCCTTGTGGTGGCCGATGACGCCGACGCCGGAGGCTGTGTCGGCGTCGGCTGGCGCTGCAACAGCGCCGTTCTCGTACCAGCCCCCAATCCGATTCCTTTGCGGCGTGCCCGGCCTCGCGTCGTCGCGCCGGCGCCATGCGCCGGACCGTGCGGGGCGCCGGTCGCAGTCGCGCCGGTGGCGCCTTGCGTCGCGCCTTGCGGCTTGCCGCCGGGACCGACCGCGTATCGGTATCAGGCGCCCGCGTATTACGCCTACTACAAGCAACCCGCTTATTGGGGCGAGTGCGGTCGGAGCACCTGCAACACCTATTGGCGCAGAAACTGCTGGTACGACTCGTTCGGCCGCCGCTTCTGCAACTAACCAGGCGCAAGCTCGGCTGATTCCCCGAGCGTCCGAGGGGGAGGCGGATCCCTTGCGCCTCCCCCTCGGTGTTTTCGTTCGCGTTAGACGCGCGTGTTGAGGTTCGCCCAGTGCATGGCGATCGCCGCGGCGTTCGACACGTTGAGGCTCGCGAGCGCGCTCACCGTCGAGATCCGGCACAAGCGATCGCATCTCTCCCGCGTAAGCTGACGCAAGCCCTTGCCTTCCGCGCCGAGCACGAGTGCCAGCGGGCGCGCGAGACTTGCCTCCTCAAGTGCTTCGTCCGCTTCTTCCGCAAGGCCGACGCGGAGAAAGCCACGCTCGCCGAGCTCGGCGAGAGCTTGCGCGAGATTCTTGACGAGGACGACGGGCACGAGATCGAGCGCGCCGCTGGCGGACTTGGCCAGCACGCCGGTCAGCGGCGGACTGTGCCGTTCGGTGAGTACGACACCTGTGCCACCGAAGGCGGCCGCCGAACGGAGCACCGCGCCGACATTGTGCGGATCGGTCACCTGATCGAGCACCAGCAGCACGCCGTTCGGATCAACGTCGTCGAGGCCGATCGGGGGCAGGGGCTCCGTCTCGAGGAGCACGCCTTGATGCACGGTGTCGGGACCGAGCTGACGGTCGAGATCCCGCGGCGTCACGGTCTCCGGGGATAGCTTGCGCTCGGCAAGAATGGGGGCTAGCCGGTGCGCCGCGTTGTCCGTGGCCAGGAGCCGCAAGACGGGCCGCCGAGGGTTGGAAAGCGCGGCTTCCACCGCATGGAGACCGTACAAGGTGACGCGGTCGGTCGCGGCGCTGCCCCGTGGCGGCCTTTGCCGTCCCTTCGTGCGAGGAGCGAACGCCTTGGAAGGCCTTGATTTTTGGCGCCGCATGGAACCCTCGACCTTGTGGCAGGAGAGGGCCGAGGAGGCCTTGGTGGGACAATAAAAGCAAGGAATTTCAGCCCAATCGCCCCGTTTTACAGTTGACAGAAATCGAATGGCTACCCATAAACGCTGCTATTGCGGAACCCTGCCGGCCGACGGCGGGGTCTTTTTGCTTGGTTAAAATCACCAGTCAAACCATCTGAACTTCTCAAGGAGGGGTGCCCGAGTGGCTAAAGGGGACGGGCTGTAAACCCGTTGGCTATGCCTACGTTGGTTCGAATCCAACCCCCTCCACCACCACTCCAGAAGAGTCGGATGGGATGCGGGTGTAGCTCAATGGTAGAGCAGCAGCCTTCCAAGCTGAATACGAGGGTTCGATTCCCTTCACCCGCTCCAGCATGTTAGGCCGCGAGGCGATTGTTTTAGAAATGAAAATTGACGGTAGGAAAGAGCAGGCGAGGCGATAGGAGTGTAGCTCAACTGGCTAGAGCACCGGTCTCCAAAACCGGGGGTTGGGGGTTCGAGTCCCTCCACTCCTGCCACGGTTAGGGACTTGAAGAAGCAGGAGTGAGGCTGGCAGGCGGCAAGGACTGAGATGGCGAGAACGAATCCCTTCGAGTTTATTCAGCAGGTGCGCACCGAGGTGTCCAAGGTCACCTGGCCGACGCGCCGCGAGACGGTGATTACCACCGCCATGGTGCTGTTGATGTCGGTTGCCGCCGCGCTGTTCTTTCTCGGTGTCGATTGGGTGCTGAGCTTCGTCGTGCAGTTCATCCTGGGAATGGGCCGGTAGTCCGATGGCAATGCGCTGGTACATCGTCCACGCCTACTCGAACTTCGAGCGCAAGGTGGCCGAATCCATCAAGGAGCGCGCGGCTGCTGCCGGGCTCGACGACAAGTTCGAGGAAGTGCTGGTGCCGATGGAAGAGGTCGTGGAAATGCGCCGTGGCCGCAAGATCGCGTCGGAGCGCAAGTTCTTCCCGGGCTATGTGCTGGTTAAGATGGAGCTCAATGACGAGACCTATCATCTGATCAAGTCGACGCCGAAGGTCACTGGCTTTCTCGGCACCGACAACAAGCCGATCCCGATCACCGAGGAGGAAGCCGGTCGCATCCTCCAGCAGGTGCAGGAAGGGGTCGAACGGCCGAAGCCGTCGGTCACGTTCGAAATTGGCGAACAGGTTCGTGTCGCCGATGGTCCGTTCGCTTCGTTCAACGGTCTCGTCGAGGAAGTGGACGAGGAGCGGGCGCGGCTCAAGGTGGCGGTGTCGATCTTCGGCCGGGCGACTCCGGTCGAGCTCGAATATGCACAGGTGGAGAAGCTCTAGGAGCTTCGCGTGAGGTAAGCGGAAAACGCGGGACGTGTAAGGGATGGCGAAGAAGATCGACGGATACATCAAGCTGCAAGTGCCGGCCGGGCAGGCGAATCCATCGCCGCCGATCGGACCGGCGCTCGGTCAGCGCAGGGTGAACATCCCGGAGTTTTGCAAGCAGTTCAACGCGGCAACGCAGAAGCTCGAGCAGGGCTCGCCGATCCCGACGATCATCACGGTCTATGCCGACCGCTCGTTCTCGTTCGAGATGAAGACGCCGCCGGCGTCCTATCTGCTCAAGAAGGCCGCGAAGACCGGCAAGGGCTCGAAGGAGCCAGGCCGCGCGGTCGCGGGCAGCGTGACGCAAGCGCAGCTGCGCGAGATCGCCGAAGTGAAGATGCAGGATTTGAACGCCAACACCGTCGAGCAAGCGATGAAGATCATCGCCGGCTCCGCCCGCTCGATGGGACTTGAGGTGCAGGAGTAGATCATGAGCAAGCCCGGCAAGAGGTTCCGCGCCGCCAACGAGCCCATCGACCACGACAAGCTCTACGGGATCGAGGAGGCGGTGAAGCTGATCAAGGACGGGGCGAAAGCCAAGTTCGATGAGACCATCGAGATCGCCATGGATCTCGGCGTCGATCCGCGCCATGCCGACCAGATGGTGCGCGGCGTGTGCGCGCTGCCGCACGGTTCGGGCCGCAAGTTGCGCGTCGGCGTGTTCGCCAAGGGCGCCAAGGCGGAAGAGGCGAAGAAGGCCGGTGCGGATGTCGTTGGCGCCGAGGATCTCGTGGAGCAGGTGCAAAAGGGCGTGATCGACTTCGACCGCTGCATTGCCACGCCCGACATGATGCCGCTGGTCGGCCGTCTCGGTAAGGTGCTCGGCCCGCGCGGCCTGATGCCGAACCCGAAGGTCGGCACGGTCACCGCCGATATTGGTCCCGCCGTGAAGGCGGCGAAAGGTGGCGCCGTTGAGTTTCGCGTCGAGAAAGCCGGTGTGATCCACGCCGGCGTCGGCAAGGCGAGCTTCACCGAGCAGGCGCTCGTGGAGAACATCCGCGCGTTCACCGATGCGGTGATGAAGGCCAAGCCCTCGGGCGCCAAGGGTACGTTTGTGAAGAAGATCGCCGTGGCTTCGACCATGGGGCCTGGCGTGAGGATTGAGCCCGCGAGCCTCGGCAGCGGGTGAGTGAAAGCGTTTCGGGACTTCGGTCCCGAAGGGCCGCTTGCATGTCAGGCGGTCCAAACCTGTCCGAGATTGCAGGTGCGGGAAACCGCTTAAGCCTTTCGGCCTGCATGAGACGGGAGACGAACGGTTCGATGGATGCGGGTCTGCCGCAACCAGGAGATCGGTTTGAACCTCGTATGTGGCTCTTACGCATTTTCGCGTGTGGGCGGGACAGGCAACAGAGCGCCGCTTGTAAGAGCGGGGCGGCTTCTTGCCTTGCCCCAAACTTCTCGCGGCACGGTGTGGCCTAAGGCTGCGAGTTCGATCGCGGCCAAGCTAGAGACGGAGTGAGCATGGAAAGAGCTCAGAAGCGCGAAGTCGTGTCGTCGCTTCACGACGTGTTCGCCAAGACCGGCGTCGTCGTCGTCGCTCACTATGCGGGCCTGTCGGTCGCCGACATGACCAAGTTGCGCAGCGACATGAGGAGCGCTGGCGGCCGGGTCAAGGTGGCGAAGAACAGGCTCGTGAAGCTCGCCCTCGAAGGCACCGACGCCAAGGGTATCGCGGATTTGCTGAAGGGGCCGACGTGCCTCGCATTTTCCGACGATCCCGTGGCGGCGCCGAAGGTGGCCGTCAAGTTCGCCAAGGGGAACGAGAAGTTCGTGATCCTCGGCGGCGCGATGGGCCCGACGGTACTCGATGCCAAGGCGGTGAGTTCGCTTGCCGACCTGCCATCGCTCGACGAACTGCGTAGCACGTTGATCGGTCTCCTTCAGGCGCCGGCGACCAAGATCGCCCGCACCCTGAGTGAGCCAGCGGGTCAGCTTGCGCGGGTGTTCGCGGCATATGGCAGCAAGGAAGCAGCGGCGTGATGCCGGAGACCCCAATACGAGACTTGAACGTACGAGGATAAACCAATGGCAGACTTGCAGAAAATTGTGGACGACCTTTCGAGCCTGACGGTGCTCGAGGCGGCCGAGCTCGCCAAGATGCTCGAAGAGAAGTGGGGCGTATCAGCCGCCGCCCCGGTGGCCATGATGGCCGCCGCGGCTGGCGGCGCGGCCGGTGGCGAAGCCGCCGAGGAGAAGACCGACTTTACCGTCGTTCTGACCGCGGCTGGTGCCCAAAAGATCAACGTCATCAAGGAGGTGAGGGCCATCACCAACCTCGGCCTGAAAGAGGCCAAGGACCTTGTCGAAGGTGCGCCGAAGCCCGTGAAGGAAGGTGTGCCGAAGGACGAGGCCGACAAGATCAAGAAGCAGCTCGAGGCGGCGGGAGCCACTGTCGAGCTGAAGTAGACTGGGTTGTAAGGAGCTCGGGCGGCCCCCATATAGAGGTGTTCGCCCGGGCCCCGACCCACCAACATTTGTGTTCGTGACAGTTCACCAGAGTCCCCGCACTTCCACGCGCGGAGTCTCCGGCGAGCCGTCGCGACGAGCCTTGAGAGGACCACATGGCGCAGCAGACTAATGGTCACAAGCGATACCGGAAGTTTTTCGGCCACATCACCGAGGTGGCCGAGATGCCGAACCTCATCGAGGTTCAGAAGCAGTCCTACGATCAGTTCCTGATGGTCGAGGAGCCCGAAGGCGGCCGTGCCGACGAGGGGCTTCAGTCCGTGTTTCGCTCTGTGTTTCCCATTAGGGACTTTGGCGAACGCGCCCAACTCGAGTTCGTCCGCTACGCCTTCGAGCCGCCTAAGTACGACGTGGAGGAGTGCCAGCAGCGGGGCATGACCTTTGCCGCACCGCTGAAGGTGACGCTTCGCCTCATCGTGTTCGATGTGAACGAGGAGACCGGCGCCCGTTCTGTCAAGGACATCAAGGAGCAGGACGTCTACATGGGCGATATGCCCTTGATGACGTCGAACGGCACGTTCGTCATCAACGGCACCGAGCGCGTTATCGTCTCGCAGATGCATCGCAGCCCGGGCGTGTTCTTCGATCACGACCGCGGCAAGACGCACTCGTCCGGCAAGCTTCTGTTCGCCGCGCGCATCATTCCCTATCGCGGTTCGTGGCTCGATTTCGAATTCGACGCCAAAGACATCGTCTATGTGCGCATCGATCGTCGCCGCAAGCTGCCGGTGACGACCTTGCTCTATGCGCTTGGTCTCGACGACGAAGAGATTCTGTCGACCTTCTACGATCGCATCGTGTTGAAGGCGACTAAAGAGGGGTGGCGCATGCCGTTCCGCCCCGATCGCATGCGCGGCATCAAGCCGACCACCGACCTGATCGACGCCAAGACCGGTAAGGTCGCCATCGAGGCCGGTCGCAAGGTCACGGCGCGTCTCGCCAACAAGCTCGCCGACGAGGGTCTGAAAGAGCTCCTCATCAAGGATGAGGATCTCTATGGCCGCTATCTCGCGCAGGACATCGTCAACCTGGAGACGGGCGAGATCTATGGCGAAGCCGGCGAGGAGATCGAGGAGAAGCTGCTCACGACGCTGAAGGATCTCGGCTTAAAGGAGATCCCGATCCTCGACATCGATCACGTCAATATCGGCGCGTTCATCCGCAACACGCTCGCCATCGACAAGAACTCGAACACCGACGAGGCGCTGCTCGACATCTATCGCGTGATGCGTCCGGGCGAGCCGCCGACCCCTGAGGCGGCGCAGACCCTGTTCAACGGCATCTTCTTCGATGCCGAGCGCTACGACCTGTCGGCCGTTGGCCGGGTGAAGATGAACATGCGCCTCGATCTCGATGCGCCGGATACCATGCGCACGCTGCGCAAGGAGGACATCCTCGCCGTCATCAAGACGCTGGTGGACTTGCGCGACGGCAAGGGCGAGATCGACGACATCGACCATCTCGGCAATCGCCGGGTGCGCTCGGTGGGCGAGCTGATGGAGAACCAGTACCGCGTCGGTCTGTTGCGCATGGAGCGCGCCATCAAGGAACGCATGAGCTCCGTCGATATCGACACGGTCATGCCGCAGGACCTGATCAATGCCAAGCCCGCGGCCGCCGCGGTGCGCGAGTTCTTCGGCTCCTCGCAGCTGTCTCAGTTTATGGACCAGACCAATCCGCTGTCGGAGATCACCCACAAGCGGCGCCTGTCGGCGCTTGGCCCGGGTGGTCTGACCCGCGAGCGCGCGGGCTTCGAGGTGCGCGACGTGCATCCCACGCACTACGGCCGCATCTGCCCGATCGAGACGCCGGAAGGTCCGAATATCGGTCTGATCAATTCGCTCGCCACCTATGCGCGGGTGAACAAGTACGGCTTCATCGAGAGCCCCTATCGCCGCGTGGTGAAGGCCAAGGTCACCGACGAGGTGGTCTATCTCTCGGCCATGGAGGAGGCGCGCTACATCATCGCTCAGGCGAACGCGCAGCTCGATGCCAAGGGCGGCTTCGTCGAGGACCTGGTTGTCTGCCGTCACGCAGGCGACGTGGAGCTGTACCCCCGCGAGAAGGTGGATCTCATCGACGTGTCGCCGAAGCAGCTCGTGTCGGTCGCAGCCGCGCTCATTCCGTTCCTCGAGAACGACGACGCCAACCGCGCGCTGATGGGCTCGAACATGCAGCGTCAGGCCGTGCCCTTGATCACGGCCGAAGCGCCGCTGGTCGGCACCGGCATGGAAGAGGTCGTGGCACGCGATTCAGGTGCAGCCATCGGCGCGCGCCGCACCGGCGTGGTCGATCAGGTGGACGCCACCCGTATCGTCATCCGGGCGACGGAGGAGACCGATCCTTCGAAGTCGGGCGTCGACATCTATAACTTGCGCAAGTTCCAGCGCTCGAACCAGAACACCTGCATCAACCAGCGTCCGCTGGTGCGTGTGGGCGACAACGTCCAGGCCGGCGAGATCATCGCCGACGGACCGTCGACGGATCTCGGCGAGCTGGCGCTCGGCCGCAACGTGCTCGTCGCGTTCATGCCTTGGATGGGTTACAACTTCGAGGACTCCATCCTCATCTCCGAGCGCGTGGTGCGCGATGACGTGTTCACCTCGATCCATATCGAGGAGTTCGAGGTCATGGCCCGCGACACCAAGCTCGGGCCGGAGGAGATCACGCGCGACATTCCCAACGTCTCGGAAGAGGCGCTCAAGAATCTCGACGAGGCGGGCATCGTCTATATCGGCGCCGAGGTGAACCCGGGCGACATCCTGGTGGGCAAGATCACGCCCAAGGGTGAGAGCCCGATGACGCCGGAGGAGAAGCTGCTTCGCGCCATCTTCGGCGAGAAGGCTTCCGACGTGCGCGATACCTCGCTCAAGCTGCCGCCGGGCGTGTCCGGCACGGTGGTCGAGGTGCGTGTGTTCAACCGCCACGGCATCGAGAAAGACGAGCGCGCCATGGCGATCGAGCGCGAGGAGATCGAGCGCCTTGCCAAGGACCGCGACGACGAACTCGCGATCCTCGACCGCAACGTCTATGGCCGTCTGCGCGATGTGCTGATGCACAAGCAGGTGGCCAAGGGGCCGAAAGGCATCAAGAAGGACGCCAAGATCACCGAGGCGTTGCTGGACGAGGTGCCGCGCAGCCATTGGTGGGAGATCGCGCTCAAGAACGACAAGGCGATGGCCGAGGTCGAAGCGATTGGCCGTCAGTACGACGAAGCCAAGAAGCGGCTCGAGCAGCGCTTCGTCGACAAGGTCGACAAGCTGCAGCGCGGCGACGAACTGCCGCCCGGCGTCATGAAGATGGTCAAGGTGTTCGTCGCGGTGAAGCGCAAGATCCAGCCCGGCGACAAGATGGCCGGCCGTCACGGCAACAAGGGCGTGATCAGCCAGATCGTGCCGATCGAGGACATGCCGTATCTCGAGGATGGCACCCCGGTCGACATCGTGCTGAACCCGCTCGGCGTGCCAAGCCGCATGAACGTGGGCCAGATTCTCGAGACGCATCTCGGCTGGGCCTGCCGCGGCTTGGGCAACAAGATCGGCGAGGCGCTCCATGCTTACCAGGAGAGCCACAAGCCGAAGCCGCTCAAGGATCTGCTCAAGACGATCTACGGCGACGACAAGGCGATTGGCGCTCTGAAAGACGACCAGCTCATCGAGGTGAGCCAGAGTCTTTCGGTTGGCGTACCGGTGGCGACGCCGGTGTTCGACGGCGCGCATGAGCGTGACGTCACCGAATTGCTGGAAGCCGCCGGCCTCGACTCGTCGGGCCAGGTGACGCTCTACGACGGCCGCTCGGGCGAGGAGTTCGAGCGCAAGGTGACGGTGGGCTACATCTATATGTTGAAGCTCCATCACCTGGTGGACGACAAGATCCACGCGCGGTCGATCGGGCCCTACAGCCTGGTGACCCAGCAGCCGCTGGGAGGCAAGGCGCAGTTCGGCGGCCAGCGCTTCGGCGAGATGGAGGTGTGGGCGCTCGAAGCGTACGGCGCTGCCTACACGTTGCAGGAAATGCTGACCGTTAAATCCGACGACGTTGCCGGCCGTACCAAGGTGTATGAGGCGATCGTCCGCGGCGATGACACGTTCGAGGCGGGTATCCCCGAGTCGTTCAACGTCCTCGTCAAGGAGATGCGTGCGTTGGGATTGAATGTCGAGTTGGTGCAGCCAAAGCCAGAGGACCAGCAGCCGCAACGGGCGCGGCTGCCGCGACCCGCGGCCGAGTGAGCCTAGCCCTCAAGACTCAGGTGCTTTCACCAACACGATGAACCGAAGGGTGGCGGAGCCGCCCGTTGGGAGACAAGAGAATGAACCAGGAAATCGTCAACCTCTTTAGTCCTCAGACCCAGCAGCAGAATTTCGATCAGATCCGGATCGGCATTGCGAGTCCGGAAAAGATCCTGTCGTGGTCGTACGGGGAGATCAAAAAGCCGGAGACGATCAACTACCGCACCTTCAAGCCGGAGCGCGACGGTTTGTTCTGCGCGCGCATCTTCGGTCCGGTGAAGGACTACGAGTGCTTGTGCGGCAAGTACAAGCGCATGAAGTACAAGGGCGTCATCTGCGAGAAGTGCGGCGTCGAGGTGACGCTCGCCAAGGTCCGGCGCGAGCGCATGGGCCATATCGAGCTCGCCGCGCCCGTCGCGCATATCTGGTTCCTGAAGTCGCTGCCGTCTCGTATCGGCCTTCTGCTCGACATGACGCTGAAGGACCTTGAGCGCGTGCTCTATTTCGAGCACTACATCGTGCTCGAGCCGGGGCTCACGTCGCTCAAGCCGCTTCAGCTTCTGTCGGAGGACGAGTACCTCCAGGCCCAGGAGGAGTTCGGTGAGGATTCGTTCACGGCATCGATCGGTGCCGAAGCGATCCGCGAGCTCCTCAAGGGGCTCGATCTGGAGAAGATTGCGGCCGACCTGCGGGTCGAAATTGCCGAATCAACTTCGGAGCTTAAGCCCAAGAAGCTCGCCAAGCGTCTGAAGGTGGTCGAGGCCTTCATTCAGTCCGGCAACCGCCCGGAGTGGATGATCCTGACCGTGGTTCCGGTCATTCCGCCGGAGCTTCGGCCGCTCGTGCCGCTCGACGGTGGCCGCTTCGCCACGTCCGACCTCAACGATCTCTATCGCCGGGTCATCAACCGCAACAATCGTCTGAAGCGGCTGATGGAGCTGCGCGCGCCGGACATTATTATCCGCAACGAAAAGCGCATGCTGCAAGAGGCGGTCGATGCGCTGTTCGACAACGGCCGGCGTGGCCGCGTCATCACCGGCGCCAACAAGCGTCCGCTGAAGTCGCTCGCCGACATGCTGAAGGGCAAGCAGGGCCGGTTCCGTCAGAACCTGCTCGGCAAGCGCGTCGACTACTCGGGCCGTTCGGTGATCGTGGTCGGTCCCGAGCTCAAGCTGCATCAGTGCGGTCTGCCGAAGAAGATGGCGCTCGAGCTCTTCAAGCCGTTCATCTATGCGCGGCTCGACGCCAAGGGCCATGCCGCCACGGTGAAGCAGGCGAAGAAGCTGGTCGAGAAGGAGAAGCCGGAGGTTTGGGACATCCTCGATGAGGTGATCCGCGAGCACCCGGTGCTGCTCAACCGCGCGCCGACCTTGCATCGTCTCGGCATTCAGGCGTTCGAGCCGGTGCTGATCGAGGGCAAGGCGATCCAGCTGCATCCGCTGGTCTGCGCGGCGTTCAACGCCGACTTCGACGGCGACCAGATGGCCGTGCACGTGCCGCTGTCGCTTGAGGCGCAGCTCGAAGCGCGCGTCTTGATGATGTCGACCAACAACATCCTGCACCCTGCCAACGGTTCGCCGATCATCGTGCCGTCGCAGGACATTGTGCTTGGCCTCTACTACCTGTCGCTCGTCATGGACAACGAGCCGGGTGAGGGCATGTTGTTCGGCGACGTCGCCGAGATTCATCACGCGCTCGACTCCAAGGCCGTGAGCCTGCACGCCAAGATCAAAGGCCGGTTCATCACCAAGGATGAGAATGGCGACGAGGTGTCGTTCATCTACGACACGACGCCCGGCCGCATGCTGCTCGGCGAGCTTCTGCCGCGGCGGCCCGAGGTGCCCTTCGACCTCGTGAACAAGCTCCTCACCAAGAAGGAGATCTCCAACATGATCGACGTGGTGTATCGCCACTGCGGTCAGAAGGAGACGGTCATCTTCTGCGACAAGATCATGGGCCTCGGCTTCCGCTATGCCTGCCGCGCCGGCATCTCGTTCGGCAAGGACGACATGGTGATCCCGGAGTCGAAGGACGATATCGTCCACAAGACCACCGAGCTCGTGCGCGAGTATGAGCAGCAGTACAACGACGGCCTCATCACCCGGGGCGAGAAGTACAACAAGGTGGTCGACACCTGGACCGAGTGCACCGAGCTGGTCGCTAAGGAGATGATGAAACGCATCTCGGCGGTCGAGCGCGATCCCAAGACCGGCCGCGAGAAGCCGATCAACTCGATCTACATGATGTCGCATTCCGGTGCGCGTGGAAGCCCTGCGCAGATGAAGCAGCTTGCCGGCATGCGCGGTCTGATGACCAAGCCGTCGGGCGAGATCATCGAGACGCCGATCATCTCCAACTTCAAGGAGGGGCTGTCGGTGCTCGAGTACTTCAACTCGACCCACGGCGCCCGTAAGGGTCTCGCCGACACGGCGTTGAAGACGGCCAACTCAGGCTATCTGACGCGGCGTCTCGTCGACGTGGCGCAGGATTGCATCGTCACCGAAGAGGATTGCGGGACCGATGAAGGCATCACGGCCCGGGCCATCCTCGAGGCTGGCGAGGTGACCGTGTCGCTCGGCCAGCGCGTGCTTGGCCGGACCGCCGCCGACAACGTCAAGAATCCGGCGACCGGTAAGGTCATCATAAAGGCCGGCGAGCTGATCGAAGAGGAGCAGGTCGAGGCTCTCGAGCAAGCGCGCGTGCAGGAAGTTCGCATCCGCTCTGCGCTCACTTGCGAGACGCGCAACGGCATCTGCGGCAAGTGCTACGGGCGCGATCTGGCCCGCGGAACGCCGGTCAATCTCGGCGAGGCCGTCGGCGTTATCGCCGCGCAGTCGATCGGCGAGCCTGGCACTCAACTCACCATGCGCACGTTCCATCTGGGCGGCGTGGCGAGCTCGAAGGTGGTCGATCAGTCGTCTCTCGAGTCCAACTTCGAGGGTACGGTCAAGATCAAGCAGCGCAACGTTGTGGCCGACTCGCAAGGACGTCACATGGTCATGGGCCGCAACACGGCGATTGTGATCGTCGACGAGGAGGGCACGGAACGTGCCGTGCACCGCCTGCCGTACGGCACGCATCTGCGGGTTGACGACGGTGCTCACGTCAAGCGGGGCGATCGCCTTGCCGAGTGGGACCCGTATACGAGGCCCGTGCTCACGGAGATCGAGGGCACCGTCGACTTCGAAGATCTGGTCGAGGGCGTGTCGGTTTCTGAGCGGCGCGACGAGTCGACCGGTATCACCAACAGCGTGATCATCGATTGGCGCGCTTCGCCGCGCGGCGTCGATCTCCGTCCGGCGATGGTGATCAAGGACAAGAAGGGCAAGGTCCTCAAGCTGCCGCGTGGCGGCGAGGCCCGGTACCTCTTGCCGGTCGATGCCGTCCTGTCGGTGGAGCCCGGCTATGAGGTGAAAGCCGGCGACGTGCTGGCCCGTATCCCCATGGAGAGTGCCAAGACCCGCGACATCACGGGCGGTCTGCCGCGCGTGGCGGAGCTGTTCGAGGCGCGGCGTCCGAAGGATCACGCGATCATCGCCGAGGTTTCGGGCATCGTGCAGCTTGGCCGCGACTACAAGAATAAGCGGCGCATCACCATCGTGCCTGACGAGGAGGGCGCCGATCCGGTGGAATTCCTGATCCCCAAGGGCCGGCATCTGACGGTGCAGGAGGGCGACCGCATCGAGAAGGGCGAGTACCTGCTCGACGGCCACCCGGCGCCGCACGATATCCTGGCCATTAAGGGCGTCGAGGAGCTCGCCAACTACCTCGTCAACGAGATCCAGGAGGTCTACCGGCTGCAGGGCGTGACCATCAACGATAAGCATATCGAGGTCATCGTCCGGCAGATGCTCCAGAAGACCGAGGTGGACGACCAGGGCGACACCGAGTTCCTCAAGGGCGAGCAGGTGGACCGCATCGACTTCGAGGACGCCAACACGGCGGTCGAAGCCAATGGCGGCAAGCCGGCGACCGGCCAGCCCGTCCTGCTCGGCATCACCAAGGCGAGCCTGCAGACGCGGTCGTTCATCTCGGCGGCCTCGTTCCAGGAGACCACAAGGGTGCTCACCGACGCTGCCGTGAACGGCAAGGCGGATGCTCTGGAAGGCCTGAAAGAGAACGTCATCGTCGGCCGGCTCATTCCGGCCGGTACCGGCGGCATGCTCGCCAGGCTCAACAAGATTGCCTCCCATCGCGACGATCTGATCCTTGAGGAGCGCCAGCGCGCGGCCCAAGAGGCGATCGAGCAGGAGGGCGGGGAATCCGCCGAGGAGGAGGCTTCAGCCGAGGGATAAATAGAGTGTCGAGGGCCAGGCCGCCGGGTAAGACCCAAATTCGGCGCCTGGCCCTTCAAAATCCGGCACTTCTACCCTTGACGATAGAAGAATCGGCCTGATAAAACGCGCGCACTTTCGCGGCAGGCGGTAGCCCAGTTTTTTGGTTGCTTTCGGGCGCGGGTTAGACGCTGCCGGATTAACCGGGATCAAATCGGGGTCAAGATCTTGGGGGTCATTCCCTCCAAGGTCCTCTGTATTGAGGCGCTGAAGACTGCGCGGGGGTCGCCCGCACTTCGGCTCTAAGGATGTGGGCTTCCGCCCGCGGAGATGGTTGGGCGTTCGCCCTTGAAGATTGGACGTTAAAGGCTGCCATGCCGACGATTCAGCAATTGATCCGCAAGCCGCGCAAGCAGCCGGTAAAGCGGAATAAAGTCCCGGCCATGCAGGCCTGCCCGCAGAAGCGGGGGGTCTGTACGCGCGTGTACACCACCACGCCGAAGAAGCCGAACTCGGCGCTTCGCAAGGTGGCCCGCGTCCGGCTGACCAATCAGCTCGAGGTGACGAGCTACATCCCCGGCGAGGGCCATAACCTGCAAGAGCACTCGGTGGTGATGATCCGCGGCGGACGCGTGAAAGACCTTCCCGGCGTGCGCTATCACATCATCCGCGGCGTGCTCGACACCCAAGGCGTTAGCGCCCGTCGGCAGCGGCGTTCGAAATACGGAGCCAAACGACCCAAGTAGCGGGTCGTTTTCGCGTTTTAGGAAAACGGAACAGACAACATGTCGAGGCGGCATAGAGCTGATAGGCGCGAGATCATCCCCGATCCCAAGTTCGGGGACATCGTGCTCACGAAGTTCATGAATTCCATCATGAAGGAAGGCAAGAAGTCGGCCGCCGAGCGGATCGTCTATGGCGCGCTCGACCAAATGGAGCGTAAGGCCAAGCAGAATCCGATCGAGCTGTTCCACGAGGCGCTCAAGAACGTCATGCCGGCGCTCGAAGTGCGCTCGCGGCGCGTCGGCGGCGCCACCTATCAGGTGCCGGTCGAGGTGAGACTCGACCGCCGCCAGGCGCTTGCCATTCGCTGGATCATCGCGGCGGCGCGCGGGCGCAACGAGAACACCATGGTTGAGCGGCTCTCGGGCGAGCTGCTGGATGCCGTCAACAACCGCGGAACAGCGGTGAAGAAGCGTGAGGATACGCACCGGATGGCGGAGGCGAACCGCGCCTTCTCGCACTATCGCTGGTAACACCTAAGGACTTTTGACGATGCCTCGCACCACCCCCCTCGAGGACTACCGCAACATCGGGATCATGGCGCATATCGACGCCGGCAAGACCACGACCACCGAGCGTGTGCTCTACTACACCGGTAAGAGCCACAAGATCGGTGAGGTCCACGACGGCGCCGCCACCATGGACTGGATGGAGCAGGAGCAGGAGCGCGGCATCACCATCACCTCCGCCGCGACCACCGCGTTCTGGAAAGACAAGCGCGTCAACATCATCGATACGCCCGGCCACGTGGACTTCACCATCGAGGTCGAGCGTTCTCTTCGCGTGCTCGACGGCGCGGTCGCGCTGCTCGACGCCAACCAGGGTGTCGAGCCGCAGACGGAGACGGTTTGGCGTCAGGCCGACAAGTACCACGTGCCGCGCATGATCTTCGTCAACAAGATGGACAAGATCGGCGCCGACTTCTTCCTGTCGGTGAAGATGATCAAGGAGCGCCTCGGCGCCAACCCGATCGTGCTTCAGTTGCCGTGGGTGCCGAGTCGAGCTTCGTCGGCGTGGTCGATCTCGTGCGCATGAAGGCGATCAAGTGGGACGACGAGTCCCTCGGCGCCACGTTCCACGAGGAGGAGATTCCCGCCGACCTGGTCGATGTGGCCAAGGAGTATCACGACAAGCTCGTGGAGCAGGCCGTGGAGCTCGACGAGGGCGCGATGGAAGCCTATCTCGAGGGCAAGGAGATTCCCATCGAGAAGCTCAAGGAGCTGATCCGCAAGGGGACGTGTACGCTCCAGTTTTACCCCGTGCTGTGCGGTTCGGCGTTCAAGAACAAGGGCGTGCAGCCGCTGCTCGACGCCGTGGTCGACTATCTGCCGTCGCCGATCGACGTGCCGGCCATCAAGGCGATCGACGCCAAGACCGAGGAATTGGTGAGCCGTCCAGCGTCCGACGACGCGCCGCTTTCCATGCTCGCATTCAAGATCATGAATGACCCGTTCGTGGGCTCGCTGACTTTCTGTCGCATCTACTCCGGCAAGGTGGAGTCCGGCCAGACGCTCGTTAACACGGTGAAAGACAAGAAAGAGCGCATCGGCCGCATGCTGCTCATGCATGCGAACCACCGCGAGGACATCAAAGAAGCCTATGCCGGAGACATCGTCGCCATCGCCGGCCTCAAAGACGTCACCACCGGCGACACGCTGTGCGATCCCAACAAGCCCGTCATTCTTGAGCGCATGGAGTTTCCCGATCCCGTGATCGAGGTCGCGGTCGAGCCCAAGACCAAGGGCGACCAGGAGAAGCTCGGTATCGCGCTCAACCGCCTAGCCCAGGAAGATCCTTCGTTCCGCGTCTCGGTCGACCATGAGTCCGGCCAGACCATCATCAAGGGCATGGGCGAGCTTCATCTCGACATCATCGTCGATCGCATGAAGCGCGAGTTCAAGGTCGAGGCCAATGTCGGAGCACCGCAGGTCGCGTATCGCGAGACCGTGTCGAAGCGCGCCGAGGTTGACTACACCCACAAGAAGCAGACCGGCGGCTCGGGTCAGTTCGCCCGCGTCAAGATTGTCATCGAGCCCAACGAGCAGGGCAAGGGCTACGAGTTTGTAAACAAGGTCGTCGGCGGCAACGTGCCGAAGGAGTACGTTCCTGGCGTGCAGAAGGGCGTCCAGAGCGTCATCGACGCGGGCGTGCTTGCCGGCTTCCCGATCCTCGATACCAAGGTCACGCTCGTGGACGGCGCGGCGCACGACGTCGACTCCAGCGTGATGGCGTTTGAGATCGCGAGCCGCGCGGCGTTCCGCGAGGGCGCGTTGAAGGCCGGGCCGAAGCTGCTCGAGCCGATGATGAAGGTCGAGGTGGTGACCCCCGAGGACTATGTCGGCGGCATCATCGGCGACCTCACGAGCCGCCGCGGACAGGTCCGCGGTCAGGAGAGCCGCGGCAATGCCGCGGTGATCAGCGCAATGGTGCCGCTTGCCAATATGTTCGGCTATGTGAACACGCTCCGCTCGATGAGCCAGGGGCGCGCTCAGTTCACGATGCAGTTCGATCATTACGCGCAAGTGCCGCAGGCGGTGGCCGAAGAGGTGCAAGCCAAGTTTGCCTGAGCCATCAGGTGTTGAGAGCAAGGTTTTGTGAGAAGGATGGAGAGCCAAAATGGCTAAAGCGAAATTCGAGCGGAAGAAGCCGCATTGCAACATCGGGACCATTGGTCACGTCGATCACGGCAAGACGACGCTAACGGCGGCGATCACCAAGACCTTGGCCGAAACCGGCGGCGCAACCTTCACTGCCTACGATCAGATCGACAAGGCGCCGGAGGAGAAGGCACGCGGTATCACGATTTCCACGGCGCACGTGGAGTATGAGACCGAGAAGCGCCACTACGCCCACGTCGACTGTCCCGGCCACGCGGACTACGTGAAGAACATGATCACGGGTGCCGCGCAGATGGACGGCGCCATCCTCGTGGTGTCGGCTGCCGACGGCCCGATGCCGCAGACCCGCGAGCACATCCTGCTCGCGCGTCAGGTCGGTGTGCCGGCGCTCGTCGTCTACCTGAACAAGGTCGACATGGTCGACGACCCGGAGCTCCTCGACCTCGTCGAGCTCGAGGTGCGTGAGCTGTTGTCGAAGTACGAGTTCCCGGGTGACGAGATTCCGATCGTCAAGGGATCGGCGCTCGCCGCTCTCGAGGGCAACAATCCCGATATCGGCGCGAAGTCGATCCTCGAGCTGATGCAGGCTGTCGACGATTACATCCCGCAGCCCGATCGTCCGAAGGACAAGCCGTTCCTGATGCCGATCGAGGACGTGTTCTCGATCTCCGGCCGCGGTACCGTGGTCACGGGGCGCATCGAGCGCGGTGTCATCAAGGTTGGCGAAGAGGTGGAGATCGTCGGCATCAAGCCCACGAGCAAGACCACCGTCACCGGCGTCGAGATGTTCCGCAAGCTGCTCGACCAGGGTGAGGCGGGCGACAATGTCGGCTGTCTGCTTCGCGGTGTGGATCGCGAGGCGGTGGAGCGCGGCCAGGTGCTGGCGAAGCCCGGGTCGGTTACGCCGCACACCAAGTTCAAGGCCGAGGCCTACATCCTCACCAAGGAGGAGGGTGGCCGCCACACGCCGTTCTTCGGCAACTATCGTCCGCAGTTCTACTTCCGCACGACCGACGTGACCGGCGTCGTGGAGTTGCCGGAGGGCACCGAAATGGTGATGCCGGGCGATAATATTGCCATGACCGTTGAGTTGATCGTGCCGATCGCCATGGAGGAGAAGCTCCGCTTCGCCATCCGTGAGGGCGGTCGCACCGTCGGCGCCGGCGTGGTGTCGTCGATCATCGAGTAAGGAAGATCAGGAGCGCGTCGTCCATGACGGCGCGCTCCTCACTTTGAGGCCGTCGAGATGCAGAGCCAGAACATAAGAATTAGGCTGAAAGCCTTCGACCATCGCATTCTCGATGCGTCGACTAAGGAGATCGTCAACACGGCGAAACGTACCGGTGCGGAAGTGCGCGGGCCCATCCCGCTGCCCACCCGCATCGAGAAGTTCACCGTGAACCGCTCACCGCATATCGACAAGAAGAGCCGGGAGCAGTTCGAGATGCGCACCCACAAGCGGCTGCTCGATATCGTCGATCCCACGCCGCAGACGGTGGACGCGCTGATGAAGCTCGATCTCGCCGCCGGTGTGGACGTCGAGATCAAGCTGTAAGCGGCGCGGGACGAGGCAAGGAAAGACTTCGATGCGATCAGGTGTCATCGCGCAAAAGGTCGGCATGACCAGGATCTTCACCGATGCGGGGGAGCACATCCCCGTCACGGTGTTGCGCCTCGATAATTGCCAGGTCGTCGGCCAGCGCACGACGGATAAGAACGGCTATACGGCGGTGCAGCTCGGCGCCGGACGGCCCAAGGTGAAGCGTTTGACCCGCGCCGAGCGCGGCGGCTTTGCCGTGGCCAACGTTGAGCCGAAGCGGAAGGTCGCCGAGTTTCGTGTGAGCCCGGAGAACCTCATCGATGTGGGGGCGGAGATCACCGCCGATCACTTCGTCGAGGGTCAGTATGTGGACGTGTCCGGCACGACGATCGGTAAGGGTTTCGCCGGCGGCATGAAGCGTCACGGCTTCGGCGGCTTGCGGGCGAGCCACGGCGTGTCGGTGAGCCACCGCAGCCACGGCTCGACCGGTCAGCGCCAGGACCCCGGCAAGGTGTTCAAGGGCAAGAAGATGGCCGGCCATATGGGCGATACCAACGTCACCACCCAGAATTTGCGGGTGGTGAAGACTGATGTCGAGCGTGGGCTGATCATGATCCGGGGCGCGGTCCCCGGCGCCAAGGGCGGCTGGGTGCTGTTGCGCGACGCCGTCAAGCGGGCGCTGCCTGAGGGCGCGCCGAAGCCTGGCGCGTTCCGCAAGGGCGGTGAAGATCAGAAGCCAGCCAAGGAAGCCAAGGCCGAGACGGCCGAAGCGCCGGCGCCGGAGGCGCCTGCAGCGGAGCCGGCAGAGGGCGGGGATAAAGAGTGATGAAGGCGGACGTAACAACGCTCGACGCCAAGAAGGCGGGCACCGTTGAGCTCTCCGATGCTGTGTTCGGGCTCGAGCCGCGGCCGGACATTCTGCAACGCATGGTGCGCTATCAGCTTGCCAAGCGGCGGGCTGGCACGGTCTCGGTCAAGGACCGGTCGCAGATCAATGGCACGACCGCCAAGATGTATCGGCAGAAGGGGACTGGCCGGGCGCGTCATGGCAGCGACAAGGCGCCGATCTTCCGGGGCGGCGGCAAGGCGTTCGGCCCGAAGCCGCGCAGCCACGCCATCGAGCTGCCGAAGAAGGTGCGTGCGCTCGCGCTGAAGCACGCGCTTTCGTCCAAAGCCAAGGCGGACGCGCTGGTGGTGCTCGACTCCTGCGAGCTGAAGGACGGTAAGACCAAGGCGCTGAAATCGCGCTTCGACAAGCTTGGTTTCGGTTCGGCGCTGATCGTCGACGGCGCGTCGCTGCATGACAGCTTCGCCCGCGCGGCGCGCAATATTCCTCAAGTCGATGTGCTGCCGGTGCAGGGCATCAACGTGTACGACATTCTGCGGCACGACAAGCTCGTGCTGACCAAGGCGGCGCTCGAGGCGCTGGAGGCACGGTTCAAATGAGCGCGTTGTCCCATTACGACGTGATCCTTGCGCCGGTCATCACCGAAAAGGCGACGGCCGTGTCCGAGGCGAACCAGGTTGTGTTCAAGGTGCGCCGCGACGCGACGAAGCCGCAGATCAAGGCCGCCATCGAGAAACTGTTCGGCGTCAAGGTGCTCGCGGTGAACACGCTGACCCGCAAGGGCAAGACCAAGCAGTTCCGCGGCGTCTCGGGACGCCAGCAGGACACTAAGAAAGCGATCGTCAAGCTCGCCGAAGGCGACAGGATCGACGTGACGACGAGGATCTGACGCTATGGCGCTGAAGAAATATAAGCCAACGACGCCGAGCCAGCGGCAGCTCGTGCTCATCGATCGCACGCAGCTGTGGAAGGGCAAGCCCGTCAAGGCGCTGACCGAGGGGCTGAGCAAGTCCGGCGGCCGCAACAATCATGGGCGCATCTCGGTGTGGCATCGCGGCGGCGGTCACAAGCGCACCTACCGTATGGTCGATTTCAAGCGCGGCAAGCGCGGCGTATCGGCGACGGTGGAGCGGCTCGAATACGATCCGAACCGCACCGCGTTCATCGCGCTCATCAAGTATGAGGACGGCGAGCTGTCCTACATCCTGGCGCCGCAGCGGCTGTCGGTCGGCGATACGGTGATTGCCGACGAGCGCGTCGACGTGAAGCCGGGCAATGCCATGCCGCTTGCCAACATGCCGATCGGCACCATCGTCCACAATGTGGAGATGAAGAAGGGCAAGGGCGGTCAGATCGCGCGCGCTGCTGGCACCTATGTCCAGCTTGTCGGCCGCGACCAGGGTTACGCTATTCTGCGGCTGAACTCCGGTGAGACGCGCATGGTCCCCGCCGACTGCATGGCGACGGTGGGCGCGGTGTCAAACCCGGACAACTCCAACGTCTCGATCGGCAAGGCCGGACGCTCGCGGTGGAAAGGGCGCAAGCCCGTGGTCCGCGGCGTGGCCATGAACCCGATCGATCACCCGCACGGCGGCGGCGAAGGCCGTACGTCAGGCGGCCGGCACCCGGTAACCCCTTGGGGCAAGTCCACCAAGGGTAAGAAGACGCGGCATAACCGGGCGACCGACAAGTTCATCCTGCGCAGCCGCCATCAGAAGAAGAAGGGGTAACGGACGTGGCACGCTCGATCTGGAAAGGTCCGTTCGTCGACGGCTATCTCTTGAAGAAGGCGGAGAAGGCGCGCGGAAGCGGGTCCAACGCCATCATCAAGATGTGGTCGCGCCGCTCGACAATTCTGCCGCAATTCGTCGGGCTCACCTTCGGCGTCCATAACGGCCAGAAGCACATCCCCGTGCTCGTGACCGAGGACATGGTGGGCCACAAATTTGGAGAATTCGCACCAACGCGGACGTTCCACGGACATGCCGCGGACCGCAGGGCGAAGAAGGCGAAAGTGTAATGGGCAAGCAACGACGAGAGCGTACGCTCGCCGACAACGAGGCGAAGGCCGTGACGCGGCTCATTCGCGTGAGCCCGCAGAAGCTCAACCTGCTTGCCCAGCTGATCCGGGGCAAGAAGGTCGACCGCGCGCTCGCCGATCTCACGTTCTCGCGCAAGCGCATCGCCAAGGACGTCAAGAAGACGCTCGAGTCGGCCATTGCTAACGCCGAGAACAATCACGACCTCGATGTCGATACGCTGATCGTGTCCGAGGCCTATGTGGGTAAGAACATCGTCATGAAGCGGCTCCGCGCGAGAGCGCGCGGCCGGGCCGCTCGTATTTTGAAACCGTTTTCGCAGATGACCGTGGTCGTCCGCCAAGTCGAGGAGTCCGCTTGATGGGACAGAAGGTCAATCCGATCGGGCTGAGGCTCGGCGTCAACCGCACTTGGGATTCGCGTTGGTTCGCGTCCAGAGGCGAGTATGCGCAGCTCCTGCACGAGGACTTGAAGATGCGCGAGCATATTCTCAAGTCGCGCAAGCAGGCCGGCATCTCCAAGGTGGTCATCGAACGCCCGCACAAGAAATGCCGCGTGACGGTTTACACGGCGCGTCCCGGCATTCTGATCGGCAAGAAGGGCGCCGATATCGAGAAGCTCCGCCGCGAGCTTGCCAGCATGACCGATTCCGAAGTGCATCTGAACATCGTCGAGGTGCGCAAGCCCGAGGTCGACGCCACCTTGGTGGCGGAAGGTATCGCCCAGCAGCTGGAGCGCCGGGTGGCGTTCCGCCGCGCCATGAAGCGCGCCGTGCAGTCGGCGATGCGCATGGGGGCACTTGGCATCCGCATCAATTGCGGCGGCCGGCTCGGCGGCGCGGAGATCGCGCGCGTGGAGTGGTACCGCGAGGGCCGTGTGCCGCTGCACACCTTGCGCGCCAATATCGACTACGGCACGGCGCTCGGTCGCACGGCGTACGGGATTATCGGCGTCAAGGTCTGGATCTTTAAGGGCGAGATCATGGAGCACGATCCCATGGCCCAGGAGAACAAGGCGCTTGAAGCTCAAGAAGGCGGCCGTTCGACGGGGCGTCGCGAACCTGCTCGGGCGGAAGGCTAAGGCGTTAAACCATGCTGCAACCGAAACGCACAAAGTTCCGCAAGGCGCATAAGGGCCGCATCAAGGGCGTTGCTTCGAGCGCGACCTCGCTCACGTTCGGCACGTTCGGCCTCAAGGCACAGGAGCCGGCGCGCATTACGGCCCGGCAGATCGAGGCCGCACGGCGCGCCATGACGCGCCAGATGAAGCGCGCCGGGCGCGTGTGGATCAGGCTGTTTCCCGATGTGCCGGTGTCGAAGAAGCCGACCGAGGTGCGCATGGGTAAGGGTAAGGGCACGCCCGAGTTCTGGGTGGCCAAGGTCAAGCCCGGGCGCATCATGTTCGAGATCGACGGTGTGACCGAGGCGGTGGCGCGGGAGTCGCTTCGGCTCGGCGCTGCCAAGCTCCCGATCAAGACGCGCGTCGTGGCGCGCATCGAGGGTTAGGCGATGAAGGCGAGTGACGTGCACGGCATGACGCCGGATCAGCTCAACGACGAGCTGGTCAAGCTGAAGAAAGAGCAGTTCAACCTGCGCTTCCAGGCGGCCTCGGGGCAGCTGGAGAACACTGCGCGGGTGCGGCAAATCAGGCGCGACATCGCGCGTATTCAGACGATCGCGCGCCAGAAGAGCGCCGCGAAGGCTTAAGGGGCAGAACGATGCCGAAACGCGTATTGCTAGGAGTCGTGGTCAGCGACAAGAACGACAAGACCGTGGTGGTCAAAGTCGAGCGCCGCTTCACGCATCCGTTGTTCAAGAAGACGGTGCGTCGGACCAAGAACTATCACGCCCACGACGAGAAGAACGAGTTCAAGGTGGGCGAGAAGGTGTGGATTGAAGAGTGCGCGCCGATCTCGAGGCAGAAGCGATGGGTTGTGCTGCCGCGTGAGCAAGCGGCGAGTTAGGGATGAAGTGCGGGCTCCGGAAGGGGCCTGAGCAAGGGCGAATGCCATGATTCAGATGCAGACCAATCTCGATGTTGCCGACAACTCCGGTGCAAAGCGCGTGCAATGCATCAAGGTGCTCGGCGGCTCGAAGCGGAAATACGCCTCGATCGGCGACACCGTCGTGGTCAGCGTCAAGGAGGCGATCCCGCGCGGCCGCGTCAAGAAGGGCCAGGTGATGAAGGCTGTCATCGTGCGCACTGCCACCGGCGTGCGCCGTCCGGACGGCTCGCTGATCCGTTTCGACCGCAACGCGGCGGTCTTGGTCAATGCGCAAGGGGAGCCGATCGGCACGCGTATCTTCGGCCCGGTCACGCGCGAGTTGAGGGCGAAGAAGCACATGAAGATCGTGTCGCTCGCGCCGGAGGTGCTTTGATGTCCGGGCTAAAAATCAAGAAGGGCGACCACGTCGTGGTGCTCACCGGCAAGGACAAGGGCAAGAAGGGCGAGGTGCTGAAGGTTCTCCCCGCGGAGAATCGCGCCATCGTCAAGGGCGTGTCCTTGGTGCGCCGTCACCAGCGCCAGACGGCGGCGCAGGAAGGCGGCATCATCACCAAAGAGGCGCCGATCCATATTTCAAATCTCGCGATCGAGGATCCCAAGGACGGGAAACCGACGCGGGTCGGCTACAAATTCCTAAAGGACGGGCGCAAGGTTCGTTTCGCCAGGCGCTCGGGCGAGGTCATCGATGGCTGAGCAGAGTTACATTCCGCGGCTGAAGAAGCAGTATCAGGACGTCATCAAGGGCGAGCTCACCAAAGAGTTCGGCTACGAGAACGTCATGCAGGTGCCGCGCCTCGACAAGGTGGTGCTCAACATGGGCATCGGCGAGGGCGTGGGCGACTCCAAGAAGGTGCAGGCGGCGGCGGCTGATCTCGGGCTGATCTCGGGTCAGAAGCCGGTCATCACCAAGGCGCGCAAGTCGATCGCGACGTTCAAGCTCCGCGATGGCATGCCGATCGGCGCCAAGGTCACCTTGCGCAAGGACCGCATGTACGAGTTCCTCGATCGCCTGGTGAACATCGCGCTGCCGCGGGTGCGCGACTTCCGTGGCCTCAACCCGAAAAGCTTCGATGGTAGAGGTAATTACGCGATCGGGTTGAAAGAGCACATCGTGTTTCCCGAGATCGACTACGACAAGGTCGAGTCGGTGCTCGGCATGGACATCATCGTTTGCACCACGGCGCGCACCGACGACGAGGCGCGGGCGCTTCTCAAGGGTTTGAACTTTCCGTTCCGCAGCTAGCAATACGGCTGCGACAGGAGGACTGAATGGCTAAGACGAGCATGATTGAGCGGGACAAGAGGCGGCGCCGCCTCGCCAAGAAATTCAAGGCACGGCGCACGCGGTTAAAAGAGATCGCCGCCGATCGCTCATTGCCGGCCGAGGAGCGCTTTGCGGCGCGGCTCAAGCTCGCCGAGCTGCCGCGCAACTCCTCGCCGACGCGTATTCGCAACCGTTGTGATCTCACCGGACGTCCGCGCGGTTACTACCGCAAGCTCCGCATGTCGCGCATTGCTTTGCGCGATCTCGGAAGCAACGGACTGGTTCCCGGTATGGTCAAGTCGAGCTGGTAAGGACGATCGATGAGCATCAACGATCCTCTAGGCGATATGTTGGCCCGCATCCGCAACGCGCAGATGCGGCACAAGAACAAGGTCACGACGCCGGCCTCCAAGCTGCGCGAGCGGGTGCTCGACGTGCTGGCGGAGGAGGGCTATATCCGTGGCTACGCGCGCGTCGATTATACCGGCGGCAAGTCCGAGTTCGAAATCGAGCTCAAATATTTCGACGGCGAGCCGGTGATCAAGGACATCAAACGGGTGTCGACGCCGGGTCGGCGCGTGTACTCCTCGGTCAAGGATCTGCCGACGGTCGCCAACGGCCTCGGCGTGGCCATTCTTTCGACGCCGAAGGGCGTCATGTCGGATTCCCGCGCGCGCAACGAGAATGTCGGCGGCGAGATTCTCTGTAACGTGTTTTAGCGGAGCTTAGCGAAGGTTCGATCCATGTCGCGCATCGGCAAGAAACCAGTGGCAATTCCCGGCGGCGTCACCGCCGCGGTGAACGGCCAGGAGGTGACGGTCAAGGGCCCGAAAGGCGAGCTCAAGCACGTGCTCGTCGATCAGATCATGGCCAAGACCGACAAGGACGGTATCGAGGTCGCCATGCGCGAGGATACCAAGGAGGCGCGCGCCATGTGGGGCATGTCGCGCACGCTTGTCGCCAACCTCGTTGCCGGCGTGACTGAGGGCTTCACCAAGAAGCTCGAGATCACCGGCGTCGGTTATCGCGCCGCGGTACAGGGGCCGAACCTGCAGCTTCAGCTCGGCCACAGCCACGAAATTCTCTATCCGATTCCGAAAGGCATTCAGGTGCAGTGCCCGAAGCCGACGGAGATCGTGGTCACCGGTATCGATAAGCAGCAGGTGGGCCAGGTCGCGGCGGAGATTAGACAGTTCAGGCCGCCGGAGCCTTACAAGGGCAAGGGCGTGCGGTATGCGGGCGAGTACATCCTCCGCAAGGAAGGCAAGAAGAAGTAGCGGGATCGAGCCATGAGCGCGTTGAACGAAAGCTTTGTGCGGCGCTCGCGCCGGGTACGCCACTCGCTGAAGCGGGCGGCGAAGGGGCGGCCGCGTCTGTCGGTGTTCCGCTCCTCAAAGCACATCTATGCCCAGGTGATCGACGACGGCGCCGGCAAGACCGTGGCGTCGGCCTCGAGCCTCGACAAGGACCTCAAGCTGCCCAAGGGCACCGACACGGCGGCGGCGCAAGCTGTCGGCAAGCTCGTTGCCGAACGGGCGGTGAAGGCCGGGGTCAAGGACGTGGTGTTC
>JAWKWG010000014.1:0-60521 GCA_041397675.1 Hyphomicrobiales bacterium | reverse complement strand
CTACCCAAGAAGCCCGACTGGGCCGGCGGCTTGCGCGAAACGTGGGAATGCGGCGAAGACGCCGCGAAGAAGAGGCTCACCGATTTCATCGACGATGCGCTTGCCGACTATCCAGATGCCCGCAACAACATCGATGACGTGTCCACCTCGCGCTTGTCGCCATATCTCCACTTCGGCGAGGTCAGTCCGAACCAGGTATGGTACGCGGTCAGCCATGCCGCCGAAGGATCGCGCGGCAAGATCCACAAAGGTGCGGAAAGTTTCTTGCGCGAGATCGGCTGGCGCGAGTTCTCCTACCATCTGCTCGACAACTTCCCCACCATCATCTCAGAGCCGCTGCGGCCTGAGTTCGCCGACTTCCCTTGGCGCAACGACAAGAAGGCGCTTGGCGCCTGGCAACGCGGCGAGACTGGCTATCCCATCGTCGACGCCGCCATGCGCGATCTGTGGCACACCGGCTGGATGCCGAACCGGGCGCGCATGGTCGTGGCCTCGTTCTTGGTGAAGCACCTGCTCATCCCTTGGCAGGAGGGCGAGGCTTGGTTCTGGGACACCCTTGTCGATGCCGACCTCGCCAACAATTCCGCGAGCTGGCAGTGGGTCGCGGGCTGTGGCGCCGATGCCGCCCCCTATTTCCGCGTGTTCAATCCGATCCTTCAGGGCCAGAAATTCGATCCCGATGGCGACTATGTGCGGACTTGGGTGCCTGAGCTGGCGAAGCTCTCCGCTACCGACATCCACGCACCGTGGGAGGCCCCGCCGCTTACGCTTCAGGAAGCCGGCGTGACCCTCGGCAAGACCTACCCCGAGCCCATCGTCGAACATGGCGCCGCCCGCGCCCGGGCGCTCAAAGCCTTTGAGAAAATCAAGCGCGACTCCTGATTGAAGTCAGTGGTTTGGGGACGCGACGCGGAGCCGCCTATGCGCAGCCCCCGCATCTAAGGTAGTCTCCTCTTCGAGACCTGAGTCGCTTCGAAGCGGCCCATCATCTGACTGGGTGGGAACCAAGGATGCCCGAGCTCGATCCGCTTCTTCTGTCGCGCATCCAGTTCGCCTTCACAGTCTCCTTCCATATTCTCTTCCCGTCTTTCACCATCGGTCTCGCCGCCTGGCTCATGGTGCTCGAGGCGCTTTGGCTCAAAACCGGCAAGCAGATCTACGCCGACATTTCGCGCCACTGGATCAAGATCTTCGCCGTGTCGTTCGGCATGGGCGTCGTCTCAGGCGTGGTCATGTCCTACGAGTTCGGCACCAATTGGAGCGAGCTGTCGCGGCGCGGCGGCAACGTTATCGGTCCGCTCCTGTCTTACGAGGTGCTGACCGCCTTTTTCCTCGAGGCAGGCTTCCTCGGCATCATGCTTTTCGGCCGCGAGCGCGTGCCGAAATGGGTGCATTTCTTCGCCACCTGCATGGTGGCGCTTGGTACGGCAATCTCCGCGTTTTGGATTCTGTCGGCCAATAGCTGGATGCAAACGCCGCAGGGCTTCACCGTTGACGACAAGGGCGTGCTTCACGTCGCCGATTGGTGGCAAGTGATCTTCAATCCCTCATTCCCCTATCGCTTCACCCACATGGTGGCGGCCGCTTATCTCACCACGGCGTTCGTGGTCGGCGGCATCGGCGCTTGGTACATCTTGCGAGGGCGAAGCGTCGCGCATGGCCGCGTCATGCTTGGCATGGCGCTCAGCCTTATCGTCTGGCTGGCGCCGCTCCAGATCCTGCTCGGCGATCTGCACGGTCTCAATGCACGCGAATATCAGCCGGCCAAGATCGCCGCGGTCGAAGCGCATTGGGAGACGCGCCGTCAGGCACCACTCGTGCTGTTTGCCATCCCCGACCCGAAGACCGAGAGCAATCTCTATGAGGTCGCCATTCCCGATCTCGGCAGCCTCATCCTGACCCATAGTTGGGACGGCGAGGTCCGCGGTTTGAAGTCGTTCCCGCCCGAGGACCGGCCGAACCCAATCATTCCGTTCTTCTCGTTCCGCATCATGGTCGCTATCGGCCTCATCATGGCGACACTTGGCATCATCGGCGCGGTGCTGTGGTTCTTGGGCCGGCTCTACACAACGCGCTGGTTCTTGCGCGCCATGACGTGGGCGGCGCCGCTTGGCTTCATCGCCGTGCTTGCCGGCTGGTTCGTCGCAGAGGTCGGCCGCCAGCCTTGGGTAGTCTACGGCGTGCTGCGCACCGCCGACGCGGTTTCACCGGTGCCCGGCGGCAGCGTCGCCACCTCGATCGCGCTGTTCGTCCTCGTCTACGGTATCGTGTTTGGCGCCGGCATCTACTACATGGCGCAACTCGTACGCCGCGGGCCGGAGGACACACCGCCGGTTCCGGACGAAGACGAGGCTGATCTCTCCCACCGGCCCATGGCGGCGGCGGGAAACCCATGAGGACGGACCGATGACAGCCACCGCCGTCGACATGAGCCAAGTGCTTCCCATCCTCCTCCCCCTGGTATGGGCCGCGATCCTTGCGCTTGGCGTATTTCTCTACGTGCTGCTCGGTGGCTACGATCTTGGGCTCGGCATTCTCTTTCCGCTCGCGCCGCTCGACCGCAACCGCGATGCCATGATGGCCTCCGTGGCACCGTTCTGGGACGGCAATGAAACCTGGCTGGTCCTGGGCGGCGGCGGCCTGCTTGCCGCCTTCCCCCTCGCCTATTCAGTGATGCTGCCGGCGCTCTACATCCCGCTCATTATCATGCTGCTCGGACTGATCTTGCGTGGCGTGGCGTTCGAGTTCCGCTTCAAATCGAGCCGCTACCGCTGGGCTTGGGATGTCGCCTTCGCCGGCGGATCGACTGTCGCCGCGCTGATGCAAGGCGCGACCATCGGTGCCTTCGTCCAGGGCTTCAAAGTCGTCGACAATCAGTTCGCTGGCGGCCCGTTCGACTGGCTGACGCCGTTTTCCGCCGTCACCGCCATCGCCGTCTTATCAGGCTATGTGCTGCTCTCGACGGGCTGGCTCATCATGAAAGCCGATGAGGACTTGCGCGATTGGGCCTATGGTTGGGCGCGCGTCGCCCTTGTCGCCGTCGCCATTTTCATCGTCGTATTCAGCCTGTGGACGCCGTTTCTGCATCCCGAGATCGCCGCGCGCTGGTTCTCGCCCGGCAACATGGTGATGTTCTCTCCCGTGCCGCTCTTGACCGTTGTGGCGGTGCTCGGCCTGTGGCGCGCGATAGGCAAGCGGCAGCGTTACGCGCCGTTCTTGTGGGGCACCGCCCTTTTCATGCTGTGCTACACAGGGCTGGCGGTAAGCCTGTTCCCCTACATCATCCCGCCGGACATCACCATCTGGCAGGCGGCGGCTGCGCCAGACTCTCAGCTGTTCATGCTTTACGGCGCGATTCCCTTGCTGCCCCTCATCCTCGGCTACACCGCGTACTCTTATTACGCCTTGTGGGAAGCGCCAGAGCACGACGCCTATCATTAGCCGCGATAAGCCCTACCACTTGCCGCTGAGGTCTTTCTGCTTGAGCCGTCGCTTGAGCAGCATGATCTTGCCATAGGCCTGCTCGATGCGGGCGCGGGCAATGCGACCCTCACAGATCGCCTGAACAATGGCGGCGTGGACTCTGACGCCGAGATCGGGATCGCCGGACTGCACATTGGAGAACACGAGAAGGTCCGTACCGGCATTGATCGCCTTCACCACACGCTCGTCGAGCGTGAAGTCATTCCTCACTGCGCCCATCTCCATGTCGTCGCTCATAACGACGCCGTCAAAATTGATCCAGCTCTTGTCTCTGAGCGCGGCTATGGTCTTGGCCGACAGTGAGGTCGGCAGCTTCTCCCTGTCGCTGAAGCGCGGGTGATAGAGGTGACCGACCATCACCGCGTCGAGCAGCCCCGCCTTCGCGAGCCGTTGATAGGGCTGCAGCTCAACCGCGTGCCACGTTGACGAAATATCGGGGAGCGCCTTGTGGCTGTCGACGCGGCTGGAGCCATGGCCGGGAAAATGCTTGGCGACGGTGACGATATTCGCCGCGCGGTGTGCCTGGATGAATGCCGTGGCGAGCGCGGTCACGGTGTCCGGGTCCGAGCCGAAGCTCCGCCCCCGCGCGCCGATCACCGGATTGCTCGGGTTCAAGTTGAGATCGACCACCGGTCCAAGATTCATATTGAAGCCCGCGTCGGCCAACTCCGCCGCCATTTCGGCGTAGAGGCGTCTGGCTGCGTCAGGCGCAGCGTAGCTCGGGTTGCGCGCCACGCTACTCGCCGAAGGGAAGTACTTGTGGCCGTTCCAGCGCGTGAGCCGCTGCACCTTGCCGCCTTCCTGGTCGACGGCGATGAACGGCACCGGCTTCGAACGCGCGTTGCGCAAGTAAGCGATGAGCGTCTTGAGCTGCTTCGGCGAGCTGATGTTCTCCGGGAACAGTACGATGCCCCCGATCACGCCATCGGCGATCTGTTGGCGAACGGCGATGACGCCTTGATCCTTCTCGGTGTCGCCCGGAAATCCCACCATGATCATCTGTCCGACCATGCGATCGAGGCTCGGCGTCCCACAGGACGGACCCGGCTCGGCCTCGGGCGAGGCCGCTCCCGCAACGCACAATGCGATGACCGCGACGCACAGCAGGCGAATTGCGGGAAGGAGGAGATGTCGGAGACGCATTGGCGGAGGGTTTAGGCGCGAAATTCGCCGTGATTATGAATAGACTTGGGCGCCGGTGAACAACAAACAAGTCGAGGGAGACGCCCTATGCCGCACAGTAGCATCTTGTGGTCCTTGTCGGTGGCTTGCGTCGCGGGAACTCTTCTCATAATCCCTGCCCGTGCCGAGCCGGAGCCGGAAGAAACGCCGGTCGAGGAAGAGAGTGCCGACGAGAGTTTCGTCAAGGGGCTCATCGGCACGTCGTATTCTGACGATCTCGATCTTGAAGGCTGGACCGATTTTGGAGGCGGCCTCGTTGCTCCGCCGATTTACGTGCACCTCTACCAACGGGAAGATGGGACGTCGTTGGTCGTGACAAGCAAGCTGGGTTACGACAGCTACGTGGTGACGGATGCCTTGATCATCTCCAAGCCGTGGAAGGGATACGCCATCTCCATCGCTTGCACGAAAGGCGATGACTTCACGCTGCGCTTCATAGGAGACGCGAGGGGGCCCGCGGACAAGGAATGGTGGACCGAGGTGCGTCGTGCCTGGGAGATCGAAATCGGGCCCCAACCCGATGCGCAGGCCGATGCGGAGACGGAAACCGACACCGATGCCGAGGCGGAGACTAAGACAGAAGGAGACGCCGAATCGGAGACGGAAAAGCCTGCACCACCACCGCTCGGTCAGATCGCCAAGGCCGAGACCAGAGGGGTCAAATGCGCGAACTCCGAGTGGTAGCGTGGCCAAGCATCAGGACGGGCAGGCCTAAAGCATGGAACAGCTGATTTTCATTGCGACGCTTCTCGCTGTTCTGGGCACGGCGCTGCTCGCCGGAAATTTCTTCGCCTTCTCGGCATTCCTGATGAGGGCGCTGTCGCGGCTTTCCGCCGAGCGCGGCATCGTCGCCATGCAGGCCATCACCGCCGCAATCAAGAGTCCACTTTTCCTCGTCGTGTTCTTCGGCACCGCGGCGCTTGCGGCGATCTTGTCTGGTGTCGCGATCCTGGAATGGGGTTTGCCCGGTTCTTGCTACCTCCTGGCCGGGAGCCTGCTGTTCCTCATGGGCGCGTTTCCCGTAACCATGATGCGCAATGTGCCGCTCAACAATCGGCTTGCCATGGCGATACCTGACGCCAAAGACGGTCGAGAATTTTGGAAGCGGTTTCAGTCGTCGTGGGCGCTGTGGAACCACATCCGCACGGTGACGGCGCTTCTCGCTTCCGCCGCCTTCGTCATGGCGCTTGTCGAAGCAGGCAGCCCGTTCTCGGCGCGCTGACCTACTCCCAGGCCGGCACTTTTTCTTCCGTCGCAAGCTTGGCGATCGCCGCCTCGAGCTCGACCACGAAGGCGCTGTAGGACGTCTTGCCGTAAAGCGGCTCGCCCACATTGACAGTGCAGTTGAACGGCACCAACACGGCCGAGCCCTTGGGCAGCGCCTTGCCAAGCCCGTACATGAAGATCGGCACGATCGGGACGTGCGGCCGCGCGCACGCGAGATGGCCGATGCCCTTCCTCAGCGGCGCCAGCGCCTCCGGATCCCCGCGCGTGCCTTCTGGGAATAGGACCAGGATCTCGCCGCGGTCGAGCGCCTCTTCGCACAGCGCAAGCGGATTGCCGCCCTCTTTGCCGCTGCCGCGCTTCACGGGGATAATGCCGATGATGTTGGTGGCGAACCAGCCACGCACCTTGCTCGTGAAGAAATAGTCGACCGCCGCCACCGGCCTGAGCTTCGGCAGAAGCCTGAGCGGCATGAGCGACATCACCGCGAGCGCGTCGAGGTTGGAGTTGTGGTTGGCGGCGAGCACCGCAGGTCCGTCTTTCGGCAACCGCTCGCGATGGCGCACGGTCAAGCCCAAGGCAACCAGGATCACCGCGCGCACCACCACGGCAAAGAACAGAAAGCGCAGCAGCCTGATGAACGGGTTCCGGCTCATGGCGTGAAGAAGTAGCGGAAGAAATGGAAGAAGGCCGGCGCCGCGTAGGTAAGGCTGTCGACGCGGTCGAGGATGCCGCCATGGCCCGGAATCAACCCGCCCGTGTCCTTGACGCCGAGGTCGCGCTTCACCGCCGAGATCGTGATGTCGCCGAGGAAGCCCGCGATGCCGATCACCAGCCCTGCGATCGCCGACCACAGCGGGTTCATGGGCGTGAGGAAGGGCCCCATCGCCGCAGCCAACACGACAGTCGTCAACACACCACCCCCTAGCCCCTCCCAGGTTTTCTTTGGGCTGACGGTCGGCGTTACCTTGTGGCGGCCGAACAGCTTGCCCCAGGTGTACTGCGCCACGTCGTTGAATTGGGTGAGGACCACCACGAAGAACAGGAGCCCGACCCCGCTCGCCACCGGGTTATAGACGCCGCCCGACACGAGCAGCATGGCAAGGTGGCTCAGCGCGAACACCGTGAGCATCAGTCCCCACGACAGCGTGCCTACCGCGCGCAAGAACCCTTGCGTATCGCCACGCAACGCCATCAGCGCCGGGAAGAACATGAACAGCCACACGGGCACGAACACGATGAACATGCCGTACCAGTCGATGGCCGCCCAATAGTATTGAATGGGAATGGCAAGATAGGCGAACAGCAGGAGCGCACGGTCGATACGTCGCGTCGGGATCAGCGACAGATATTCCTTCAGCGCGAGATACGAGATGAACGCGAGGAACACGATCGCCACGATCTTGTTGACGGCGATGGCGAAGGTGAACGCGCCGATCATCCACCACCACGACTCGGTGCGACGCGCGAGCTCGTCGTACGTGTCACCCGGGGCCTTGCGGCGCATGACCCATACGATGACCGACGCGGCGATCAGGAGCGCCCATACGCCGGCGGTCGCGTAGACAACGGGCACTGGCAACCCAAGCGTCATGTTCATGGCCGTGCCTCGGCGACGATGCGGCGAGCGCGGTTGAGCACCGTGATTGCCGACAACGCCAGCAGAACAGCGAGATAGACGCTGGTCCAAAGGCCCGGCGCGATGCCGACGCCGATCAAGACCGCAAGCAGGCCAAAGGCGAAGGCGCGGTCGCTCTTGCCGAGCGGCCCGTCGTAGCGGCGCGACGCCTTGATCATCGGCCCGAGCGTGCCAGCCATTTCCGACACGATGCCGGCAACCACGGTCAGCGCCACAAGGCCGGGGCTCACGCCCGGGATCAGACCGAACGGGAGATAGAGCGCCGCATCGGAGACCACGTCAGACAACTCATTGAGCACCGCGCCTTCGGGGCTCGCGTCGCCATGCTCCTGGCCATGATGCCATCGATGGCATTGAGCGCCATGCGCACGAACAAGGTCACCGGCAGGACGAGAAGCGGCAACGCGGCGCCGGGGTTTAGCGTCAGCCACGCGCCCTGGGCCACCGACAGCACAAGCGCGGCGACGGTGACGGCGTTGGCCGTAACGCCAGCCCGCGCCAGCCGCGCGGCGGCCGGGCGCAGCAGCGCCTGAAACTTTGGCTTCAGATCGTAGATGGTGGCCAAGCTGTGACGACCCCCGCAAGGGAATCCCGCCTCTGCACTATCGCATGATTCGGAACCCGCTTTCTCACTCGCCCTGAGTTATGTTCTTCCTGACCTCCACAAGCATGTCCTGCGGCGACACTCGAGTCTGATCAGGCCATAGCGCGGATACTCCATGTCGAGGATCACATAGACGGTCACCGTAACCATCGCTGCGTAACCCACGATATGCAGAGCAGTTCGGCTTCTGGAGAGCCAATGCCATGGCATGACCGATGAGCCAGGCGCACAGAATTGCCAATACGAACAGCATGATGAAGATGAGTGGCGGCGGCCGCGCCAGGATGGCGTTCAGTCGCGTCGTTGTAATGTCGATCATCTCATTCAGCGCGGGAAGGAGTAACATCCGCGCTGTCGAGACATCCTCACTCGCTTTCACCGCCTCGGACCAGATCTCGCCTTGGAGCCGCGTCGACGTGTTTAAGTCCTCCTGGGCGAGACCTCGATTTGTGAGGTCTTCCCAGAACGCCGGACGAGAATCCACATACGCGCGAAACTTCTCGCGCAATGGAGGTTGCGTCTCCATCGGCAAGAGGTCGAGACGGAGATAGGCGGTGCCGATCGCGTTGGCTTCTTGCACGACCAAATCGCGCCGAACGTTGAAGCGTGAATAGGCGGTGGCGAAGGTGAAGGCGATAAGCAAGCCGAGCAGCGCAAACATGGCGGCTTCGACCACGCCCGTGCCCTGCGCCGCCGACTACGTCTGCCAAAACGTCTCGTCCGTAGCCATGTCCAGATAGGCGGCGCCCCACATGCCGAAGAAGAAGGCAGCCATAAGCGCAAGGGTAAAGAGCCCGTAATGCATGACCCCGCGCGCCCCAGCCTCGGCTACTGCACCAAATTCACCGCAAAGAATATCAGAGCCGCGAGAAGCGCGGCAGAGGGGACGTGATCAGCCAGGCCGCGATGATGCCCAAGAAATGCGACCGGCGCACCAGCTTGCGGCGCCGGATCTCGTCCTGGTCGGGCAGCGTGCCGCGACGGACGTGCTGATAGCGCTTATGCGTCCTGATGTAGTTGCGCCGGCGGCGCTATGGGTGGTGTAGTACTCGCGGAAAAATCCGACACCGAACACGGCACCCACCACGATATGGGTCGTCGACACCGGCAGGCCAAGCTGCGAGGCGACCAGCACGGTGAGCGCCGCGGATAGCGCGACACAGAACGCGCGCATGGGGTTCATCTTGGTGATCTCTCCGCCGACGATGCGCACGATGCGGGGCCCGAACAGGAAGAGACCAAGACTGATGCCGATCGCGCCGATCAACATCACCCAAAACGGCACGCCGACTCGGTCACCAGCGTATCCGCTGCCGCGCTGCTGAGGATCGCCGCCAATGGCCCCACGGCATTCGCCACGTCATTTGAGCCATGCGCGAACGAAAGAAGCGCCGCCGAGCAGATCAGCGGCAAATGGAACAACTTCCGCAGGCCTTGATTGCGATTCTCCATGCCCTCCGACTGGCTGTGGACCCACGGCTTGGCGGCGAGATAGGTCAGGGCGTAGACCAACACCATGATCGTGGCGACCGCCACGAAGCTTGGCTTCCAGACGTGGCTCAGGCCCTTGACGATGAGGTAGCCCGAGAAAGTTGCGGCCATGATAGCGATAAGAACCGGCACCCAGCGCCGTGCCGCGACGATCTTGTTGTCCTGATAAATGAGATTGGTCTTGACGAAGGCGAGGAACGCCGCGGCGATGACGCCGCCCATCAACGGCGAGACGACCCAGCTGAGCACGATCGATGCAACGATCGTCCAGTCGACGGCGCTCGTGCCGACCGCGGCGACGCCTGCGCCGAGCACCGCGCCGACGATCGAGTGCGTGGTCGAGATCGGCGCGCCGAGAAATGTCGCGAGGTGGACCCATATGGCCGATGCAGCAGCGCCGACATCATCACCCACGAACACGCCGGCGCTCGGCACCAGCGCCGGGTCGATGATGCCCTTAGAGATGGTCTCGACCACATCGCCGCCGGCGATCAGGGCGCCGGCGCATTCGAAGATCGCGGCGATGACGAGCGCGCCGGTCATGGTCAGCGCCCGCGAACCAACCGCCGGCCCGACATTGTTGGCCACGTCGTTGGCGCCGATGGTCAGAGCCATGTAGCCGCCGATCACCGCGGCCATGATCATCAGGAAGCTGTGCTGCGCGGCCCCGATCTGCGTGCTGGCCAGGACGCCCGCGAGCGCAAGGAAGAGGAGCGCGATGCCGACAGACAGGCGATTGCGCGAGACGGCGCGGGTCGCCTCCTCGAGCCGCTCGATCTTGCGGAGATCCTTGTCGAGGGAGGTTTTGCGGATCTTGACCGCGCGGGCGGCTGTCGCCCCTTCATCCCGCAAATTCATGCGATTAACCCCTCCCCCGAGGTCACCCACGTAAGGTCATAGGGGCTCTTTGCAGAGGCCACAACTGCGGCCGGAGGTTCGCCACAGCTTTTCGCAAACGGTGTGGAAACGAGGCCACGACGGGCGCAAAAACGCGCGGTAGCCAGCCCTGCAACCTGGCTGGCGGTGAGAACATCTGCCACTCAAAGGCCGCGCAGGACTTTTGCCAGCTCGGCAACCCGGACCATGGCGGCCGCCTCTCGCGGCGCGGCCCAGCGCGCCTTTCGGCTCCATTTTTCGCGCCAATCCAGGAGTTGCCAGCGGACCTGGAGCGCGTAGACGTCGACGCTGCACTGCGCCCAGGAAAAGAGGTGGAGCCGCTTGGTATAGAGGAAATTGGCGATCGGCTTGTCGCTGACGTCGCCTTCCACGCCAGCCTCCTCCCGCGCCTCGCGTACGGCAAGCTCTGCATCGGTCATGCCTGGCTTCGGCCACCCCTTAGGGATGGTCCAGCGGCCCATGCCCCGCGTCGTTATGAGAAGAACCAAGAGGCCGTCCTCCGTCTCCACGAACGGCAGCGCCGCAACCTGTTTTAGGGGTGGCTTCATGTGCGGAACGATAGCTGAAAATCGAGAGAAAGAGCCCACCGGACAGCACGTCGCGATAAATCACCTGCACTTTTGGTAGCGGCTACCCGCAGCTCTTCGCGCCGACACTACTTCGACTCGTAGACAGTTTTGCCGTTCACTTGGATCTGCAGGCTGCACCCGGACGTCCCACACGCCCAATCAGACCTCGTGACGGAGGTGTCCGAGACCAGCATGGTCCCCCACCCCCTGAATGCAGCGCCGGCATCATACCGGTAGTTGACTACGTTCATCTCCGCGTCGAACTGAACATCATAGCTCACGTATTGACCGGCGATGAGACCGTCCATTCGCTCCAGCACGAGCTCGTTGGTCACGGAGATCTTGTCGCCCGTCTCGGGATCGACGTAGAAATAGCGGCGCACGTCAGGACCGTAAACAAAGTCCTCATACATACGCTTGATCCGCCGCAGCGTCCGCTCTTCGGTTTGCGTCAGCTTGCCTGTTTCCGCTTGCACCTCGAGCGATGCCGGCGCAGCCGAAAGGCCATCGCCCAATGACGTGCAGATAACGACGGCAAGCGCAAACCCAGCCGCACGTGACAAACGCGTGGTCATGTCGTTGTCTTCGTCGTTTGCGGGCAGATCAGTTTGACGGAGCCTTCTGGCCTTCCATCTTGCGCGCTGATCTCTTGACAGATTGAGGAGAGGACTCAGTGCACTTCTTCAGGTAGGTGGACCGCTCTGCTCCGGCCAACTGAAGATTCTCAGCCTGACTATTGCAGATCGTCGGCATATCGGCCTGTGTCGCCTCAGCGCCGCCACCTTCCTCGGCGGCGTAGACCGAGCCACCGAAAGCGAACGTCAGCACGACAACACTCACAGCGAGCATCGTGGAATTCTTGTGCATCGTTTTCCTCCTCTATATGCTCCCGGCAGGCGAATAGCTAACACATGCAAGCCCACAGACCAATAGCGCCGTGACTCAAGGAGGTAACATGAGAAATGTGGCATTGATCGTGACCTCAGCCATTATTTTCGCAGGGCTGGCCGCTGCGATACCGGCAAAGGCATACGCGTGCTATTGCGAGGCGCGTAGCAATTATGCCTGGGGCTGGGGACAGCATGCCTCTTGCGGTCGCGCAAAACAGATCGCGTTGACCCAGTGTGCGGTGCGCACTCCGCGCGGCGCCTATTGTTACGTCACGTTCTGCAACTGAGACCTGACGCGCAAATCGGCTAGTTCTGGACCTGCGCCAGCAGCTCCTCCACCTTCGGCGTGATGTTCTCGACGATGACGGCGACGCCTTCGCCGTTGGGATGAATGCCGTCCTGTTGCATCAAGTCGTCGTTGAGCGCCGCGCCGTCGAGGAAGAACGGATAGAGCAGGACCCCATATTTCGCGGCGAGTTCGGGATAGATCGCCCCGAATGCCTCGACATATTCCTTGCCCATATTGCGCGGCGCTTCCATCCCCGCAATCAGCACCGGCAAGCCTTTGGCGCGCAACCGTTCGACAATCCTGCTGAGTGCCTCCTTGGTCCCTTGCGGTGGCACGCCTTGCAACGCATCGTTGCCGCCAAGCTCGACAATCACCGCATCCGCATCATCGGGGAGTGCCCAATCGAGGCGCTGTAACGCCGCCGTCGCCGTGTCGCCCGAGACGCCTGCATTTACGACCCGCACATTCTGTCCCTTCGCCCTCAGCGCCGCCTCCAGTTGCGCCGGAAACGACTGGTCTTGGGGAAGTCCGTAGCCGGCGGTGAGGCTGTCGCCGAGCGCGACGATGACCGTCTCGCTCGGCTCGGCTTGAACGGAAAAAAGGCTCAGCGCATAGACGAGAGCTGCGGCGACAAGGCCCACATGTCTCATGTGAAGTTTCATCTTTTCGACCTGTTTGCCCTTCTCTAATGCGGCTACCCTGCAGTGCACGAGGATCAGCGACTTTCCGCCATGGATCAGACCTTGAAACAACGCCCCGCGATAGATCTCGAAGGCGTACATGTCACGTTGCCTTCGCGCGCCGGCGCGGTCGCCATCCTACGCGGGATCGATCTAGCGGTGGCTTCAGGCGAAGCTGTGGCGGTGGTGGGTCCGAGCGGCTCAGGGAAATCGACGCTTCTTATGGTGATTGCCGGGTTGGAACGCGCCACCTCCGGACGCGTTGCCGTCGCCGGCAGCGATCTCGGCACTCTCGACGAGGACGGGCTCGCGCGCCTGCGGGCCAAGAATATCGGCATCGTGTTCCAGTCGTTCCACCTGGTGCCAACCATGACCGCCATCGAGAACGTGGCGCTGCCCATGGAATTCTTGGACCAAGACGACGCGTTCTCGGTCGCTCGTGAAGGACTCGCCGAAGTGGGACTGTCCCATCGCGAGGACCACTTCCCCGGCCAGCTTTCCGGCGGTGAGCAGCAGCGTGTGGCCATTGCTCGCGCGCTCGCCACTAAACCGACCCTCATTCTCGCCGACGAGCCGACCGGCAATCTCGACCTCGCCACCGGTGCCGCGGTCATGGATCTCCTGTTCACTTTGAAAGACAAGACAGGCGCCACGCTCCTTCTCATCACTCATGACAATACGCTCGCCAAGCGTTGCGACCGCATTGTGAGTTTGGCGGATGGACGCATCGTCTCGAGCGGCGCCAAGCGCCGTGTTCGTGCGCCGTGACCGACGTCGCGACCACCATGGCGCCCCCGCGCCGCACCAGACTCCCGCTGGCGCTGGCTATCGCCTTTCGCGAGCTTCGCGCCGGCGCCGCCGGGCTTTCCGTGTTCGTGTTGTGTATCGCGCTTGGCGTGGCGGCGGTTGCGGCGATTGGCTCGCTTGCTGCGGCGTTTAACGAAGCGCTGGCGCAGCAAGGGCGGCTCCTGATCGGTGGCGATCTCTCCTTTGAGCTGATCCACCGCCAGACCAACGCCGAAGAGCGCGCGGCGCTCGAAGCGCTTGGCGCGGTCAGCGAGTCGGCAAGCTTCCGCGCCATGGCCCGCGCCGAAGATGGCAAGAGCGCCCTGGTAGAGGTGAAGGCGGTCGATGCACCCTATCCGCTCTACGGCAACGTCGCGGTGCTAGAGCCTAAAGACGCCGGCGCCGTCTGGCGCGAGCCTGGTGTCGTTCTCGCCGAACGCGTGCTGCTCAATCGGCTGGGGCTCAAGGTCGGCGATTCGCTAAAGATCGGCGAGACGACCGTGACCATCGGCGGCATTCTCGGCGAACAACCCGACCGTCTCGCCGACCGGCTTTCTTACGGGCCGAAGCTGTTGATGTCGCGCGACACACTCGCGAAGACCGGTCTCGTGCAGCCGGGCAGCCTGATCCGCTGGACTTATCGCGTGAAACTGCCTGAGGATACTGCCGCAGACCGTGCCGCGCTCACCGCCGCGCGCAAAGGCATCGAGGCAAAGTTTCCGCAAAGCGGATTCGCCATCGTCGATTGGACCGACCCCGCGCCGTCACTTCGCCGCGACGCCGAGCGCTTCACCCAGTTCATCAACTTCGTCGGCCTGACAGCGCTGCTGTTGGGCGGCATCGGCGTCGGCAACGCGATCCAAAGCTATATGGCGAAGAAGCGCGAGATCATTGCCACGTTCAAGTGCCTCGGCGCGACGAGCCGGCTGGTGCTCAATGTCTATATGCTTCAGGCGCTGCTGCTCGCATGCATCGGCATAGCTATCGGGCTCGTGCTCGGCGCACTCGCGCCCTCTCTCATCGCCACGCTCTATGCTGACGCCCTCCCCATCGCTCTCGCCGTCGAGCCGCATCCTGCCCCGCTCCTGGTCGCGGCGCTCGCCGGCCTGCTCTCCATGGTGCTGTTCGTGCTGTGGCCCCTGGGACGGGCAAGTCGCATTTCGCCGACGGTCCTAATGCGCGCCCATCTCACCGATGAGCGCGAGCGCTCGGCGCTCCCCTTCGCGCTCGGCGCCGCCGCCGCAGGCGCCGCCTTATTTGCGCTCGCCATCGCCGCGTCCGAGGAGCGTATGGTCACCGCCGCGATCTCCGCCGGCATCGTGGTCGCGTTCGGGCTCCTGCTCGGCTTCGGTCTCATCGTGCAGCGCCTTGCCGCCCGTTTCCGTCGCACCAAGCCGCCCGCGTGGGGTCTCGCGCTCGCCAGCATCGGCTCGCCAGGCTCGCTTGCCCGCTCCATTGCCGTGTCGCTCGGTCTTGGCCTCGGTCTTCTGATTGCCGTGGCGCTGATCCACCGCTCGCTGCTTACCGAGATCGAGAGTCACGTGGAGATCGATGCGCCCGCCTACTATTTCCTGGACGTGGAGCCGGACGATCTCACGACCTTCCAGGACACCGCAAAAGCGATCGAGCCGCAGGCGAAGCTCGACGATGCGCCAATGCTGCGCGGCCGCATCGTTGAGCTGAACGGCGTGCCCGTCGACAAGGTCGAGGTCTCGCCCGACGCCCGTTGGGTGCTCGCCGGCGACCGCGGCCTCACCTATACCGACACCGTGCCGCGCTCATCGACGCTGAGCGAGGGCGAATGGTGGCCGAAGGATTATTCGGGGCCGCCGCTCGTTTCTTTCGACGGAGAGCTTGCCGAAGGCCTCGGCCTCAAGCTCGGCGATAAGATCACCGTCAACATTCTCGGCCGCAACGTCGAAGCTGAGATCGCCAGCATGCGCAAGATCGACTGGGAGTCGCTTGCGATCAATTTCGTCATGGTGTTCTCGCCCAACACGCTTGAAGGCGCGCCGCACCGTCTCGTCACCACGCTGGAATTGCCGAAAGGCACCGCAGCGGAGCGTGAGGCTAAGATTATCCAGGCGCTCGCCGAGCGCTTCCCGCTCGTTACCGCCATCAAGATCGGCGACATCGTCGACGCCGCCAAGGCGCTGCTCGCCAAGCTGATGACTGCGATCCGTGCCACGGCCGGCGTCACGCTGCTCATCGGTGCGGCGGTGCTCGCCGGCGCCGTATCGGCCGGCCAACAGCGGCGCAAATATCTCGCGGTGCTCTATAAGACGCTCGGCGCGACCCGTGGCCGCATCATCTCGGCAGAGCTGCTCGAGTTCGGCGTGCTCGGGCTTGCCACCGCGGTGCTGGCAATCATCATCGCCACCATCACCGCCTGGGCGCTCTGCAAGTTCGCCTTCGACATCCCGTTCGTGTTCGCGCCGCTTGCCGCGATCCAAACCATCGCACTTGCGCTCGCGCTCGTGCTGGCCGTCGGCGCCATCACCACGTGGCGCGTCCTCTCCGCAAAGGCTGCGCCTTATCTCCGCGCGGAGTAGAGCCTCCCTGGCGAAGCGCGCTTGGAGAGCCGAGGTCCGCCCATTGACCCCAAAATGGGGCCGGCCGGACCCTTCGGACACAGTCTCTTCACCTTGCGGAACTAGGCTCAAACCACCATATTCAGGACCAAACTGGCTTCCTAACCAACCGTTCAGCAAGGGGAATCTCTTACATGGCGGAACTCGACAGACGTTACGGGCAGCAGGGTACGGCCGTTGGTCGCGCAGAAGCGATCGACCAGGGCCTCCGCGCCTACATGATCCGCGTCTACAATTACATGGCCTCCGGCGTCGCCATTACCGGCGTCGTCGCTTACGCGATCTACGCCATGGCCGTGCAGCAGGGCGCGGGTGGACTTGAGTTGACGGCGTTCGGTAACCTCATGTTTGCCAGCGCCTTCAAGTGGGTGGTGATCTTCGCGCCGCTCGCTCTTGTGTTCTTCATTTCAGCGCGCATCACCTCGATGAGCCTGAGCTCAGCCCAGATCGCGTTCTGGGCATTCGCGGCGCTGATGGGTGCGTCGATCTCCTCGATCTTCCTGGTCTATGCCGGGGAGAGCATCGCCCGCGTGTTCTTCATTACTGCGGCCTCGTTTGGCGCGCTGTCATTGTGGGGCTACACCACGACCAAGGACTTGTCGGGCTGGGGCTCGTTCCTGTTCATGGGCCTGATCGGCGTAATCATCGCCTCGCTGGTCAACCTGTTCATCGGCTCGACCGCGCTTCAGTTCGCGGTCTCGGTGATCGGCGTCTTGGTGTTCGCCGGCCTAACCGCCTACGACACCCAGTCGATCAAGGAGATGTACAGCGCGAACGACGACGGCTCTGTCTCCGGCCGTAAGGCCGTGATGGGCGCCCTTCGCCTCTACCTCGACTTCATCAACCTGTTCATGCTGCTGCTCTCGCTGTTCGGCGACCGGCGCTAAGCAAGGCGCAGCACCGCAAAGCCAAGGCCTCGGCGCACCCGCCGGGGCCTTTTGCTGCCCGCTTCCGAGCGGCGCACCCCGTTGAAAATCGGCGCTTGATTGCTACCTACGGGGCAGTGATGGGCTTCCCTCCCCATCACAGGTTCCCCCCATAAGGAACCGGAGAAGCCCCGAGTCCCCCCGTCTCCGGGGCTTCTTCTTTGTCGGCTGAAGGTGTCGGTTACGCCTCGACGAGGCGCAAGCCCTTGTCGAGGGCACGCAAGACGCGTGCGAGATCGTGTCCGCGCTTGAGGATCAGCCCGGTCGCCGCGATCACGCTGTAGGCGCCCTGCCTGCGTGCAAGTTTCGGCGCCTTCTCGATTCGGTAGAGTGGGATTTCCGATGACCGCCGGAACACCGAGAACACGGCCTTCTCCTTCAGCGTGTCGATGGCGTAGTCGCGCCACTCGCCGCTCGCGACCTTACGGCCGTAGACATTGAGGATTTGAGTGAGCTCTTGCCGGTCAAACGCGATGCCGCCGCGCCGTGACATCCCCTCGGAGGGGCTTGGATCGCCGCCGGCCTTGCGGGCCAGCGGCAAGACTATGGGCTCCGTTTCGCTCAACGTCGCGCCTCCTGTAACGGAACCTTCATGATGACCGGGAGCGTAGGGAAATTCAAGCCACGCGCCACCACACGCCCTGTAACATAACGAAACATAAATCACAGTTCCGCCCCAGTTCAGCCCCGGACAGGCCCAAAAACCCCGTATTATCGTGGTTGTTGCCTCTCGGCCCGGTCCAAATGAGAGGCTTCGGAATCTCAGCCCCCCAGCCCCCCCGGGGTCTTCTCTCGGACCGGGCCAACTTGAGGCCTCTAGTCAAAGGGCCGGCGCGAGCCGGCCCTTCTGTTTTTCCGAATGCGTTTTGCGGATGTGGCCTGGACGGTCCCTACATCCGCTCATACTCGGCGACACCGAGGATCGGCCCCGCATTTCCCACCTGCAGCATGGTCACCAGACAATCGCCACCGATGGTCCGCAGGTCCTTCAGCGGCAGCTTGAGCGTCATCGCCTCGCCCTTCCACATGCCGATCGGTGTGAACTCGCGCACTGGATGCGTGTAGGTGATTTCCTTGCCGCGGTTCTCGCCGCGGCTGATGGCGACGGTCTCTTTTTCCTTGGCGATTGCCAACCAAACCGTCGCTTCGCGCATGTCGGAGCCTTCCGGCGCGGCGCCGATGTCGATGACGAGACTGTTGCCCTCGGCACTCATCGTGACCGGCACCCTCACACTTTCCAGCCGCTTGGCCGCATTGCGCATAGCCATCTCGATGGCCGCTTCGTTCGACCCGTTTACGTGTTGTACGCCGTCGACCACGACCTGCGGCGTGTACACCCGGCCGTCGCCGCGCGCACGTGCGTAATCGCGCTGACGCTCGCTGTTCTCAGGACTCGACAGCGTGTCGTGCCAGCCGAGGTAGTTCCAATAGTCCACCGAGAAGGAGAGCGTGATCACGCCGGGCTTGTTGCGATATTCCGCAAGCAGCGCATCAGCTGGCGGGCACGACGAGCATCCTTGGCTCGTGAACAGCTCGAGCAGGGTGGCGCCTTTTGCTCCGGGCGTGAGCGGTTCGGCTTGGGCGGGTCCCGCGAGGTCCAAGGAGAGGGCGGCGGCCGCGCACAAGGCTAGAATGGAAGCGGGCCTCATGATCCCTAGAATGCCGGAATCACGCTTGAATTTCCGACAAAAAACGCCTCCCGGGAGGTCACAATGCGGTGACCTACGCGGCATCGCGGACGAGTGATCTGAGCACGTAGTGGAGGATTCCGCCGTTCCGGAAATAGTCGAGTTCATCGAACGTATCGATCCGAACCTGGAGCGGCACGGCGCGCCGTCCGCCGTCCGCAAAAGCAATATCGGCCTCAATCCACTGGCCCGGTTTGATGTCGCCTAAGCCCGTGAGCGACACCGTCTCGTCGCCCTTCAGGTCGAGCGCCTGCCACGACGCGTCCTCGGCGAACACCAGCGGCAGCACGCCCATGCCGATCAGGTTCGAGCGGTGGATACGCTCGAAGCTCTGGGCGATGACCGCGCGCACGCCGAGCAGCCGCGTACCCTTGGCAGCCCAGTCGCGCGACGAGCCGGTGCCGTATTCCTTGCCGGCGAACACGACGAGTGGCACGCCTTGATCCGCGTAACGCATCGCTGCGTCGTAGATCGCCATCTGATCTCCCGACGGGTCGTGCACCGTGACGCCACCCTCCACGCCCGGCACCATCTGGTTCTTGATGCGCGTGTTGGCGAACGTGCCACGCATCATCACCTCGTGATTGCCACGCCGCGAGCCGTAGGAGTTGAAGTCGTGCACGGCAACGCCGTGCTCGGTGAGATAATGGCCGGCCGGGCTGTCCTTCTTGATCGCGCCCGCCGGCGAGATGTGATCGGTGGTGATGGAATCGAGAAACAGCCCAAGAATGCGGGCGCCGTCAACGTCGGTGACGGGGTCAGGGGTCTGTGACATTCCAGCAAAATAAGGTGGCTCCTGGACGTAGGTGGATGTCGTATCCCACTCGTAGGTGAGCCCGCCATCGACCTTGATCGCCTGCCATTCGGGATCGCCGCGGAATACGTCGCCATAGCGCTCCTTGAACATCGTCTTCTTCACCGCCTTGCGCACGAGCTTGGCGATTTCCTTCGATGATGGCCAAATGTCCTTGAGGTAGACGGGCTTGTCATCCTTGCTGGTGCCGAGCGGCTCGGTGGCAAGATCCTTCGTGACGGAACCGGCCAGCGCATATGCGACCACGAGCGGCGGGGAGGCCAGATAATTTGCGCGCACGTCGTGATTGACCCGGCCCTCGAAGTTGCGGTTACCCGACAACACGGAGGCCACGGCGAGGCCGTGCTGATGGATGGTCTTTGAGATCTCCTCCGGCAGCGGGCCCGAGTTGCCGATGCACGTGGTGCAGCCATAGCCGACGAGATTGAAGCCGAGCTTGTCGAGATCGTCTTGCAGACCGGCCTCGGCGAGATAGTCGGTCACCACTTGCGAGCCCGGCGCCAGCGACGTCTTTACCCAGGGTTTGACAGACAGACCCTTCTTCGCCGCGTTGCGGGCAAGCAAGCCCGCTCCCACCATGACGAACGGGTTCGACGTGTTGGTGCACGACGTGATGGCGGCGATGACCACGTCACCGTGACCGAGATCGAAGTTCTTGCCTTCAACGGGAACACGTTTGTCGGCTTCCGCCCCCTTGCCGTACTCCTTCTCCAACACCTCGGCGAACGCGCTCGCAGCGCGGTCGAGCTGAACCCGGTCCTGCGGGCGCTTCGGCCCGGCAATCGACGGCACCACATCGCCGAGATCGAGGTGGAGCGTGTCGGTGAACTCGGGATCGGGTGTCTTGTCCTTGCGGTAGAGGCCTTGCGCCTTGGCGTAGGCTTCGACAAGTGCGATGCGCGATTCCTTCCGCGCCGTGGCTTCGAGATAGTCGAGCGTTTCCTTGTCGATGGGAAAGAAGCCGCAGGTCGCGCCATACTCGGGCGCCATGTTGGCAATCGTGGCGCGGTCCTCAAGCGGTAGATGATCGAGGCCCTGGCCGTAGAACTCTACGAACTTGCCGACCACACCTTTTCGCCGCAGCATCTCCGTCACGGTGAGCACGAGGTCAGTCGCAGTGACGCCTTCCTGCAGCTCGCCGGTCAGGCGAAAACCCACCACTTCGGGGATCAGCATGGAGATCGGCTGGCCAAGCATTGCCGCTTCAGCTTCGATACCGCCGACGCCCCAGCCGAGCACGGAGAGCCCGTTGACCATCGTCGTGTGGCTGTCGGTGCCGACCAAAGTATCCGGGAACGCGAGCTTGGCCTCGCCATTCGCTTTACTGATCCACACGGTCTGCGCCAGATATTCGAGATTGACCTGGTGGCAGATGCCGGTGCCCGGCGGCACCACGCGGAAATTGTCGAAGGCGCCGGCGCCCCAACGCAGGAAGGCGTAGCGCTCGCGATTCCGCTCGTACTCCTTGTCGACGTTGAACTGGAAGGCCGCGCCCGAACCGAACGCATCAACCATCACCGAATGATCGATGACGAGATCGACCGGCGCGAGCGGATTGATCTTATGTGCGTCGCCGCCGAGCTTGGTCACCGCGTCGCGCATGGCGGCGAGATCGACTACCGCCGGCACGCCGGTAAAGTCCTGCATCAGCACGCGCGCGGGGCGGAACGCGATCTCGCGGTCGCTCTTCTTCTCTTTGAGCCAGTCGGCGACGGCGCGGATGTCATCGGCGGTGACGCTCCGCCCATCCTCGTGGCGCAGCAGATTTTCGAGCAGCACTTTGAGCGAAAACGGCAAGCGACCGATACCTTCGAGCCCCGCTGCCTCGGCCTCTTTCAGATCGAAATAGTCGTAGTCGCGCTTGCCGACTTTGAGCGTGCGCCGGCACTTGAAGCTGTCGAGCGAGGTCGAAACCGCCGATGTCAATGAAATCTCCTTCGAAGCCCGGTCGAGCCTAATCCCAGCCATGAGCATGCAAAGTTATGGCCAATCGCGAGGGCGTAGCGCTCGCGGTTCCGCACCCGAGGGCGTCCTTGGCTTGTGGATGCGTGCTCGGGGGCCACTATTAAAGCCCTTGCGGCGACGAGACAATGACGCGAAGAGACGCGCTGAGGCGCGCCGTCTGGCGCCTTGTCTGGCATAATTTGCATGGAATCCGAGCAAATGCCCTTCACGGTCGGCCTTACGGCCCATGACATCAGCTGCCAGCGCGGCGGACGGACGCTGTTTCAAGGGCTCTCGTTTGCGCTGCGACCGGGCCAAGCACTGCTCGTGACCGGCCCGAACGGCGCCGGCAAGACAAGCCTATTGCGGCAGCTCGCCCAACTCCTGCCGCTAGCTGCAGGGCATCTCGAAGCTCCCGGCGCCGAGGCCGACATACCGCTCGCCGAGCTTTGTCACTATGTCGGTCACTTGAACGCAGCAAAGACCGCTCTCAGCGTGCGCGAGAACCTCGCCTTCTGGGCTGAGTTTCTCGGCGCAGGCAACGGCGATCTCGATGGCGCGCTTGCCACCTTCGGGCTCGCGCCGCTGGGACACTTGCCCGCGGGTCTTCTCTCGGCCGGACAGAAGCGGAAGCTTGCCCTCTCACGGCTCCTGGCGGCGCCCCGACCCATTTGGTTGCTGGATGAGCCCTCCGTGTCTCTCGACACCGCGTCGGTGAAGCGCCTCGACGCGGCGATCGACCACCACTTGCGCCAGGGCGGCATCGCCGTGGTGGCGAGCCACGTGCCGCTCAAGACCAAGTTTGCGCGCAAACTCGCGCTTGCCCTGGAGCGCGCCGCATGAGCCCGGCGCTTGCCCTCCTCAAGCGTGACGTCAAGCTTGCCTGGCGCGAGGGCGGCGCCATCGGCGTAGCCCTCGGCTTCTATCTTGTCGTCGTAGTCATCACGCCGCTGGGCCTAGGCCCCGATCTCGCCCTGCTTGGCCGCATCGCGCCTGGCATCTTGTGGATTGGCCTTCTGCTCGCCGCGCTTTTGTCCGCTGGCCGCATCTTCGACAACGACTATGAGGACGGCACCCTCGACGTGCTCACAACGGGGCCTCTTCCGCTTTACGTTGTTGCCGGCGTGAAATGCCTCGCCCATTGGCTCACCACCGGCATTCCGCTCGTTCTGCTGGCGCCGATTCTCGGCCTTCTTTGAATCTGCACGGCAGCGTCATCATCTCGCTCGTGCTCGCCATGCTGGCCGGAACGCCGGCGGTCAGTTTCCTCGCCGGCATCGGCGCGAGCTTGACCCTAGGACTTGCGCCGCAGCGGGCTGCTAATCGCGCTTCTCGTCGTACCGCTTTATGTGCCGGTGCTGATCTTCGGCGTGTCGGCCACCACACCTTATGTGACGGGCCCAGGCTCGCTGTGGCAGCCGCTCTTTGTCGTATGTGCGCTCAGCCTCGCCAGCATTGTTTTGGCGCCGCTCGCCGCCGCCGCCGCGCTCCGCAATGCCATGCGCTGAGTGGCCTAAGCCATCCGCCAAGATTAACCTCGAAAGAGTTAGCCTGGGGAGATGCGGTCTTATTCGCGGGCCGCATAGCGGCCGAAGAGAAATCCGAAAGGTCGCCGTGACCTCTTCACGCTCCGCGGATCATTGGTCGCTTGCATCGTAGCGTCAGTGGGCGAAGGTCTGGCAAATCTAGCGTTCGCCTTGCGGGTGGGAGTCGCGGTTTTGGGAGGCGAGGTCTGAGCTGTCGCCGCCACCCCATTGCTGCGAGTTGGCTTCGATGCGAGAGCCGGTTGGACGGGCGGCTGGTTGGCCGGCACGTCGGCGGCTTGCGCCGGCTCTTCGTGTCGCGCGATTTGGCTGCTGGTTGGCGCCGCCGGGCGAGCCCAATCCCTCGTCGGTGCTCGAGCGTGAATTCCGTCGGGAAGGTATGGGCTCCACGATCCCGATGCGGTTTGACGGGTAGATTGATCGACTGCCGCGACATCAGGGTTAACGGGCGGCAACAGATTGTGTAAAGCGGCGAGGAAGCCGTACGCAACAGCACCGGCAAAAATCAGAAAAACTAGAAACGCCCTCATGGACAGGTTCTCCAAAACCCGCCCCCACGCAACTATTTAGGCGCTGCGCCCCTGTTTTCAACGTTGCAGCACTCTTAGCACCAAGCTCTTGCAGAATTGATAATGGGCGGCATCGACTCAGATCGAGGAGTCTTGCCAAGATTTAATGGGCGCCGTCTCCCTCAGGCGCATAATCTCCGGCGGCGCAAATCGGAGAGGTGAATGCCGTTTCTCGTAGTGGCGACGACCCTTGGATTGTTGGGCTTGAGCACCGTCGAAGACCTGACCGGCAGCAGATGGCACCCAAGCGCCGTTTATGCCAACGATGTCTCCGCCGAGGAGCGCATCTTTGTCGAGTTCAAGCCGGACGGCAAAGTCACGGGCATTGGCGGCTGCAACAGGTTTTTCGGCGGCTACGCAATCGAAGGCGACCAAATTCGGATCGGCCCCATTGCGTCGACCAAGATGGGCTGCCCCGGCAAGTTTGAGCTTGAGACGTCGTTCTTCTCCGCGCTTCAAGCCGCCAAGAGCTGGAAGCGCGACGGCACGACACTCATGTTGCTGGATGCCAACGGCCAGCAGCTTGCGCGATTCTTTGAGGTCGGGGGCACCTGAGACCCGGACAAGCATCCAGCTTCCGCCCCCGATTGCGCTGTTCGGCCAAACCCACTAGATCAACGCCATGATCAGCCTCGCCAATCCCACGCGTTTCCTCAATCTCGTGGCCGCCGTCGTTCCCTGGCTTGCCGCGCTCGTGGTGATCCTGCTTGGCGCTGGGCTCTATCTCGCCTTGTTCGTGGCGCCGCCGGACTATCAGCAAGGCGAGACGGTGAAGATCATGTTCGTCCACGTGCCCGCCGCGTGGCTTGCCATGTTCGGTTATGTCCTGATCGCCATCGCCGCGCTGGGCACCTTGATCTGGCGGCATCCCCTCGCCGACGTCGCCGCCAAGACCGCCGCGCCCATTGGCGCCACTTTCACCTTCGTCGCGCTCGTCACCGGTTCTCTATGGGGCAAGCCCATGTGGGGCACCTACTGGGTGTGGGACGCGCGGCTCACCTCCATGCTCGTGCTGTTTCTGCTCTACCTTGGGCTGATCGCGCTATGGCAAGCGATCGAGGAGCCAGGTCGTGCCGGACGCGCCGCCGCGATCCTGGCGCTGGTCGGCGTCGTCAATATTCCCATCATCAAGTTCTCAGTGGATTGGTGGAACACGTTGCATCAGCCGGCGAGCGTGTTCCGTGCCGGTGGCCCAACCATCGATCCAGTTCTGCTCACACCACTCTTTGTCATGGCGATCGGCTTCACCGCGTTGTTCGTGCTGCTTCATCTCATCGCCATGCGCGCCGAGATCTTGCGCCGACGCGTACGCGCGCTCCAGCAGACGCAAGTCGAGCACGCCGCCCTAGCTGAGGCTTGAAGACGACAACATGCCCGATCTCGGACCCCACGCGACCTTTATTATCGCCGCCTACGCTGTAACGTTTGTCGCTATCGGCGCCCTGACGCTTGCTATCCTCGAAGACGACCGCAAGCAGCGGCGCGTGTTGGCCGAGCTTGAGCGCCGAGGCATCAGGCGCCGCTCCGCGAAACCGCCGAGAAAGACCACCGCCAAGGCAACGCCGGCCAAGCGGAAGCCACGCGCCACGCGTTCGCGGAGCAAAGCCTAGATGGCGAAGGCAACCGGAAAGAAGACAACCGAAAAGAAGCCTGCCGAGCGGAGACCTCTTCGTTGGGGCGTTGCGCTGCCATTCCTCATCTTTGCCGCGCTCGCCGCCTTGTTCTGGTACGCGCTGCACACCGGGGATCCGTCGCGACTCCCCTCGGCGCTGATCGGCAAACCCGTGCCCGAGTTCACTTTGCCGCCGCTGGACGGTCTGAAGGCGAACGACGGGACCGACGTGCCGGGTTTCGATGCCGCTGATCTTGCCACCGGCAAGCCGACTATCGTCAACGTGTTTGCGTCGTGGTGCGTGCCCTGTCTTGCCGAGCATCCCATGCTCATGGCGCTCGCCGAGGATCAAGGCATCCGCCTGTTCGGGATCAACTACAAAGACGATCCCGCTTCCGCTCGCCACTTTCTCGGCTTACATGGCGATCCGTTCGAGCGCGTCGGCGCCGACCGTACGGGTCGCGTCGCAATCGACTTTGGAGTCTATGGCGTTCCGGAGACATATGTGATCTCGGGCGACGGCAAGATCGCCTATCGCCATGTTGGCCCACTGACCGAAGAAGCTATCACAAACAAGATCTTGCCGCTCGCACGAGCGCCGCAGCAGGCACCGTCGCAGTAGACAAGCCTACTCCTCGGCGTCGGCCTCGACGATCAGACTCAAGGATTCGAGACACTCTTGCCGCTTGGCCGGGGGCAGACTGGCGAGCAGCCGCACATCCGCCGCCGCCGCCGCCGGCATCGCTTCGCGTAAAGCCTTTGCGCCCTGCGCGCTGAGCTTGATGGCGTAGGCGCGGCCATCGTCCTTCGCACGGCGACGCTGGATCAACCCGTGATGCAGCAAACGGGCAACGATGTCCGCAAGCGTAGACCGGTCGATGCCGGTTCGCTCCACAAGGTCAGTCTGGGTGAGCCCTTCTTCCTCGGCGATCGTCATCAGCACGGCGAATTGGCGTGGCGTCAGCCCGCTATTGCCCGCTTCGGCAAAGAAGATGTCCGCAGCGCACTGACATGCTCTGTGTAAGAGATGTGCCGCTGACCGATTCAGCGGATTTATGGCCTTTGCCATCATGCGCTACGCCGCCAAGCTCACGCAGAGCGTGTGGAGGGTCCTTAACGATCCAACTTTTCCGAGAGCCCCTCTGGGACTCTTGTACAACTCGAAGACGCGATCAGCAAACGTCAGGTTGCAAGCGCCTTTGCGTCAAGAGGACATATCGGGAGAGCCCGGTCCCCCTGCAAGCGGATGAGAACAAACAGACTCTCGGTAACGTTAAGTGCCGGCCCCTACTCTTGGGGATCGTCAGCGACGCCGTAACGCTGCATCAGAGGTACCTGCGCCATCGCGAACAGAAGCGTGATGGGCAAGAAGCCGAATGCCTTGAAGCTCACCCACGTGTCGGTCGAGAAGTTCCGCCACACGATTTCGTTGATGACCGCCATCACCACGAAGAATACCGCCCAGCGCAAAGTCAGTTTGCGCCATCCTTCCTCGGTGAGATTGAACACCGGGCCAAAAAGAAGCGCGAGCACCGGCTTGTTGGTTACCAGTCCGGCGAGCAACAGCACCGCAAACATCGTGTAGACGATGGTCGGCTTCAGCTTGATGAAAGTGTCGTCGCGCAAATAAAGCGTGAGGCCGCCGAACACGAGAACGATGACGGCGCTGACGAGCGGCATCACCGGCACTTTGTGATAGCGCCACCACGCGAACACGAGCGACACCACCGTCGCTACCATGAACGCGGCGGTACCGGCGAAGATACCGTAGGCGGCATTGACCCCGAAGAAGATGAGCAGTGGCCCAAGCTCGACGATGAGCTTCGTGGCAACCGACTGGCCGGACTCGACGGTCTTGGCGGGGGCAGTCTCAGGCGGCGGCGTCATTCTCGCGTCCTGATCCAGCGATGGCGCGGGCGAAATCATCCGCATCGAACGGCTCGAAGTCCTCGAGCCCCTCGCCGATGCCGATTGCGTTGATGGGAAGGCCGAAGCGCTCGGCAATGGCGACAAGGATGCCGCCACGCGCCGTTCCGTCGAGCTTGGTCACGACCAGGCTCGTCACGCCGGCGATCTCTTGGAAGGTCTGCACCTGATTGATGGCGTTCTGGCCTGTGGTGGCGTCGAGCACCAACACGACGCTATGCGGCGCATCCGCATCAAGCTTCTTTAGAACGCGAATGATCTTGGTAAGCTCGGCCATAAGGTCCGACTTATTCTGAAGTCGGCCGGCCGTGTCGATCAGGAGCGCGTCGATGCCTTCGCGCTTTGCTCGTTCGAGCGCCTCATAGGCGACGCCGGCCGGATCGGAGCCGACATCCTTGGCGACCACTTCGGCGCCCACGCGCTCGCCCCAAATCTTGAGCTGATCGATTGCCGCGGCGCGGAACGTATCGCCGGCGGCCAGCATGACCTTTGCACCACCCTTGGCGAGAAGATGCGCGAGCTTGCCGATCGTCGTGGTCTTGCCGGTGCCGTTGACCCCGACCACCAGGATCACATGCGGCTTGGCGTTCCGATCAAGTGCAAACGGTTGAGCGACAGGCGCGAGCACCTGCGCGACCTCGTCGGCAAGCACGGCGCGCACCGCCTCGGTCGTCAGCCCTTTGTCGTAACGGCCTCTCGAGATGGCTTCGCGAATGCGGTCGGCCATGGCCACGCCGAGATCCGCCTTGATCAGCACCTCTTCCAACTCGTCGAGCGTCTCGTCGTCGAGCTTCCGCTTGACCAAGACGCCGGCGAGATTCTCGGTGAGCGAGTTCGAAGTGCGGGAAAGCCCGGCCTTGAGCTGCGCGAACCAGCTCCGCTTGGTGTCCGGCGACGCCGGCTTATCGCTCACTGGGCGGACTCCGCGAGCAGCGCGGCTCCATCGTCGCCCGAGACCACCGCATCGACGAGCGCGCCGGCGCCGGCCGCGCAAGCATCGAGTCTAACCGGCGTGAAGTCGGCAGCCCGGCCTTGGCCTTCAGTCTCCATCAGCACGTTGATGCGACGCCCCTTGGCGTTCGCGAGATGCCGCTTGAGCGCTACGACACCCTTGTCGCGGAGTTCCCCGGCGCGCCGCGCGATCACCTTGCCGTTCACCTGCGGCATGCGCGCCGCGGGCGTGCCCTCACGTGCCGAGAATGGGAACACATGCAGGAAGGTCAGCCCACAATCGTCGACCAGCGACAGCGAGTTCTTGAACATCGCATCCGTCTCGGTCGGGAAGCCGGCGATGATGTCGGCGCCGAAGACGATATCCGGCCGCGCCCGACGCATCGCCTCGCAGAACGCGACAGAGTCCGCGCGGGCATGCCGCCGCTTCATGCGCTTCAAGGTGAGATCGTCGCCCGCCTGCAAGGATAGATGGAGATGCGGCATCAGCCGCTCCTCCTCGGCGATCGCCGCGATGAGATCTGCGTCGGCCTCGACGGAATCGATGGACGAGAGGCGCAAGCGCGGCAGCTCCGGCACGAGCTTGAGTATGGTGCGCGTGAGCTTGCCGAGCGTCATGGCGCCCGGCAGGTCGGCGCCGTAGGCGGTGATGTCGACACCGGTCAACACGATCTCGGCATAACCGTTCTCGACCAGCTTGCGCACCTGCGCCACCACTTCGCCCGCCGGCACCGAGCGCGACGGTCCGCGGCCGAACGGGATGATGCAGAACGTGCAGCGGTGATCGCACCCGTTCTGGATTTGCACATAGGCGCGGGCGCGGTTGCCGAAGCCTTCGATCAGATGGCCGGCGGTCTCCGTGACCGACATGATGTCGTTGACCGCGACCTTCTCGCTGCCGTCGATGCTGAGCCCCTGGAACGCTCTGGCCTCCAGCTTCTCCTGGTTGCCGATGACGTGATCCACCTCGCCCATGTCGGCAAAACGGTCGGGATCGATCTGCGCCGCGCAGCCCGTCACCACGATCTTGGCGTCGGGTCGCGCACGGCGCGCTTTGCGGATCGCCTGGCGCGCCTGCCGCACTGCCTCGGAGGTCACCGCGCAGGTGTTGACGATCACCGCGTCGGACAGTCCTGCCTCGGTCGCGTGCGCGCGCATGACCTCGGACTCATAGGCATTGAGCCGGCAGCCAAAGGTGATGATTTCAAGCTTCGACATGAGGCGCTTCTAACACGAAAAACCGAGCAGAGTCAGACCCTGGCGGCTTCCAGCAACGCCGCAGGCAAGGTGCCCTCGAAATCGAGGGCAAACGGCCCGGTCATCAGCACGTGGCCGTCGCTCTCCCGCCATTCGATGAGGAGATCGCCGCCCGGCAAGGTGACCGTCACCGTGCGCCCCGTGAGCGCGCGGCGGATCGCCGCGACGGCAGACGCGCACGCCGCCGTGCCGCAGGCACGGGTGAGGCCTGCACCCCGCTCCCAAGTGCGCACCTTCAGATGCTCCGGGCTCATGACTTGCGCCAGCGAGATATTGGCGCGCTCGGGAACAGCGGGTGATGCTCGAGCATCGGCCCGAACCGCGCCAGATCGTAAGCCTCCACGTCGTCCACGAAGAAGATGGCGTGAGGATTGCCGACATTGACCACGGCCGGTGAGTGCAGCACCGGCGCATCGATCGGCCCGATCTGAAGCTCGATGCGGCGCGTATCGTGGAACGGCTCGGCTAGCGGGATCTCGTCCCACTTGAGCCGCGGCTCGCCCATGTCGATGGTGACTTGTTCGTCGGGGCCCACCACGGCACCGAGCACCTGGTCCTCGGTCTCGATGGTGACGCCAGCACACCCTTGCTCGGCCGCGACGAGCGCCGCGACACAGCGCGCGGCGTTGCCGCATGCGGCAACCTCGCCGCCGTCGGCATTCCAGATGCGCATGAACACGTCGGCCGTGTCTGACGGCTCGAGCGCGATGAGCTGATCGCAACCGACGCCCTCCTTGCGGTCGGCGATGGCGCGCACCGCCTCCTCCGACAACGCAAGCGCGCGCGCACGGCCGTCGAGCACGACGAAGTCGTTGCCGAGCCCGTTCATCTTGCGGAATGGCAGTGTCGCGTCCATGGCCAAGGTCCAAATCTCGCCGCCTCTATAGCACCGGCGGCACGGCGAAGTCCTAATCAGGCGCCGGAACGGCGCCGCGCCGCCAAGAAGCCGATCAGCGCCAGGACCGCGAATCCGGCGCCAGCCAAGAATGTCGCGTCCGGGCCAATCGCCTCCCACAAAATGCCGGCCAGGACGCTCGCCACAAGCGCCGCAAGGCCCGTGATCAAGCCAAACAGGCCGAACGCCGTGCCCCTGAGCCTGGCTGGAGCGGTCTCGGCAACAAGCGCCGACAGCACGCCTTGGGTCAGCCCCATATGGAGGCCCCATAGCCCGATGCCAAGGAACACGAGAACAAGCCCCGAGCCAAACGCGAGGAGAACATCGGCGGCGATCAGCGCCACGAGTCCTGCCACCAGCAACGGCCGCGCTCCATATCGGTCCTGTAAGCGCCCCGCTGGATAGGCGACCACCGCAAAGACGACACTCATCACCGCGATCACCGCTGGCGTGAGCGCCAGCGCCAGACCCTGATCCAGCGCGCGGATCACCAGGAACGCTTCGCTGAACCGTGCCAGCGTGAACACCGCGCCGGCGCCCACGACGAACCAGTAGAACGCGCCAAGCTCCCCGATCTCGCGTGCTTGTATCGGCGCACGTTTGTCTTTGGGAGCGTGCGGCGGCTCTCTCACGAACAGCACGAGGATCAGAACGGAGATCGCCGCCGGGATGACCGCGAACCACAGCACGGTGCGGATGTTGTCGTTGAACAGAAACATCAGTCCGATGGCAAGCAGCGGCCCAACCGTCGCGCCCACCGTATCGAGCGACTGACGCAAGCCGAACGCCGCGCCCCGCTTCGCCGCCGGTGTCACATCGGCAATGAGCGCGTCACGCGGCGCGCCGCGGATGCCTTTGCCGATGCGATCGAGGAACCGCGCCACCGCCACGAGCCAAACGGCGTTGGCGAGGGGAAACAGCGGCTTGGTAACGGCGGCGAGGCCGTACCCTGCGACGGCCAGCGCCTTTCGCCGCTGGAGCGTATCCGACAGCCAACCGGAGAACACCCGGGTGATGTGTGCCGTCGCTTCCGCGATGCCCTCGATGACGCCGAGCGCCGCCGCGCTGGCGCCGAGACTCACCACGAGGAACACCGGCAGGAGCCCATGGATCAACTCCGAGGAGATGTCCATGAACAGCGATGTGAAGCCTAGCGCCCAGACCGCTTTGGGCAGCCCGCGATGCGGTTTCGTCTCTGCGCCCACGTGTCCACTCTCAAGGCGTTGCGAAGAATTCACTTATATGTCGTTCTCTTGGCCGAACGCATCCCCGCATGGAGCATTTGATGGTCTCCGTTCCCGCGAGCGATCCGGTTGGCGCTCTTATGCCGCACACGCTTGATACGCCGCTCCTCGGACGGAGCGACGGGCCGCTCGCGGACCTTACCTTCGTAGTCAAGGACATGTTCGCGATTCAAGGCCGCAAGGTCTCGAACGGCAATCCGGATTTCTACGCGCACGCCACCCCTGCGCATGACACGGCCCCCGCCATCGCGCGCCTGCTCGAGGCGGGCGCATCCTGCACCGGCGTCACCGTGTGCGACGAATTCTTCTACAGCGTGCTCGGCTCCAACGTTCACTATGGCCAGCCCATCAACGCGCGCGCGCGAGGTCATGTCACTGGCGGCTCTTCCTGCGGCTCGGCGGCGGCGGTCGCGGCCGAGATGTGCGACTTCGCGCTCGGCTCAGACACGGGCGGCTCGATCCGCGTGCCCGCGTCGTTCTGCGGGCTCTACGGCCTGCGGCCTACCCACGGCCGCATCGCCTTGACCGGCGCGACCGCCATGGCCCCGAGTTACGACACCGTCGGCTTTCTCGCCCGCGACGCCGAGCTTCTTCGCAAGGTGGGCCATGTGCTGCTCGAAGGCGCTGAGGTCGACGCGCCTATCGAGCGGCTCGTCCTCGCCCAAGACATTGTCGCTTACTCCGAGGCGAGCGTAGACCAAGTGCTGTGGGAAACGCTCGACAAGCTCGCCGGCGCGATCCCAAAGCCTGAGCGCATGGACATCGCGGGAGAGGACATCGTCGAGTGGCGCAAGGCGTTCGCCACCATTCAAGCCTTCGAGATCCAGTCGTCCCTGCTCCCGTTCATCCAGTCGCACAACTCCGATCTCGGGCCCGGTATCAAGGAGCGGTTCGAGGCCGCATCCCGCATTACGTTCAGCGAGGCCGAGGCCGCGCGTGCCGTGCGCGCGGACGTGGTCAAGCGCCTCACGGCAATCGTGCAACCTGGAACGTTGATCGTGCTCCCCACCACGCCGACCCTGCCGCCTGAGCGCGACATTCCCGACGGCGCCTCCTTCGTCGAGTTCCGCACGCTCACTTTGCAGAGCACTTGTCTCGCCGGCCACGCCGAGCTGCCGCAGATTTCGATTCCTGCAGGCGAAGCTGCTGGCTGTCCCGTCGGGCTGTCGTTCATCGGCTGGCGCGGCGGCGACGAAGCCCTGCTCGATCTCGCCGTGTGTCTTTCGCCTTGTTGCCTCTGAATAGGAGTGAACCCCGTGCCGCTGCTCATACCCTATGTCTATTTGGGTTTTGCCATCGTGTTCGAGGTGATCGGCACCTCGGCCTTGAAGGAAACTCACTCCTTCACCCGGCTGATGCCGAGCCTTTTGTGCATCGTTGCCTACACGGCATCGTTCACGCTCCTCGCGCTGAGCTTGCGCACCATCCCCGTCGGCATCGCCTACGCCATGTGGGCCGGCCTCGGCATCGTGCTGATCGCGCTAATCGGCTGGTTCTGGTTCAAGCAGCCCCTCGACTTGCCGGCGCTGGTGGGCCTCGGCATGATCATCGGCGGGGTTGTGGTGGTGAACGCGTTCTCGCACTCAGTGCCACACTAGGGTCACCTCAGCCCTGGCAAGAATCCGCTTCCACCCGCTTGACTTAGTCGGCGGTCTCGCCGACATTCCGCCCGAATTCAGGCAGCTCCGTAAAACGAGCCGCCGCCCTGTGTGGGGCTCTTTCTCGCGCTCAAGGCCAGAGGCCGGTAGCGCACTGAAAGACTAGCCAGGGGGGTCAACACCCGTCAGCGCGATGCGCCCACGGGTGCGTTTTTGCTTTGCTGATCCTCAAGTCGAGGAGGTAGAGACGATGATTGGAACCCGTATCCTGCGCCGTGCCGGCATTCTTGCCGCGCTTGCGCTCGCCTGCCTGCCGGTAGCAACTGCCGCCCAACAGCACGTGCCGGTCATGGTTGGGGGAGAACCCGACTTTGATGCCTGCGGTTCGCAAGGGGTGGTGAAAGGTCTCGATCCGCAAGGCGGCGACGGCTTCCTCGCCGTGCGTGGCGGCCCCGGCTCCGGCTACGCCATGCTGGACAAGGTCTATAACGGCTACATCCTCAATCTCTGCGACCAGCGCGGGAACTGGCTCGGCGTGGTTTATTCCCATGAGACGATGGACTGCGGCGTCGGCACGCCCTGGCCACGCAGGCAAGCCTATAACGGCCCGTGTCTCTCCGGCTGGGTGTTCCGCAAATATGTCGGAGACTTCGCCGGCTGATGTTCGAGACGCTTTCAGACCGCCTTTCCGGCATCCTCGACAAGCTCACGCGCCGCGGCGCGCTGAGCGAGGCCGACGTCACCGAGGCGATGCGCGAGGTGCGCCGTGCGCTGATCGAAGCCGACGTGGCGCTCGACGTGGTGCGCTCGTTCACCGACCGGGTGAAGGCGAAGGCGGTCGGTCAGGATGTGGTGCGCTCGGTCACGCCGGGCCAGATGGTCATCAAGATCGTCCATGACGAGCTGGTGCGCACCCTCGGCTCTGACGCGCAAGGCATCGACCTTGCGGCCACGCCGCCCGTAGTGATGATGCTGGTCGGTCTGCAAGGCTCCGGCAAGACGACCACCACGGCGAAACTCGCCCATCGGCTCGAGACCCGCGACAAGCAGAAAGTGCTGATGGCGTCGCTCGATACGCGCAGGCCCGCCGCGCAAGAGCAGCTTCGCGTGCTCGGGCAGCAGGCCGACGTCGCCACGCTTCCCATCGTCGAAGGTCAGAGCCCGACCGAAATTACGACGCGCGCCATCAAGGCGGCGAAGCTCGGCGGCTACGACGTGCTGTTGCTCGACACCGCGGGCCGCACCCATATCGAAGAAGAGCTGATGGCCGAAACCGCGGCCATCGAGAAGATCGCACAACCGCACGAGACCCTTCTCGTCGCCGACGCGCTGACCGGCCAAGACGCCGTCAATCTCGCCAAGAATTTCGGCGAGCGGGTGGACCTCACCGGCATCGTGCTGACCCGGGTCGACGGCGATGCACGGGGCGGCGCGGCGCTCTCCATGCGCGCCGTGTCCGGCAAGCCCATCAAGCTAATCGGTGTCGGCGAGAAGCTCGACGCGCTGGAGGAGTTCTATCCCGACCGCATCGCGGGGCGCATTCTTGGCATGGGTGACGTGGTCGGACTGGTCGAGAAGGCGATCGAGACCGTCGAGATCGACAAAGCGGAAGCCCTCGCCAAGAAGGTCAAGAAGGGCACGTTCGATCTTGATGATCTCGCCGAGCAGCTCAAGCAGATGCAGAAGCTCGGTGGCATGGGCGGCGTGCTCGCCATGTTGCCCGGCATCGGCAAGGTCAAGAAGCAGCTCGACGCTGCCAATCTCGACGACCGCATCTTGAAGCGGCAGCAGGCGATCATCGGCTCGATGACGCGCGCCGAGCGCAAGACCCCGAAACTGCTCAACGCCTCGCGCAAGAAACGCGTCGCCGCGGGCTCCGGCACGAGCGTGCAGGACATCAACCGCCTGGTGAAGATGCACCGTCAGATGGCCGACATGATGAAGGCCATGGGCAAGAAGCGCGGCGCGCTCGCATCTCTGTTCGGCGGCGGACCGCCGCCGGAGATGTCCGCGGATGCGCCAGCAGGCGCGGACCTGCCGCCACCCAACTTCCCGGGCCTGCCGCCCGGCGCTTTTCCCGGCGGGCTGCCCGGACTTCCCGGAACCATGCCGCGTGGCCTTCCCGGCCTGCCGAAAACCAAGAAACGATGAGTCAGCTTGTTTTGAGATCGAACGCTTAGGAGAGAGAGAACAATGTCACTGAGAATCAGATTGTCGCGGGCCGGCGCGAAGAAGCGGCCGTTCTACCGGATCGTGGTCGCCGACTCGCGGAGCCCCCGCGACGGCCGCTACATCGAGAAGATCGGCACCTTCAACCCGCTTCTGCCCCGCGATTCCGCCGAGCGCGTCAACCTCGACACCGACCGCGCCAAGCATTGGCTGTCGCACGGCGCACTGCCGACCGACCGCGTGTTGCGCTTCTTCGATGCCGCCGGCTTGATGAAGCGCGAGGCCCGCAACAATCCCGAGAAGGCGAAGCCCGGCAAGAAGCGCCTCGAGCGCGAGGAGGCCAAGAAGGCCGCCGAGGAGGAGAAAGCCAAAGCAGCTGCCGAGGCCGAGAAGTCGGCACAGGAGGCCAAGGCTGATGCCGCCGCTGCCGCCGAGGAAGAGGCCTCCGTCGAGGCTGCCGACGAGGCGGTCGTGGAAGCGGCAGACGAAGCCGCGGCTGAGACGCCTGCCGAGGAGGCTCCGGCCGAGGACGAGGCCGAGAAGGCCGAGTAGCCTTGGCAAAGGACGCGGACCGGGTTCTGGTTGGCGAGATCGGCGCGGCGCAGGGGCTAAAGGGCGAGGTCCGCCTCCGCTCTTACACGCAAACGCCGGCCGACATTGCCGCCTACGGTCCGCTGCAAGACGACAGTGGCGGACGCGAGATTGAGATCGAGCGCGTCCGCGTTACACCGAAGGCTCTGATCGCCCGCATCAAGGGTGTGACCACCCGCGAGGCGGCTGAGGCGCTGAACGGCGTGAAGCTTTATCTTCCACGCAAGGCCCTGCCGGCGCGGGAGGACGACGAGTGGTACGTCGCCGACCTGATCGGTCTCGAAGCGGTAAGCCCCGATGGCGCTCCGCTCGGAACCGTGGTGGCGGTCCATAATTTCGGCGCGAGCGACATCATCGAGGTCGCGCCGGCGGATGGAGTGACAAATCTTCTCGTGGCGTTTACCGAAGCTTCGGTGCCCGAGGTAGACATGGAAAGTCGGCGGCTTGTGCTGGTGCCGCCCGAAGACATCGAGGAATGACGTCATCCAGCGGGGAGCATGATGCGGTAGAGATTCGCCATGACCATCCGCTTCTTCTCAAAGTCCGAACGCTATCGAGATTTCTCGAACTTCGCGAATTTCCCGATCGAGATCGACGGCACGGCGTGGCCGACGAGCGAGCACTATTATCAAGCGCACAAGTTCGAGGATCCGGACCTGCGCGATAGGGCTCGACAGATGCCTAACGCCGCGGCGGTCAAACGCTTCGCGAGCAAGCACAAGGCACGCATTAGGCCCGATTGGGATTCCATCAAGGACGCCGTGATGGAGCGTGCCCTTCGCGCCAAGTTCACCCAGCACGACTCCTTGCGCGAGCTCCTTACCGGCAGTGGCGACGAGAAAATCGAAGAGGACTCCCAGAAAGACTATTACTGGGGCACCGGCGCCGATGGTACGGGCCAGAACAAGCTTGGCGAGATGCTGATGCGCCTTCGCACCGAGCTGCGCTCCGACGCACGCGCGCACCCCGCTCCGAAAACGCGCTGGCCCGCTTGGCTTCAGCCGCTGGTCGACCTCGCCGAGGTCGGCACCGAGGGCTACCCGCGCGCCACACGTCGCCGGCTCAAGATCGTGAACATCATGGCGTTCATGATCGCCATTTCCTCGGCGATCTATGCTTGCGTGTTCGCCTTTTGGGGCATGCAGGAGTACATGCCTCTGGTCCTGATGAATGTGGCGCTCATGGGCTTCGCGTTGCTCATGCCGCTGGCCCACCGCATCAATGACATCGCGGCGGCTCTGCTGATTTGCGCCGCTGAATACGTCGCCCTATTCTTCTTCGTACGCGAGCTCGGTCACAATTCCGGAATTCAGCTGAACTACATCATCGTCGCAGCGGTAGCTTTCGCGGTCTGCGGCATGTCCAGGCTTCGCCTCGTCGCCGCAGCTGTCGCAATCGGTCTAGCGCTACACCTCGCCGCGTGGTTCCTCTACCCGCAGGAGAACGCGCGCATCGCCGCCGATCCCCTGCTGTTGAGCAACCTTTACATCTCGTCGGCGGCGACAACCTTCTGCATCATCGCGCTGATCGTGGGTTATGCCTTCACTGTTGCCGACCGTGCCCGCGCGGAGGCCGACCGGCTGCTCGCCAACATCCTGCCCGAGCCGATCGCCGAGCGACTGAAGATCAACCCCGGCGAGCGTGTCGCCGACGCCGTGCCGCAAGCCTCGGTGCTGTTCACCGACCTCGTGGGCTTCACAGGGCTCGCGCACAATCTCGGTGTCGAGCGAACGGTGGCTATCCTCGACCAGGTCGTCACCGAATTCGACCGGCTCGCCGCCACACACGGCGTGGAGAAGATCAAGACCATCGGCGACGGCTACATGGCGGTCGCGGGCGTGAGCCAGCCGCAACCGGATCACGCCGCGCGGCTTGCCCGCATGGCGCTTTGCCTGCCTGCCCTGGTGGCGCGGCTTTCTGAGACTCACGGCATCCCCTTGCGCATCCGCATCGGCATCGCCGGTGGCCCGGTGATGGCCGGCGTCATCGGCACCGACAAGTTCTCCTATGATGTCTGGGGTGAGACGGTGAACCTCGCCTCACGGCTCGAATCGCACGGGCTTCCTGGCGAAATCCAGGTGTCGAGCGACGTGCGCGAGGTGCTTGGCGACGGGTTCGTGTTCGAGTCGCGCGGCCCCATCGAGGTGAAAGGTGTCGGCGTCATGGAGACTTGGCTGTTGAAGGCCGAACGCGAAGCGACTCACGGAGCCGCCGCATGACTTGGCGCGCCACGGTTCTCACCCTCTTTCCGGAGATGTTTCCCGGCGCCTTGGGGGCGAGCCTTGCCGGCAAGGCGCTCGCCGACGGTACGTGGACGCTCGATGTCATCGATATCCGCGACTTCGCCACCGACAAGCACCGCTCGGTTGACGACACGCCGGCCGGTGGCGGCGCCGGCATGGTGATGCGCGCCGACATTGCCGCCGCGGCCATCGACGCCGCGCGGGAAGGTGCTCCGCACGGCACGCCGACTTTTTATTTGTCGCCGCGCGGCACCCCGCTCACCCAGGCGCGTGCCCGTGAGCTGGCACAAGGCCCGGGCGCCATCCTCCTCTGCGGACGGTTCGAAGGCATCGACCAGCGCGTGCTCGATGCGCGCGGCGTCGAGGAAGTCTCCATCGGCGACTATGTGCTGTCGGGCGGCGAGCTTGCCGCGCAAGTCTGGATCGACGCTTGCGTGCGACTGTTGCCAGGCGTCGCCGGCAATGAGACCTCTCGCCGAGGAGAGCTTCGCGTCCGGTCTCTTGGAGTATCCGCACTACACACGGCCCCGCGAGTGGAAAGGTCACGCCATTCCCGAGGTGCTGCTGTCCGGCGACCATGAGAAGATCGCCAAATGGCGCCGTGAGCAGGCGGAAGGCCTCACCAAGGCTCGCCGTCCCGATCTTTGGAAGCGCCACCAAGGCAAATCTTGATCGAGGTCAGAGCCACGGGCTTTGCGCCCGCGCAAGCTCTCCAAGATGCAAAAGGAGCTGGGCATGAAGGAGTTGCTACTCGCAGGCGTCGTGACATTCGGGCTGTCCGGACAGGCCGCCGCGCAAGAGGCCGACGTCGAAGCCGGCAAGGCTTACGCTGAGCAGGTCTGCGCCGCCTGCCACGCCGTGCTCGCCAACGAGCAGATCTCCCCGCTCACCGAGGCGCCGACCTTCCAGTCGGTGGCCGACACGCCCGGCATGACCGAGATGGCGCTTTCCGTCTGGTTGCAAAGCTCCCACCCCACCATGCCCAATATCGTTCTGACCCAGGACGAGACGCGGAACGTGGTGGCCTATATCCGCAGCCTCAAGCGCTAGGCGCCCAAGGCGCCAAAAAGGCCTGAAAATCCATCGACAAGGGCTGAAACCTAGGCTAGGAAACCCCGGCCCGACCGCGGCTTCCGAGCCTTGGGCCGGCACTTCTGGATCAATCAAAAAGAATGGCGTTCGCTTCAAGGCCCAAGGCCAGGCAGGCGCCCGTGAAAGGCATTGCTATGAATATCATCGAGCAGCTCGATAAAGAGCAGGTCGCCGCGCTTGCCGAGAAGCGCAAAGTCCCCGAGTTCGGCCCCGGCGACACCGTCCGCGTCAACGTCAAGGTGGTTGAAGGCGAACGCTCTCGCGTTCAGGCCTATGAGGGCGTGTGCATTGGCCGCTCGGGCGGCGGCGTCCATGAGAACTTCACCGTCCGCAAGATTTCCTACGGCGAGGGCGTCGAGCGTGTCTTCCCGATCCATTCGCCGCTAATCGATTCCATCGAGGTGGTGCGCCGCGGCCGGGTCCGCCGCGCCAAGCTCTATTACCTGCGCGGGCGCCGCGGTAAGGCCGCCCGTATTCCTGAGCGCCAGGACGTGCGCGGCAAGAAGCCGAAGGGCGAGGCCTTCAAGGGCTTCACCAAGCCCAAGGGCGCGCCCGACGATCTCAAGCTCATCGCCGGCATTACCGAAGACCTCGAGAAAAAGCTGAACAAGCTTGGCATCATTAAGTTCGAGCAGATCGCCAACCTCACGGACGACGAGATTGCTTATCTCGACGACGCGCTCAAGCTCGGTGACCAGATCGAGAACGACGACTGGGCGTCCAAGGCCGTCGCTCTGATGGCCGAGACCACCGCCGACGAGGTGCCTGCCGAGGACGAGGGCGAGACCGAGACCGCCGAAGCGGCTGAGGCCAAAGCCGAGCCCAAGGCGAAGGAGCCCAAGGCGCCAAAGGCCAAGTCCGAAAAAAAGGCCAAGAAGTCCAAGGAATAGGCGGCAAATGAGCTGTGGCCGGGCGTGCCCGGCCATCCACGTTGGAAATCGGGCTCTCAATCGCTATCTGAGGCTTGAGACGAGCTCTTGTTGACCGACAACGACATGGCGAAGCCCCGTACCCTTTACGACAAGATCTGGGACGCGCATCTGGTGCATGAAGCGCCCGACGGCACCAGTCTGATCTATATCGACCGCCATCTGGTGCACGAGGTGACGAGCCCGCAGGCCTTCGAGGGCTTGCGCATGGCGGGTCGCAAGGTCCGCGCGCCGCACAAGACGCTTGCCGTGGTCGATCACAACGTGCCAACCACCGATCGTTCCAAAGGCATCGACGACCCTGAGTCCAAGATCCAGGTCGAGACCCTGGCGCAAAACGCCAAGGACTTCGGCATCGACTACTACCACGAGCTCGACAAGCGCCAGGGCATCGTCCACGTGGTCGGCCCCGAGCAGGGCTTCACCCTCCCCGGCACCACTATCGTCTGCGGCGACAGCCACACCTCGACCCATGGCGCGTTCGGCGCGCTGGCGCACGGCATCGGAACCTCTGAGGTGGAGCACGTACTCGCCACCCAGACGCTGATCCAGAAGAAAGCCAAGAACATGAAGGTGCGCGTCGACGGCAAATTGCCGGAAGGCGTCACCGCCAAGGACATCATCCTCGCCATCATCGGCGAGATCGGCACCGCCGGCGGCACCGGCCACGTCATCGAGTATGCCGGCGACGCCATCCAGGCGCTCTCCATGGAAGGGCGCATGACCGTCTGCAACATGTCGATCGAGGGCGGCGCCCGCGCCGGTCTGATCGCGCCCGACGCGACCACCTTCGACTACATCAAGGGACGCCCGCGCGCGCCCAAAGGCGGCGCGTTCGAGGTCGCCAAGAATCATTGGGAGCGGCTCTATTCGGACGACGACGCCGCGTTCGACGCAGAGGTCGTGCTGCACGCCGAGAAGCTGCCGCCCATCGTGTCGTGGGGCACTAGCCCCGAGCAGGTCGTGTCTGTCGCTGGGTATGTGCCGAGACCTGAGGACATCACCGACGAGACCAAGCGCAAGGCCGCGATCCGCGCGCTGGAGTACATGGGTCTCAAGGGCGGTGAGAAGATCACCGATATCGCGCTCGACCGCATCTTTATCGGCTCCTGCACCAACGGCCGCATCGAGGACCTGCGCGCTGTCGCCAAGATCGTCGAGGGTAAGCACGTCAACGCGAACCTCAACGCCATGATCGTGCCGGGCTCAGGGCTCGTGAAGGAGCAAGCGGAGCTGGAAGGTCTCGACAAGATCTTCAGGGCCGCGGGCTTCGAGTGGCGCGAGCCGGGCTGCTCCATGTGCCTCGCCATGAACCCCGACAAGCTCGCCCCTGGCGAGCGCTGCGCCTCGACGTCGAACCGCAACTTCGAGGGGCGCCAGGGCCGCCTGGGCCGTACCCATCTGGTGTCGCCGCAAATGGCCGCCGCCGCCGCCATCGCCGGACGCTTCGTCGACATCCGCGATATCCGCTAACCCTGCGCCCCGGGGAGGCCCTTCTTGAGTTCCCTGGTTCAGCAGAAATTCGGTCAGGCCGCCGCCGAGTACGCGACCTCGTCAGTGCACGCGTCAGGCCCGTCCCTCACGCGGCTGGTCGAACTGATCGAGCCTAAGCCGACTTGGCGTCATCTCGATATCGCCTGCGGCGCCGGTCATACCGCGCTCGCCTTCGCTCCCAAGGTCGCCAAGGTCACAGCCAGCGACGTCACGCCGGAGATGCTGGCGCAGACCCGGGCGCTGGCAAAAGAACGCAAGCTCGGCAACGTGGTGACCTCGCAAGCGCCGGCCCACGACCTCCCCTTCCCCGACACGAGCTTTCATCTCGTCACCTGCCGGACTCGCAGCCCATCACTTCCGCAATCCGAAAGCCTTTGTGCGCGAGGCGGCGCGCGTGCTCATCCCCGGCGGCATGTTTGCGCTCGTCGACAACATCTCGCCCGACGATGATGACCTCGCCGTGCAATACAACGCCTTCGAAAAATTGCGCGACCCGAGCCACGGCCGCTGCCTGACGCTACAGGAATGGCAGAATCTTGTTCGCGGCGCGGGTCTCAAGGTCATCGTGTCCGAAATCATGGACAAGGACATTCCCTTCGAGCCCTGGATCAAGCGCATGCGCTGCTCAGGCCCGACCACCGCCCGGTTGAAGGAGATGCTCGAGACGGAGCCGTTGCGCGCGCTCCTCAAGCCGCATGACACCGATGAGGGCTATGCCTTCACCTTGCCCGAGTCGATCGTCATCGCCGAGAAGCCGAAGACGCGTTGATGTCCACCGATTGGCACAGGCATAAGGCGCCGAACCTCTCCGAGTTCGAGACCATCGCGCAACAGGCCTACGACAAGCTCCCGGCCCAGTTCCGCGACATGACCAAGGACGTGTTTATCCGCGTCGAGGAGTTTCCCACCGACGACGTGCTCGATTCGATGGGACTCGAATCGCCGTTCGACCTGCTCGGCCTCTATCATGGCGTAGACCTCTCGCGGCAAAGCGTGCTCGACGTCACCACCCTGCCCGAGATGATCTTCCTCTACCGCCGCCCGATCCTCGACTATTGGGCCGAGCATGACGACTCCCTCGGCGACATCATCAGCCATGTACTGATCCACGAGATCGGCCATCATTTCGGCTTGTCCGACGACGACATGGCGCGCATCGAGGCCGAGGCCGGCGATTAGGAAAATCCGCCGGAATTGCCGGTTGACGCTCAGCGCCCCCACCCGCAGACTGCCGCTACGACGGGTGGGCAGGAGGGGAAACAACAATGCGGTCAGCTGCCCATCTCCTGATGGGGCTCGCGCTCTGCATCGCGCTGACCGCCGCCAGCCCCGAGCCGCAAACCGCCGCCGCCATTGAGCAAAGCAAGCTGGTCGCGCCAGGCCGCCTCGTCGTGGCCGGTCGCCGCCTCTCCTGTGGCCGGACCGCCACATTGATCCGGGATTTCGAGGGCTTCGCCGTCTCCTCGACGGTGATCATGCTCAACATGCAGGCTCTGAAGGACCTGCCCCGCCCCGTGCAGTGGCTGATCTACTACCACGAGTGCGGCCACATCCTGTACGGGCCGAGTGAGTCCTCGGCCGACTGCTACGCGGTGCGCCGGGCCCGGCGCGAGGGCTGGCTGAATCGCCAGGTTTTGGATGACATCTGCACGACGTTCAACATCGCCGGCCACGGCCCGGTCCACGCCACGCCGGAAGAGCGCTGCACTCAATTGCGGCAATGTTTCAACACTAAGGCCTCAATCGGCGCGTCGACCGCCCAGTAAAACTCCGGGAATTGCGCGGAAATCAAACCCACCTTAAACTGCGACTCATGCTTGACGGACGGGCCTTCTACCGGTGGGCGGTTGTCGCCGTAGTGCTCCTGCTTTTCGCGGGCGGCGCCCACGCGCAAGAATTCGGCTTCAGCCCGAACAGCGGTCCGACCATCGATGACTATCTCGAGGAGGTCGGTCCCGACGCCAAGCTGATCGAACACGGCAATCTCACCATCGACGGAAAGTCCGTCAATTGCGGTACGCGGCCAACGATCCTCAATCCCAATTTCGATTCTTGGGGCGGCGCCTTCCCCGGCTTTCTCATTCTCAACACCAAGAAGATTGCCAGCCTGTCGACCCAGGTGAAGCTCTACGTCTACTCGCACGAATGCGGCCATCAGTTCATCGGCGCCGACGAAACCAAGGCTGACCTGTTCGCCATCCGCCGCGGGGTGAAATGGGGCTGGCTCGATGCACAAGGGCTCGAAGAGATTTGCGCGTTTATCTCGCAGCTGAAAGGCGACGCGGTGCACCCGCCCGGTCCGAAGCGCTGCGCCACCATGCGCGCCTACTATCGCCAGCTGGTCGAGGGCCAGTCGCAAAGCGCTTCGTCGGCTCCGCCGTCGCGCGCCCAGACGCTCGGACCCGCGTTCTAGCGCGCGCGTCGCCTAGAAGATCCAGGCGATCATCAGCCAGAAAATCACGAAGAAGATCAGGAAACCGGCGATGGTGAACGGCAGCTCGCCGAAGATCGCGTCGCCGCCTGATACTACCGCCATGATCAGGATCGCCACGAACGACACGGCGAACGAGATCAGCGCCGCGTTCTTGAGCCCGAGTCCTTCGGAGAACGGGTCCGACGACCCCACCATCTCGGTGAAGTAGTAGATGCCGCCGGCGCCAATCGCGATCAGCAAGATAAGCGCGATCGCCGCGGCCACGAACAGTCGTGTCGCGTCTTGCCGGTCGCGTCTGTCGCCATCGCCGGGCATCATGCGCTCCTAATCGCTGTCGAGCCGCGCCTCTTGCGCGCGGCTGATCGCCTCCCGCACCTCGTGCGGATCGGGCAGGTCCTTGACCGTGAACTCCGGCTCGTCGCCGGCCGTCGAGACCTCGATGGTGCCGACACTGAGAATACGGTTCATGAAACTTTGCTTGACCTCGACCGAACGTATGTGCCGGAGCGAGACGCTGAGCCGGTCCTTGCTCAAGATGCCGCGCTCGTAGAGGAGCTCATGGTCGGTGACCGTCAGCGCCGTGGCCCGCGTCTTGATGTACCAGTAGAGCAGGATCAAAAGACCGATGCCGAAGGCGAGGATCAGCAGCACGAACAGGATGAACCAGAAGGGATGCGCCCGGAACATCGCCGGATGCGCCTCGTACACCACGTTGCCTGCCATGTGCCTCCTCCACCTCACCCGATCGCCCCGGACCTTAAGGCCCACAGTGGCGGGAGAAAAGCGCGATATCGTGACGGTGGAAAGCCGCGTCGCGACGCGCTATATGGCGGCTAGAACGAGGTACCCCATGGAAAAGTTCACCACGCTCACCGGCATCGCCGCCCATCTGCCCATGATCAATGTCGACACCGACATGATCATCCCCAAGCAGTATCTGAAGACCATCAAGCGCACCGGGCTCGCCACGGGGCTGTTCGCCGAGTTGCGCTATGACGACAACGGTGAACCTCTGCCCGACTTCGTGCTGCACAAGCCGCCTTACACGGACGCGAAGATCCTCATCGCCGGGGAGAATTTCGGCTGCGGCTCGTCCCGCGAGCACGCACCCTGGGCGCTGCTCGATTTCGGCATAAGCTGCATCATCGCGCCGTCCTTCGCCGACATCTTCTATAACAACTGCTTCCAGAACGGCATCCTACCCATCACCTTGCCGCAGGCCGAGATCGACAAGCTGATCGACGACGCCTCGCGTGGCGACAATGCGCGGCTGACCATTGACCTCGAGGCCCAGGAGATCAGGGGGCCCGACGGCGGCGTCATCAAGTTCGACATCGACCCGTTTCGCAAGCGCTGCCTGCTGGAAGGGCTCGACAATATCGGGTTGACCATGGAGAAGGCGGAACACATAGACGCCTTCGAGCGCGAGTCTGCCGCCTCCCGCCCCTGGGCGTAACCCTAGTCGAGCACGACCGGCGCGGTCTCTTCGCTGATGACTGGCTTGCCATCGCGCACGACCGTGACCCGAGCCGTGTAGCTCCCTTTGGGCCAGCCGCCTGGTGGCGCCTTCTTGCCGGCGAACAGCATCATCTGCGCCTTGCTGCGGTCGAGCGTCTCAGTGTTGTTCACGACCACATCGCCGTCCTTCTTGAGGGCGATGTCGAGCGTGTCGCCTTTCTCTAAGTTGATCGCCCACATATAGGCGACCGCCGGCGTATCGGCGCGCGGGCTACCGAGCTTCACGCCATCCTCGAGCTGTACAAGTGTGAGGGCGTGATCCGTGATGCCGAGCCCGAGGAGCGCGCCCCTCTGATAGGTGAGCTTCGCCTTCGCGGCGCTCGACCACAACGACGGCCCCTCCGCGCCGCATGCAGCAGAGACGTCGGCGAGAAACGGATCGACCGTAATCATGTCTCGGCTGACCGCGATGTGCATGTGCGGGAACGCCGCCATGCCTGAATAGCCCACCTCGCCAAGCTTCGTGCCGGCCTTGACGTGTTCGCCCACCTTCACGGCGACCGAACCGCGGCGCATGTGGCAGTACTGCGTGGCCCATTCGCTGCCGTGGTCGATGCGCACGCCGTTGCCGCACTCCTGATTGCCGACTGCCGCGCGATCATCTTCCGTGCGCACCAGCCGGTCCGGCTTGCCGTCGCGGATGCCCACGACCACGCCCGGCGCGGCGGCGAGCACGGCGACGCCCTTGTCGACATCGGCCACACTCCGCAAGCGGATGTCGGTGCCGTCATGCCCGTCAGAGGTTTCCGCGCCGCAGGCGTAATCCTGCATGCCTGGTCCTTTGTCCCAATCGACATAGTTCTGCAGGAAGCAGTCTTTCCCCGGCGTGCAGTCGATCGGCAGCTCGAGCTCGATCGCCGCGACTGGCGTCGCAGTCATCAGGAGAACGATGAGCGCGCGCGTCACCATGCTAGTCGAACGGGATGGCCTCGGACTGATCCTCGAGGATGGGCTTGCCATCCCGCGTCACTGTGACCATCGCCGTATAGGTGCCTCCGAGCCAGCCGCCGGCCGGAACGCCGGTCTTGCCCGCTTGAAGCAGGACGCGCGGCGCATCGGCTTCGACCTCGCGAATGTTGTGCATCAGGGCCTTGCCGTCCTTGGTCAGGGCCACCTCGACCATATCGCCCTTTTTGAGGTCGGCGATGAGGGCGTAGGCCACGCCGGGGGTGTTGAAGTGCGGCTGCGGCAGATCTGCGCCGTCGCCGAGCTCGGCCTCGGTGACAGCATGATCGGTCAAGCCAAGCGCCAGGACCTTAGTCTCCTCGGCCAAGGCAGCCAGCGGCATCAACAGGATCAGCGCGGCCGCGATTAGCACTCTTGTCAGCATGTCTCACTCCCGTTACGCAAAGGCCGCCAAGGTTTAGCACAAGGCGGATAGCGATTCATGGCTTCGTACAAACTTCTCTTGCTTCCCGGCGACGGCATCGGCCCCGAGGTGATGGGCGAGGTCGAGCGCCTCATCGATTGGATTAACGCGCAGGGGCTCGCCGAGATCGCGACCGAGACCGATCTGGTCGGCGGCTGCGCTTATGACGCCCATGGCGAGGCCATCTCCGACGCCGCCATGAGATCAGCGCTGGCCGCCGACGCCGTCATGCTGGGCGCCGTTGGCGGCCCCAAATGGGATGGCGTCTCTTATGACCAGCGCCCCGAGGCCGGGCTCTTGCGCCTGCGCAAAGATCTCGAATTGTTCGCGAACTTGCGCCCCGCCATTTGCTACCCGGCGCTCGCCGACGCATCGTCCTTGAAGCGCGAGCTGGTCGACGGCCTCGACATCATGATCGTGCGCGAGCTGACCGGCGGCGTTTATTTCGGCGAGCCCAAGGAGATCACCGATCTTGGCAACGGCCAGAGGCGCGCCGTGGACACGCAAGTCTACGAGACCTATGAGATCGAGCGCATCTCCGCCGTCGCTTTCGAGCTTGCGCGGAAACGCGGCAACCTCGTGCACTCCGCCGAGAAGCGCAACGTCATGAAGACCGGCGTGCTGTGGAACGAGGTGGTCACCCGTGTCCACAAAGACCGCTATTCAGACGTCAAGCTGGAGCACATCTTGGCCGACAACTGCGCCATGCAGCTTGTGCGCGCGCCGAAGCAGTTCGACGTCATCGTCACCGACAACCTGTTCGGCGATGTTCTGTCCGACGAAGCCGCCATGGCCACCGGCTCGCTCGGCATGCTGCCGTCTGCTTCGCTTGGCGCCGAGGACGAAAAAGGCCGCCGCCGCGCGCTTTACGAGCCGGTACATGGCTCCGCCCCTGACATCGCCGGCAAAGGCATGGCCAACCCCATCGCCACAATCGCCAGCTTCGCCATGTGCTTGCGCTATTCCTTCGATCTCGGCGCAGCGGCCGACGCAATTGAGAAGGCGATCGCACGCGTTCTCGATCAGGGCTTGCGCACCGCCGACATTAAGCAGGAGGGTTGCAAGACGGTCGGCACAAAAGAGATGGGCGACGCCATCATCAAGGCGCTCGGCTAGAACTCCAACTCTGCATCGAACTTGAACGTGACGTCCGAGGTTGCGTCTGACACACCGAACAAGGTGCCTGCCGCGAATTCCCACTTGGGCATACTGTCGAGCTCGAGATAGGCGACGGGACCCAAGCGGTGCTTTTGGTCGTCCCACGTCCCTGCATGCGAGATATCCTCGATCTCGCTGTATCCCTCGACGCCAATCGCCCACCTCTCGTTGAGCTCGCGCTTCAGCCGCCAGTTGAATTTGAACTCCAGGCTGTCGATCTCGCGATGATTGCCGAGCTGGCCGATGAAGAATGCATTCGTCGTGAACGAATCGCGTCCCCACACATATTTTGCGAGTGGACCAAACAGAATCTCATCGGGATCGCCGCCTTGTAGCGCAAACTCGTAGATGCCGCGGAATGCGAGGCCGAGCCCGTCGCCTTCGCGCTCGACGAGCTCATACTGCGCCCCAAGCTCGAACTGGCGCGCCTCGAAGTCCTCGCCGATATCCTGCCGGAAGAAACCTTCGACGATCCCCTCCCAGCGGTCGGTGAAGCCGTACTTCGCCTCGACTTCATGAGACTGCCGCCGGCGCTCGTCCTCGCCCGGACCCGAATAGACGGCGCCATGCTCCTCGAGCTTGAGCTCGCCCTTCTCCACGTCCGGCGAGCGGACATAGAACTGGGCGCTTGCAGGTGCGCCCCAGAGCACCACAAGCGAGAACGCGAAACTCAGCCCGATAAGCGGCCGCAGCCGCCTGTGGTGCGTGCCTACAGTCATGGAAAATATGCCCCTTCCCGTTGCCATTATTCTGGCCGAGATCGGCAAGCCATGCCACATGATCCAGCATGAAAAATCCTCAGGTGAATAGGTGAACCAGATTGATCAGAGCCCGGCCAAATTCGACCGCAGCAACTGGAGGGAGAAGATGAGACTGGTTGTAGGCTTTGTGGCGTGCTCCCTTCTCTTGCTTGGCGGCGCACCCGCCACCCTAGCTACGGACGACAGTCCTGAAACTGACGGGGCCCAGGTCACTTCGAAGCGCCAAATGACGCCCGAAGAGGTCGCCGAGAAGGAAGCGCGCGAAGCATGCAAGATCGAGATTTGCGACATCCTTGAGACCAAGGAGCAGCAAGGGCCGAACGTCGCCTGCGACATCGCTTGGACCTGGCGCGAGTCCGAAATCATTGATGCCCTCGGCGGTCGGATTGACTGGCCCTGGGGCAAGCTGGTTTGCCAGTCGAAAATCAGGCTCACGCGCGCGGCGCTCGCCGAGGCGATGAGCGAGCCGCACTACAAGACCGCCCCACAAGCCCAGACGGTCCGCTGCTCACTTCATCACAAAGACGGCCAGCCCTACATCGTTGAGGTTGAGCTGGCGCCCAAAGTCACCTTTGAGAATGGCAAGGCAACGGAGGCTCAGGTCAACTGGGGCGACGTCACCGCGCCAGCGGCAATCTACCCCCTGCTCTACGCCGCCACCGGTCTCGACAACTCGACCAATGCGCTGGGGTCCGAGGTGACGCGTCAGATCAACAAGTTCACCCGCAAGGACTGCGCCAAGGTCAAGGACAAGCTTCCCGGCCGCCGCGTGAACTAGGTGAGCCCGCGCCTGCCGGCGCGCGCGTAAACCTCAGTCTAAGAATTGGCGCACAAGAATAGCTCGCCAACCGCCTAGATAGAGGGCTAAGCCGTGGCGAGAAAGACCTATTCCGCATTTCTCAATGCGCTCGGCGAAAGGGAGTCGGGCGGCAAATACAATGCGGAAAACGCCTACGGCTATCTCGGCAAGTATCAGTTCGGCGAGCTCGCGCTCCGCGACATCGGCTACTACACCTATGACGGCACCGGCGCCAACGACTGGAAGCCTGGCTTCTGGACGGGCAAGAACGGGGTCGACAGCAAGGCCGAGTTCCTCGCCGACCACGCCGCCCAAGAATCTGCCATCCGCGCGTACATGTCGCTGCAATGGCAGTACATGAAGGATGCCTGGGCCTACGAGGGTCAGGTCCTCGATGGTGTGAAGATCACCGAGTCTGGCATGCTGGCGGGCGCCCATCTCGTCGGCGCCGGAAACCTAAACACCTTTCTTCTCTCCGGCGGCGTGACGATCGCCGTCGACGGCAACAATGTTAGCGTGAAGACCTACGTCAAGCAGTTCGCCGGTTACGCCACACCATTCTCCGCCAACCACGGCCAAGCCGAGACCATCAAGGGTGGACCGGGCGACGATATCCTCAATGGCCGGGGTGGCAATGACAAGCTCTACGGGCGCGGCGGCCACGATGTGCTCAAAGGCGGCGCTGGCACGGACTGGCTCGCGGGCGGCACCGGCGCTGACACGTTCAAATTCACGTCCTTAAAGCAAAGCGGCGTCGGCTCGAAGCGCGATACCATCGACGACTTTTCGCACGTGGAAGGTGACAGGATCGATCTCCGCAGGATCGACGCCGACACCGATCACTCTCCGGGCAATCAGGCGTTCAAGTTCATCGGCACCAAGAAGTTTCACAAGGTCGACGGCGAGTTGCGCTATTCCAACCACGTCCTTCAGGGTGACGTGAATGGCGATGGCAAGGCCGACTTCGAAATCCACATAAACGTAGCGAAACTGCTCGCACACGACTTCCTGCTCTAGTGCGGCAACGGCCGCGGCATTAGACTCCGAGTCGCCAAGTCATCCGCTCAAAAGGAGGGAGCGATGGACGCTCTCGCGCCATATCTGATCACGCTTGGCCGCTTGCTGCTGGCCCCGGTGTTTCTCCAGTCAGGCATCTCCAAGATCTTCGACTACGCAGGCACGCGAGCCCTCATGGAAGCCCATGGCCTGCCCGGCATCCTGCTGGTCCCCACGGTCGCTCTCGAGCTGCTGGCGGGTATTGGTATTCTGCTCGGGCTGTGGACCCGCTGCGCGGCCTTGGCGCTCGCCATCTTCTGCGTGGTCGCCGCCGTCGTCTTTCACCTCGATTTTGGCGATCGCATGCAAACGATCCAGTTCCTCGAGAACGTGGCCATGGCGGGCGGCCTCTTGGCGCTAGCGGGCGCCGGTTCTGGGGCTTTCGCCCTCGACAACCGCCGCTAGGCGCGGCCCGGCCGGGGCCCCTGCCCCGCCATCGCCCGCCTTTGACAATCGGCCGGGCTTCCCATACATCCGCGGCCAATGCCGGCGGGCTCACGCCCCCGCCCGAAGGAGTTGAAAAGCATGGGTTACAAAGTCGCCGTGGTCGGCGCGACCGGCAATGTCGGGCGCGAGATGCTCAACATCCTCGCCGAGCGGGCGTTCCCCGCGGACGAGGTGATCCCGCTCGCCTCACGCCGCTCGATCGGCGTCGAGGTCTCCTTTGGCGACAATCGTCTGAAGTGCCGCGATCTCGAGAATTTCGACTTTCACGGCATCGACTTCTGCCTGATGTCCGCGGGCTCCGGCATCTCCAAGGAGTGGTCGCCGAAGATCGGCTCACAGGCTGCGTCGTCATCGATAACTCCTCTGCTGGCGCTACGACGCCGATGTGCCGCTCATCGTTCCTGAAGTGAACCCCGACGCCGTCGCCGGCTTCACCAAGAAGAACATCATCGCCAATCCGAATTGCTCGACCGCCCAGCTCGTCGTCGTGCTGAAGCCGCTCCACGACGCCGCCAAGATCAAGCGCGTGGTGGTCTCGACCTATCAGTCCGTTTCCGGCGCCGGCAAGGATGCCATGGACGAGCTGTGGAATCAGACCAAGGGCATCTTCGTCACCGAACCGCCAGAGCCCGCCAAGTTCACCAAGCAGATCGCCTTCAACGTCATTCCTCACATCGACGTCTTCCTCGATGACGGCTCGACCAAGGAGGAGTGGAAGATGGTGGCCGAGACCAAGAAGATTCTCGACCCCAAGATCAAGCTGACGGCGACTTGCGTACGCGTGCCGGTGTTCGTTGGGCACTCCGAGGCGGTCAACATCGAGTTCGCGACGCCGCTCTCGGCCGACGAGGCACGCGAGATCTTGCGAGAGGCGCCCGGCGTGCTCGTGGTCGATAAGCGCGAGCCCGGAGGCTATGTGACGCCGGTCGAATGTGTCGGCGACTACGCGACCTTCGTGTCACGCGTGCGCGACGACCAGACCGTCGACAACGGCCTATCCTTGTGGTGCGTGTCCGATAACTTGCGCAAAGGCGCTGCCCTCAACACGGTGCAGATCGCCGAGTTGATCATCAACCGCAAGCTGCTGAAGAAAGCCGCCTAATTCATCTGGCACTCGTGATGACTGAACAACGGCCGCCGCTCCCGCCCTTTACCTTGGAGACCGCCGTCGAAAAGGTCCGCAAGGCCGAGGACGCCTGGAACACACGCGACCCGGCGCGCGTTGCGCCCGCCTATACCTTGGACAGTGTTTGGCGAAACCGCGCCGAATTCCTCGAAGGCCGCGACGCCATCGTGGCATTCCTGACGCGCAAGTGGATTCGCGAGCTCGACTACCGCTTGGTCAAGGAACTCTGGGCCTTTCGCGATAACCGTATAGCGGTGCGTTTCGCCTATGAATGGCACGATGACAGCGGCAATTGGTTTCGCAGTTATGGCAACGAGAATTGGGAGTTCGACGCCGACGGTCTGATGCGGCGACGGCTCGCAAGCATCAACGATTTGCCAATCCTCGAACAAGATCGCAAATTCCGTTGGCCCCTCGGCCGCCGTCCCGACGACCATCCATCCTTAAGCGAACTTGGCCTTTGAATCTTCGGGGCTCTAGGTCTCGGCGACAGCGGCGAATTTGTCGGCGTCCTCGTCCAGCGCGATCACCGTTCCGCTGGCGATATCGAAGTGGAGGCCGTGCAGCGTGAGCAGGCCCTCGTTCTCGCGCGCCTTCAGCGCATCAAACGTGCGCAAGTTGGCAATGGATTGGCGCACCCCCGCAAGCTCGAATGCCACCTCCTGACCGAACGCCGCGATGTCGCTTTTCTTGACGTCGAGCCCGTCGAGCAAGGTCAGCCACCGCGCGATAAAGCTCGTCTCGTCGACGTTGCCCTTCAGCTTCTCGCGATAAGCCGCCACGCCGCCGCAATGGGAATGGCCGAGCACGATGATGTTCGGCACTTTCAGAACGAGCGCGGCATATTCCACCGCCGCGCTGGTGCCGTGGAACTTGCCCTCGGGCTCGAAGGGCGGGACCAGATTCGCCACGTTGCGCATAATGAACAGGTCGCCGGGCTCGGCATCGAAAATGGCCGAAACGTCGACCCGCGCGTCGCAACACGCAATGACCATGGCGGTTGGTGACTGGCCGAGCTCGGCCAACTGCCGGTACCGGCCCCTCTCAGGCGCGTGCCGTTCGCGGCGAAACCGCCAATATCCGTCAATCAGGCTTTTCGGAAGTCGCAAGGTAAGCTCCAGGGATACAAAATTTCTGGGAATTGGGTCTGTCGTGCGCTCTCGTGTCCTGCAGAGCCGCGATGTTGATAGGTGAACGCCACAGGCTGCGCCACCCCATTGTTGCAGCGTGCCAGCCGCGTGTCATCTCCCCGTCACATTGACCCTTTGGGCAGGCGCATGGGACCAAACGCGCACCGTTCGGACTTGCGATAACGGCGAAGCCCAGCCAGACTATCGGCCAAGAACAGCGCAAAGCGCGTCTTAGGGGGAAATTCGCATGGCGACCGCAGCAACAGCGGACTCCGCAGGTCTTTTCAGCTGGCTCGACCGAGCTCACACCGTGGCGAAGCCAGGCTTCAGCCGCTGGCTTGTGCTGCCGGCGGCGCTCTGCGTTCATTTGTGCATCGGCCAGGTGTACGCCTTCAGCGTGTTCAACCTGCCGATGACCAGGCTGATCGGCATCACCGAGTCCGCGCCCGACGACTGGAAGCTTACCGGAGCTCGGCTGGATCTTCTCGATCGCCATCGTCTTCTTGGGGCTTTCTGCCGCCTTCACCGGTACCTGGCTTGATCGGGTCGGGCCGCGCAAGGCCATGTTTGCGGCCGCGCTGTGCTTCGGCGGCGGTTTTCTCATTTCAGCGCTCGGCGTCTACCTACACCAACTCTGGATCGTCTATCTCGGCTACGGAGTGATAGGCGGCTGCGGACTCGGTATCGGCTACATCTCGCCGGTCAAAACACTCATCACGTGGTTCCCGGACCGGCCCGGTATGGCGACCGGCATGGCCATCATGGGTTTTAGGCGGCGGTGCCTTGATCGCCTCGCCCCTGTCGGTTTGGCTCATGCAGCAGTATGCCACCCCGACCCATGTCGGCGTCACCGAGACCTTCGTCACCATGGGTCTCGTCTACATGTTCTTCATGATGATGGGAGCGGTGATCGTGCGTGTGCCCGCCAGGGGCTGGGCGCCGGAAGGTTACGTGCCGCCCGCCGTGCCCAAGAAGCTCGTCACCTCGGAACATGTCCATGTGGACCAAGCGCTCAAGACCCCGCAGTTCTATCTGCTATGGGGCGTGCTCTGCCTCAATGTGACCGCAGGCATCGGCGTGCTCGGCCAAGCTTCAGCTATGAGCCAAGAAATGTTCCCCTGGACGCATCAGCGCGGTTGCGGCTCCGGCTTCGTCGGCCTGCTCAGCCTGTTCAACATGCTCGGCCGATCTTCTGGGCCTCGACCTCTGACTATATCGGTCGGCGCAACACCTACATGATCTTCTTCGCCCTCGGCATGGCGCTTCTACGCGGCGGTGCCGTGGACCGGCGAGATCGGTTCGATCGTCCTGTTCGTCACGTTCTATTGCGTAATCATGACCATGTATGGCGGCGGCTTGCCACCATCCCGGCCTACCTCAAGGACATCTTCGGCACGCGTTATGTCGGCGCAATCCACGGGCGCCTCTTGACCGCCTGGTCTACCGCGGGCGTGCTCGGACCCGTGCTCGTGAACTATATCCGCGAGTATCAGATCAACGCCGGCGTGCCCAAGGCTGACGCCTATTCGGTGACTATGTACATCATGGCGGGCTTGCTTCTCGTCGGCTTTATCTTGAATTTCGTCATGCACCCGGTGCATGAGCGCCACCATATGAACCGCGAAGAAGTCGACGCCTGACGAGCGACCCATGACCAAAACCAAGCATCCTGACGACGTCTCCGACGCCAACAAGATCAAGCTGGCCCTGGCCTGGACATTCGTCGGCATCCCGCTGCTGTGGGGCATCTACAACACTCTCGCCAACGCCGTTCTGCTGTTCCAATAGCGGCAAACAGGCCGGTCGGCCCCGGCCCAAGGATCCGAGGGCGCCACAAGGTTGGAAATCCGCCAAAATCTGGGATCCGCGACGTTGGCTTTTGTCAGAATCCGTTAATCTGGCTGTCAGAATCCGTTCATGAAGGCTTCATGCGGCTCTCATCCCCACCCCCCATTATCTAGGCTCCAGTTCACCGAAGGAGACGACCATGAAAGAGTGGCTGAAACCCGAGATTACTGAGTCTGAGGCTGGCATGGAGGTTACCTCCTATCTTCCGGCTGAGCTCGACCGCGCTTAATTCGCGCTGATCTAGCAAGTTTTCAGAAATGGCGGTCCTAGCGTTAGCGGGGCCGCCATTTTCTTTTGGTCCGCAGCGTTCGGGCCGTCAGATAACGATAATCCTGCTTTCAGAGAGTGTTCATGGGCACGTCATGCGATGCTCATGCCCGAGGCCCTAATATTAGGCTGTTAGTTCACGGAAGGAGATTCCTATGAAAGAGTGGCTGAAACCCGAGATCACCGAGTCCGAGGCTGGCATGGAGGTTACCTCCTATCTTCCGGCTGAGCTCGACCGCGCTTAATTCGCGCTGATCTAGCAAGTATCTGCAAAGTGGCGGTCCCAGCGAAATGCGGGGCCGCCATTTTGATTTTCGGGCTCTTTCCACGTTGCAAACGGGCCCCCTGGCCGGTGGACCTCCCCCACCCCACATGATCGGCTGCCACAAACGACGCCTAGGCGCCCACCGGAGCTGATCCCCATGATGTTTGATCCCTTTGCCTACATCGTGGTCCTAGTGCTCGCCATCCCTGTGGCGGCCATCGCCGGTCTCGTGATTTCGATCAACATGCGGACCCGGGTCAGGCTGCTCGAGGCCAAGGTGACGGCGCTCGAAGGACGGCTCGCTGGCCCGCCCGCCGAGGCGCCAGCCGCGACCCTTCCTGACGCGAAGCCTGCGGAGCCAACGCCCGAACCAGCGGCCATCGAGGAGCCGATCGAGCCGGCTCCTGCGCCCGAACCCCAGCCGGCAAAAAAAACCGTCGGCCTCGAGGAGCGCTTCGGCACGCAGTGGGTCGTATGGGCAGGCGGCATTGCCCTTGCCCTCGGTGGTTTCTTTCTTGTGCGCTTCACCATCGAGCAGGGCTGGTTCGGCCCAGGCGCGCGGGTGGTACTCGCCGGCATCGTCGCCGTCGTCTTGATCGCCGCCGGCGAATGGACCCGCCGCAACGAGCTCAAGTCAGGCGTCGCCGGTATCCCGAGCGCGCACATTCCGAGCGTGCTCACCGCTGCCGGTACGGCCATCGCCTATGCCGACGTCTACGCGGCCTATGCGCTCTACGGCTTTCCTCAATGCCGCCACCGCCTTTGTGCTGCTTGGTCTCGTGGCGCTCGGCACCCTTGCCGCGGCCCTGCTGCACGGACCGGCCCTCGCCGGGCTCGGGCTGATCGGCGCTTACATCACGCCGCTCATCGTCTCGACGGAACAGCCGAGTTACTGGGCGCTCTATCTCTATCTCGCCGTCGTGACCGCGGCATCCTTCGCGCTCGCGCGCATGCGGCATTGGCGCTGGCTCGCCATCAGCGCAATCGTCGCGAGCGTGCTGTGGACCCTTCCTGGCATCGGCGACATCGCCGCGGTCGCGCCGCACGCGTTCCACGTCGTCGCTGGTTTCACCCTCGCCGCGCTTCTGATCGTCTCTGGCTTCCTGTTTGGCCCCGACAGCGGCAAGGGTCATATCGACGCTGTTTCTTCGGGCACAATCATCGCTTATCTCGTCGCCGCGTCATGCTTGGTCATCGCCACCGGCCATGACAACCTTGCGCTCCTTGTCTTTGTGATCCTCGTTGCCGCTACCGTCGTCATCGCCTGGCGCACGGATTCAGTTATCGCCGCGGTGCCGGTCGCCGCGCTTCTCGTCGCCGCGATCTTCGCGCAATGGGCTTTCGACTTCGACCTGCACGAGATCCAAATTCTCTCGGGGCTAGTTCCTGACTCGGCCTGGCGTCCCGACGAGTTCCTGTTCGGCGCGCCGCTCACGCTCGGCGCCGTCCTCGTTGCCCTGTTCGGCGTATCAGGTTTCCTCGCCCAAGGCCGGAGCGAACGGCCGCTCATCGCGATCCTGTGGAGCGCGTCGGCTGTCGCCGCGCCGCTCTTCATTTTGATCGCGCTCTACTACCGCATCGCCGGTTTCGACAAGTCGCTCCCCTTCGCCACCGCCGCTCTCCTGCTCGCCGCGATCTTCGCCGTTGCCACCGAAGTGCTCGCCAAGCGGGAACCGAGCCCCGGCCAAGAGGCCTCCGGCGCGATCTTCGCAACGGGCTCGATCGCTGCGCTCGCGCTCGCGCTCAGCCTCGCGCTCGACAAGGGCTGGCTCACCATCGCGCTTGCCCTCATGGTGCCCGGCATCGCTTGGATCGGCGAGAAGCGTCCGTGGCCTGCGCTGCGCTGGCTCGCCGCCGCCGTTACCGTCGCCGTGCTCGGCCGAATCGCCTGGGATCCACGCATCGTCGGTGACGCCGTCGGCACCACACCCCTCTTCAACTGGCTGCTTTACGGCTACGGCGTGCCTGCGCTCGCGTTCTTCGTCGCAGGCCGCACCCTCCGCAAGCAGGCCGACGACGTGCCGTCACGCACGGTCGATGCCGCCGCCATCCTCTTCACCGTGATGCTCGTGGTGTTCGAGGTTCGCCACTACGTTTGGGCCGGCGCGCCGTATGACGCGGATGGTACCCTCGCCGAAGTCGGGCTCGACGTCACCTTGCTGCTCGCCGTGGTGATCGGGCTTGAGCTCCTGCGCGAGAAGAGCGGCAGCATCGTGCACAATTGGGGCGCGCTTCTGCTCGGTGCCGCGGTTCTCGTGCTTGCAATTGTTGGTCTCGGCGTCGTCGCCAATCCGCTATTTACCGGCGAGGTAGTCGGAGGGCCGTTCGTCAACCTTGTACTGCTCTGCTATGGCCTGCCCGCGGTCCTCGCCGCGGCACTCGCCTACATCACGCGTGACACGCGGCCTAAGTGGTACAGCCGCATCGCTGCAGCCGCGGCACTTGCCCTCGCGCTCGGCTATATCAGTCTTAGGATTACGCGTTCTCTATCACGGCCCCCTTCTGGTCGGCACCACCACCGATGCCGAGCAATACACCTACTCGGCCGTGTGGCTCCTGTTCGGCGTTGCCCTCCTTGCAGCCGGCATTTGGTTCAAGTCGGTGCCGCTTCGCGCAGCCTCCGCCGCCGTGATTGTGCTCACCGTGCTCAAGGGTGTTCTTGGTCGATATGTCGGACCTGACGGGCATCTATCGGGCCCTGTCCTTCCTGGGGCTGGGCGCCGTTCTCGTCGGCATCGGCTGGTTCTATCAGCGGCTCCTGTTCCCCCGCTCGGCCCCGCCGGACGAGGGGTGACAGATCGGAAGTCGCAAATTATGGTCCGGCCTCCGCTAGGGGCCGTGCCCCGTTGAACCTCATGCGAGACATGGCAGACACGCAGAAGATCGACCGGACCGTCACCGGCAACTATTTCGAGGATTTCAAGCTCGGCCAGGAGATCGTGCACGCCACACCGCGCACGGTGACCGTCGGCGATACAAGCGTCTACACCGCCCTCTATGGCGGGCGCTTCGCCGTACAGTCGTCCGACGCTTTCGCGCAGTCGATCGGCTATCCCTGCGCGCCCATCGACGACGTACTCGTTTTCCATTTCGTCATCGGCAAGACCGTGCCGGATATCTCGCGCAACGCCATTGCCAATCTCGGCTATGCCGAGTTCCGCTTCGAGACCCCCGTCTATCCCGGTGACACCATCGCCTCGGTGTCCGAAGTCATTGGCATCAAGCAGAACTCCAGCGGCAAGAACGGCACGGTCTATGTGCGCACCACGGGCCGCAATCAGAAAGGCGAGATCGTGCTGCGCTTCAAGCGCTGGGTGATGGTCACCAAGCGCAACCTCGACGCTCCGGCGCCGGAGACGGTTATTCCGGAACTCGAGAAGATGGTCGAGCCTGATACGCTCGGCAAGGCGCTGCCCCCGCTCAAGCTCACCGTCTACGACTACGCGCTAGCAGGCTCGCCGCGCCGCTTCGACGATTACGCGGTCAGCGACAAGATCGATCATGTCGACGGCCAGACTATCGAGGAGGCCGAGCACCAGATGGCGACGCGCCTCTACCAGAACACCGCGCGCGTGCATTTCAATCAGCACCGGGAAAGCCAGGAGCGCTTTGGCCGCAGGCTCGTCTATGGCGGCCACATCATCTCGATCGCCCGCTCACTGAGCTTCAACGGCCTCGCCAATGCCTTTCACGTTCTCGGGCTGAATGGTGCGCGCCACGCGGCACCGTCCTTTGCCGGCGACACGATCTATGCCTGGAGCGAGGTGCTCGACAAAGCCGAGATTCCCGGTCACTCCGACATGGGCGCGCTTCGCTTGCGCACCTTCGCGGTGAAGGACCGCAACTGCGCCGACTTCCCCGGTGTGAAGGCCGACGGCAGCTTAGAGGACGGCGTCGTGCTCGATATGGACTACTGGGTGGCGCTCCCCCGCTGAGCGCCGGTGCGCTATAGTTGCGCGAGGAATGCAAGTAGGAGTCGCTTGATGGAACGGACAGTCATCTGCCTCGCAAGTGTGCTGATTGCAGGGCTTGCGCTCGGCAACCCCGCGTTCGCCGTCGACAAGGCGACTGCCGTCTTGATCGATCCCGACGGGAACGAGGTGGGCACGGTCACCTTGTTCGAAGCCCCGTCCGGCGTGTTGCTTGACGTCGATCTGACCGCCGTACCTCCCGGCGATCACGCCTTCCACATCCATGAGACCGGCAAGTGCGAGGCGCCGGACTTCAAGTCGGCTGGCGGCCATTTCAATCCCGAAGAGGACAAGCATGGCCTCTTGAACAAGGCTGGACCGCATGCCGGCGATATGCCCAACATCCACGTGCCCGAGACTGGCAAGCTCAGGATCGAGATCCTGAATCAGCGGATCGATCTCAACGACGGCCTGCTCGACGATGATGGCTCGGCCATTGTCATTCATGAAGGCCCCGACGACTACATCACAGATCCGGCGGGCGACGCCGGCCCGCGCATCGCTTGCGGCGTCATCACCAAATAAGATTGGCACGCCGCCCGTCTTTGTGACGTCTGTTTT